>CAZIFU010000055.1:0-35142 GCA_964539075.1 uncultured Verrucomicrobiota bacterium | reverse complement strand
CTTCGAGATCGGCGGCCTCATCGCCACCAACCAATACGACCAGCTCACCGTCACCAACTTCGTCCAGTTCGCCGGCACGTTGAGCCTCGCGTTGCTCAACAACTTCCTGCCCGACGACAGCGACACCTTCACCCTCGTCTCCTTCGGTTCCGCCAGCGGCAGCTTCGCCAACATCAGCGGTGGCCGCGTCAGCCTCACCAACAACCTCGCCAGCTTCGCCGTCACCCAAACCGCCACCAACCTCATCCTCGGCGGCGTCACCTACGTGGACACCGACGGCGACGGCCAGGGCGATTTGCAGGAAGCCGCCGCCGGCACCGATCCGAACGATTCCAACAGCTATCTGCACGTCCTCTCCGTCGCGCAGAACGGCAGCGGCGAAAACGTGATCGTCTTCGCCTCCGTCCCCGCGAAAACCTACCGGATTGAATACTCGAACGACCTCGTGACCTGGAGCATCGGCACCGCGAGCGTCCCCTCGGCCGGCGCAACAACCCAATGGACCGACGACGGCACCCACCCCGGCGGCCTGCCCGGCACGAAGCGCTTCTACCGCATCGGGCTGCAGTGAAGGTGGGGCGAGACTCCGTCGAGCCGAGTTGCAACCTGTCCTGACTTGGCTCGACAGAGTCTCACCCCACCCTTCGCTGGCGGCTTGCCCTCCCTGAAACGTTTCTACCGCGTGCATCTGCAATGATGATCGGAGGGACGAGCTACGCGAGTCCCAAACTTCTTCCGCTGTTCCGCGAAAATCGGGGACTCGCGTAGCTCGTCCCTCCGGGGATCAGTAAGTCAGCAGGTGGAGGAGGTTCAGGCCGTTGTTGGCCAGCTCCCAGTGGCCGTTGAGTTTGGCCACCAGTTTGCGGCAGGGATTCTTGTTGTATTCCGCCTCGTTGACGTGCAGCAGTTGGAGTTTGGATTTGGTTTTGACTTCCGAAGCAGCGCGCGGGATAAGTTCAAAAGGCAGCCCGTAATAATTCAGCGCGACCTCGTAGCCGACGACTCCCTCCTTTTCGGCCGTCGGGTTTTTCAGAACAAACTGCGGGTAGCGTTTGACCCACGGGAGGTCGGACTGCCGCACCAGCACGCGGCACAGTTCGGGTTGATGGCGGATGAACTGAAGGAGGCTGAAGTCCGCATTCGTCTGGGCGAGGAGAATCAGGCGCGGGTCGAGGCCGATCAGGTTTCGGCCGTTCCAGATGCCGTGATCATTGCGCTCTTTGGGAAAGGTGGCCTTGAACCAATCGGCAAACCGGTCGTTGATGAAAAGGTTCAACTCGAAATGGACGTGGGCGCGTTCGCGGGAGATGCCTTCGTGTGTGTTGGCCGTGCGGCCCATGACCGCGATGGTTTCACCGGCTTTGACCTGGGAGCCGACTTTGAGGCCGGCGCGGATTTCGCGCAAATGGGCATAGTTGGAATAAATTTCCAGGCCGTCAACGGAGTGGCGCAGGACGAGGTAGTTTCCGAAACTGGAGAGCGAGGGTTTCTTGTTGAAATAAACGACGGTGCCCTCCGCCGAGGCCATCACAGGGTCAACCGGTTCGCCTTTCTTGTCGCGTTGCAGGCATTTGATGTCCAGCCCTTCGTGAAATTGCCGGCCGGCGGAGCGGACGCAGCCGAACGTGCCGCTGGTCCACGGTTTGCCGGTCGTGCCGGCAAAAAATTTTTCCTCCGCCCCCGGCGTGAACAGGTAGTGGTTGGCCGTGGGAAGTTGAAAGGTTTGGGCCGAAACGTTCCCGCCCGTGAGGCCCATCAAGCCAAGCGCCGCGATGGCGGAGAAACATTTCACCCGGGTCGGAATTTAGAGCGAAGTTTTCTTGCGGTTCTTGGCGATCGCGTTGTTCAGGCCGCGAACGATGCGCTCGGCTTCTTCGCGGCTGGCGTCCGGCGTGAACGTGAGCAGGCCGTCCCGGATGCGCTTGTTCATCACCGGCGCGGCGAGCCACCGCACCGGGCCGAACTCGCTGAACACTGCCACCCGCCGTCCCTTGTGCTCGGCGGACACGGTGTCGAGGGCCAGGACGCCGTGCCTGTCGAATTGGACCTGGATGACGTAGCCGCCCAGCACCTCCGCCACGAGCGCCTTTTCGATGTCGCCCTCGTGAAGAAAGGGGTTGCGCTGGACGTTGACCAGCACTGGATTCTCGCGCAGCACCGGCACGGGTCCGCTCTGGTCGGTGCCGTCGGGGTTGACTTCCAGGTGGAGGCGCAGGGTGCTGAATTCGTTGCTGCGCTCGCGCTCTTCAGGGGTCTGGCAGCCGGCCAGGAGGGCGAGCGCCAGCGCCAGTGAATAATAGGTGTTGAACGGACCGGGCTCAATCTTCATAGTCA
This sequence comes from uncultured Verrucomicrobiota bacterium, assembly GCA_964539075.1. Taxonomy (GTDB): domain Bacteria; phylum Verrucomicrobiota; class Verrucomicrobiia; order Limisphaerales; family CAZIFU01; genus CAZIFU01. The sequence continues at coordinate 32,808 of CAZIFU010000055.1, read as the reverse complement.
GCCGCCAGAATCACTGGCGGATCAACGTTAATTAACAATTCTATGGGCAGGCAATACAACAAAATCGAAAAACGCAAAAGACGGACGGCCTATTTGAAGCGCAAAAAGAAGGCGGCAGCACCCAAACCCAAGCCGGCTTGAGGTCAACGGCTCGCGGAAACCGCCGGCGCGGGGTTTTTTTTATTTCCGAATTGCGCGGGAAAAGTTCCAGAAAATCCTTCAACGCCGGGGAAAAACTTATTCACCAAACCCCGCATGCCGTGTTCTGGGCGGACGGTCGGATTATGGCGGTGTCAAAAAACCCCTTGCGGTTATTGGTTCAAATTCAGTTTTCATTTTTCTTTCACCGGATGTTTTCCGGTTAATAAGTTGTGCATAAGAAATCATGGACTGAGCCGGAAAATTTGTTATTCTGTGAGCAGTTCATTGAAAGAACCGAGGTGTTCGGAAGCAGACGAAAGAATGAGTCCGACATCTCCGGGATAATCCCAGGTGACTGGGGAAAGGTTGAGTCAAGCTGGTTGGCTGAACCCCTCTCAAGCTCGGATCGTAATGTTCGGGTGGCGGAGGCAGAATTCACCAGTTCCTCTGGCGGCGTTCGCGCGCCGTCAGTAACGCGAGTAGGAACTGCGCGGCCAGGAACGATGAGAAGCCGTTCTGCGCCGGGTCAAGTAATTCAGGCTGGTTTCGGGCTTGAATGAATCGCAGTTACCCAAAGGGTATGAGGTTGCTACTGTGTTCCGGCACGGGGCGTGCGGCTCGGTCGGTTCCCGCGAGGGGATCGGCCAAATGAAAGGCGCTGAAAGGCGAGACAAAGTGAGCGCATGAACCGGGAAGGGCACGAAGCCCGGGCAAGGCTTGTGAAAACCTTCTGAAATGCCGGCGGTGTTACAAACAACGCCGCTGGCTTGTGAGCGAAAGGCAACCTGAGAGGTAAGAGGTCAGACCCGTGGCACTGGGCCAACGCATCGCCAAACGCGGTGGCCGACCCAGCGCTAACTGGTAAAGACGCGGAGTCGCAGTCACAATCGTGTCTTTACCTGGTTCGTAAGCCGGCGTCCGCAAACGCCAGCCGAAGCGAGCTAAGAGGCCTCACTCGATAATTCAGCGACCGCAAGGCGCTGGACGGCCCTGCTATGAGGCCGAAAACTCCGCTTGCCGTGGAGAATGGCGTCGGGAAGCTGGCAGCCCCGCCGACGCGGGGCGCCTAATGCCAGCGCGGGAAAGAGAGCATGGCGAACTCCCATCCCCCATTTATCCTCGTCTGGTCGCAAGACCGGGCGGGGATTTTTGTTTTGCACAACACCGGATGCCTCCGGGTTGCCCGCTGAAATGACAACTTCCTTCCTGTGACGCAAAAAAGTGACGCAAAAAAAACTTGCTCCCGCCGGTTATTTGGCCAACATACCGGCGTTTTCTGAACCTGGTTAAATACTGATTCCAACCAAAAACCAATTTATGGGCCACATCTACAACAACATCATAGAAACCGTCGGACGCACACCGCTGGTCCGGCTCAACCGCGTCACCGCTGGTCTCGACGCCACAATTCTCCTCAAGTGCGAATTTCAAAACCCCCTCGGCAGCGTCAAGGACCGCATCGGCATGTCCATGATCGAGGACGCCGAAAAACGCGGCATTCTGAAAAAGGAAACCGTCATCATTGAGCCGACCAGCGGCAACACGGGCATCTCGCTGGCCTTCGTCGCCGCCGCCAAAGGCTACAAGCTGATTCTCACCATGCCGGAAACGATGTCGCTGGAGCGGCGCACCTTGCTCGCCATGCTGGGGGCCAAACTGGTGCTCACCCCCGGCGCCGAGGGAATGAAGGGGGCCATTGCCAAGGCCGTGCAACTGGCCAGCGAAACCCCCAACTCCTGGATCCCGCAACAGTTCGAAAACCCTTCCAACCCGGAAATCCATAAAAAAACCACAGCCGTGGAAATCTGGGAAGATACCGATGGCAAAGTGGACATCCTGGTCGCCGCCGTCGGGACCGGTGGCACCATCACCGGCTGTTACGAAGTCATCAAGCCCAGGAAGCCTTCCTTCCAGGCCATCGCGGTCGAGCCAAAGGATTCGCCGGTCATTTCCCAGACCCTGGCTGGCCAGCCCATCAAGCCCGGACCGCACAAGATTCAAGGGACTGGCGCCGGGTTCGTTCCCAAAAACTTGCATCTGAAGGACGAGAATGGAAACCCGCAGATTACCGAGTGCATCCAGGTTTCCAACGACGACGCTTTTGCCATGGCCCGGCGTCTGGCCAAGGAAGAAGGGATTCTGGCGGGCATCTCCTCCGGTGCCAATGTCGTCGCAGCCATCGAGGTCGCCAGGCGGCCGGAAAACAAGGGCAAACTGATTGTGACCGTGGCCTGCTCGACCGGCGAGCGATACTTGAGCACGCCCCTGGCCGCCGAAGCGCGCGCCGAAGTGGGCGGTTAGCCGCCCGTTAAAAAAGTAGCCGCCGACGTGAGGAGGCGGACACGTCACGTGCAATTGCTCCGAAATCCGCCTCCTCACGTCGGCGGCTACACAGTGGGGGCGGTTTCCAAACGGTCCGTCAAGCCGTGCAGACCCGCGCCAGGTCTGAAACTGCCTCGACTGCGGCAAAGCGGGTCGGCCGCTCCGGCTAAAAATTTCCCTGAAAAATAATTGTTGCATTCGGAGGATTTTGGTCTTATAAAAGCAACTGATAGCAGGTTACCGTCTGTTCCCAAGCGTGGTGTTAAGAGCTATTTCGGGTAAGCGGTCCTTCTTAATTCACAGTTCGTGTCGCTTTCAGGGCCTTGGCCCGCAGACAGACCCGTTTCACAAACTAAATATGAGCACAGCCACCATCGTAACGCCGGACTTCGGCGCCGGTTTCCTGGAAATTTCCGAAAAGGGATTCGGTTTCCTCCGTTCCTCCGAAAACCGCTTCCAACCCAAACCCACCGACATCTTCGTGACGCCCGACACGATCAAAAAGAACTTCCTCCGCGAAGGCTGCCTGGTGGGGGGCGCCTTGCAACCGCCGCACCGGGGCAACAGCCCGCAATTGCGCGAAGTGACTACCGTCAATGACATGCCTTTCGGGGACTACACCAAATCTGTGCGCTTCGAAAACCTCACGACCATTGACCCGATTGAAAAGTTCAACCTCGAAACCAGCCCGGACATGCTGGAGACCCGGATCATTGACCTCGTCACTCCCATCGGCAGAGGGACCCGCGGCCTGATCGTCTCGCCGCCCCGCAGCGGCAAGACCACCATCCTGAAGCAGATCGCCAACGCCGTGACCGCCAATCACCCGGAAGTCTATGTCATGGTCCTGCTCATTGACGAGCGACCCGAGGAAGTCACCGACTTCCAGCGCTCCGTCAAGGCCGAAGTCGTCGCCTCCTCCAACGACCAGGACCTGGAAACCCACGTCCGCCTCTCGCGCTTCATGATCGAACGCTGCCGGCGCATGGTCGAGTGCGGCAAGGACGTCTTCGTGCTGCTCGATTCCATCACCCGCGTCGCCCGCGCCTACAACAGCGTCCACGGCGGCAGCGGCCGCACCATGTCCGGCGGCGTGGACGCGCGCGCGCTGGAAATTCCCCGCAAGATGTTCGCCTCGGCCCGCAAGATCGAGGAGGGCGGGTCGCTGACCATCATCGCCACCGCGCTGGTGGACACCGGCTCGCGCATGGACGAGTTGATTTTCCAGGAGTTCAAAGGCACCGGCAACATGGAGCTGATTCTCGACCGCAAGCTGTCCGACCGCCGGCTGTTCCCCGCGATTGACATTCCCAAGAGCGGCACGCGCAAAGAGGAAAAATTATTTCCCGCCCGGCACTTGGAGCCCATCCGCAAACTCCGCCGCATGATGGTGGATTTGAACCCGGTGGAAGCCATGGAAACGCTGATCGGCGCCCTCAAGAAGCACAAGACCAACGAAGAGTTGCTCGCGAAACTCGACAAGGGGTCGTGATTCGTTGAAGCGTGACAACGCGGGCGCTCGAATTCATCCGTTCTTTCTGTCCCGCTTCAACGCTTCAACGTTGTAACGGTTCCCTCCTCAGCGCACATTCGCGGCGATGAAACCAGAAGTTGCCGGGGAACGAATGTTGCATTCGCGCCCGCCGCTGGAGCGGATGATGAAAATTCATCAGGCCATCCAGTCCGGCAGCCATCCCAACGCCACCACGCTCGCCCTCGATCTGGAAGTCAGCACCAAGTCCATCCATCGCGATCTCGAATTCATGCGCGACCGCCTCGAATTGCCGCTGGAATACCAGGCGGCGCGCAACGGCTACCATTACACGCAGGAAGTCAACGCCTTCCCCACGCTGCAAATCACCGAAGGCGAACTGTTCGCCCTGCTCGTAGCCGAAAAGGCGCTGCAGCAATATCGCGGCACCACGTTCGAAAAACCGCTGGTCAGCGCCTTCAAGAAAATGGCCGCGGCGCTCCCCGACACGGTCTCGCTCAACCTCGCTGACTGGGAGCAGACCATCTCTTTTGTCACCCGCGCCGAGCCGGTGCTCGACCTCGAAATCTTCGACGCCCTCGCCAAAGCCACGGCCCGGCGCAAGCAGTTGCAACTGACCTATCGCAAGCCCGGCCGCTCGCAGACCGAACTGCGCCTCGTGGACCCCTATCACCTGGCCAACATCAACGGCGAATGGTTCCTCTTCGCCTTCGATCATCAGCGCCGCGACATCCGCACGTTCGTCCCCGCGCGCATCCGCGCCGTCCAGCCCACCGGCAAGATCTTCGAGCGCCCGAAAAAATTTTCCATCGAAAAACGGTTGCGCGACAGTTTCGGGGTCTTCTCCGGTCAGGGTGAATTCCACGTCGTCATCCGCTTCGACGAACATGTGGCCGATTACATCCGCGAGAAGAAATGGCACCCCTCGCAACAGTTGCGCGAACTCAAGGACAGCGGGGTGGAATTACGTTTGAAACTTTCCAGCCTCGCGGAGGTCGAGCGCTGGATATTGAGTTGGGGCGGCAACGCCACCGTGCTGCAACCGCCGGAATTGGTGAAAGCTGTCCGCCACGCCGCGCAGAAAATAATCGCCCAACGATCGCGGTAGGGGCGTTTATTGAGGCGTATCGCCCAACTCCGTTCTTCGGAGGAACGAGCTATGCAAGTCCCATACAAAAGCTCCAAATTCCAAGCGCCAACCTCCAGAGAAACATCAAACACCAAGTCTCAAAGGGCACCCGAAGCGTTGTTTGGTGTTTGAGATTTGGAAGCTCTCTCTGGTGCTTGGAGGTTGGAGCTTGGTGCTTCGCTCACCCCGTGCTCAGAAAGTGAGATCCGCCCCCGTCGTGGCCTCACGATTATTTGCAAATGCACCGGGGCAGGTTAAACTGCCGACATGGCTGACTCGAAAAAGAAGTCAATTCCTGGCTCGCCCGCGAGCAAAGCGACCGGCGACCCCGCCGAAGGACCTTCTGCTCTCGGTGATCTGCTCTCCCGCGAAGAACTCGACAGCTTCTCCATCCTCCAACTGGTTGATTTGATCAGCAGCAAACTCCCGGCGCGGCATTCCTCGCTCATGGATCTGCTCTATCTGCGCGAGCGCATCGCCTCGATCGAGGAAATGAACGACCAGGCCCGGCAGGCGATTGAGAAGCTCGATGCCATCGTCGAAAAACTCCGCTCCCCCGCTTTTCGCGTCGGCACCTTTATCATGCCGGTCGAGCCGGACAAGGCGCACGTGTGCATCGGCGGCACTGATTACGTCTGCCGCATTGATCCCCAGATTCCGCTGCCCAGTTTGCAGGTCGGCCAGCGTGTCCTCTGCAATGAAGCCTTCGCGGTCGTGCAGGGACTCGGCTTCGACCGCAACGGCCCGATTGTCCGCGTGGATGAACTGCTTTCCGACGGCCGCCTGCGCATCGGCCAGGAATCCGGCCTGATGCCGCTGGTGTTGCTGCGCTCGGCCCTGCTCGCCAAGGAAAAACTCAAGACCGGCGTCGAAGTCCGCCTCGATGTCAACCAACGCGTCGCCCTGGAAGTCATCGGCATGGGCAAACGCATCGAGCGCACTTTGGAAACCGTCACCGAACTGCCTTGGGCGGCCATCGGCGGCCAGGCCGAGGCCGTCCAGGCGATTCGCGACACCATCGAGCTGCCGTTTCTCCACCGCGATTTGTTCAAACGCTTCGAGCACCACGTCCCCAAGGGCTTTCTGCTCTACGGCCCGCCCGGTTGCGGCAAAACCATGCTCGGCAAGGCGACCGCCTACAATTTGCGCCAGCAAATCACCCAGCTCACCGGCGTGGATCACCCGGAATTTTTCCTCCACGTTAAAGGCCCGGAAATCCTCAACATGTGGGTCGGCGAATCCGAACGCCAGGTGCGCGACCTCTTCGCCCAGTGCCGCGAACGATCGAGTGACGGCGCGCTGGCCTTTTTGTTCATTGACGAGGCCGAGTCCATCCTCGGCACGCGGCGGGCCGGGCGCTACCATAGCATCCTGAGCACGGTGGTGCCGATGTTTTGCACCGAGATGGACGGCATCGAGCCGCTGCAAAACGTCGTCGTCATCCTCGCCTCGAACCGCGCCGACTTGATTGACCCGGCGATTCTGCGGCCCGGTCGCATTGACCGGAAAATCCGCGTCAAACGCCCCGACCAGGCCGGTGCGCAGGCCATTTACGAGATTTATCTGCGCGACACGCTGCCGCTGGCCGAACCGAAGACCGTGCTCGCCAAAACCATCACCGACGAGCATTTCGCGCGCACACCGGAGAACCAGTTCCTGGAAGTCATCTATCGCAGCGGGCGCAAGGACGCGCTCTATCGCGGCGACCTCGCCAGCGGTGCCATCATCGCTGCCGTGGTCGAGCGCGCGAAGAGCCTCGCCATCAAGCGCAGCATCGAGACGAAGCAAGAGACGCAACTCACGCGCGAGGACCTCAGCGCCGCGCTCCAGCGCGAGCACGCCGAGAACGACCTTTTCCCCGCCACCGATCTGACCGAGGACTGGTTGAAGCTCACCGACTTCGACCCGGAGAACGTGGTGAAGCTTGGCCCAGTAAGGCCGAGGAAAGGGGAAACGAGCGGAGTGGTGTAGGCGAATTTGTTTTGCCCAAAGCGGGTAAATTTCATCAGTGGCTCTTCATGTTTTCACCCCTGATTCAATTCGGCATTGAAACCGAATTTGGCATCGCCCGCAGTGATGAGGACGATCTCGACGTCGTGGCCGAGTCCATCGCGCTGGTCCGCAGCGCCATCGAACCGGTGGTGCGGATGCGCTGGGATTACGCGAGCGAAGACCCGCACGCCGACTCGCGCGGCTTTCGCGTGGAATCGCTCCGGCAGGACGCCGACGAGGCCAGCTACTACGCCAAGGACGCCGAGCGCGAACTGAGCTACACGGAGATCAAGAGCGACCTGGTGCTCGGCAACGGCGCGCGCTTTTACAACGACCACGCCCATCCGGAGTATTGCACGCCGGAGTGCAGCACGCTGGCGGAACTGGCCGCCCAGGACCGCGCCGGCGAACGCATCCTCATGGCCTGCGCCGTCCGGTTGTCCGCGCAACGCCCCAGTCCCGTGCGGCTCTACAAGAACAACACGGATTTCTGCGGCCACAGTTACGGCTGCCACGAAAATTATCTCCTGCCCCGTTCGCTGCCCTGGCCGGCTCTGGCGCAGGGCATCCAGGCGTTTCTGGTGACGCGCCAGATATTCGCCGGCGCCGGCAAGTTTGCGGTAGAAGCGGAGGACAAATTTATGTCCCACGAATTTCAAATTTCCCAGCGCAGCGATTTTTTCAGCGAGCTTCAGAGCGTGGACACCATGCAGCGCCGGCCGCTGGTCAACACGCGCGATGAACCGCACGCCAACCCCAAACTCTATCGGCGCTTTCACGTCATCCTGGGCGACGCCAACATGTCGTCGTTCGCCACGCGCCTGAAAGTGGGCACCACGGCGCTGGTGCTGGAAGCTCTGTCGCGCCACCCCCAGTTGGCTTTGCCGGCGCTCGCCGAGCCATTGAAGGCGCTCCCGGCGATTTCCCGCGATGCCAACTATCGCTGGGAAGTCCGCCTGGCTGGCCGCAAAGCCTCCACCGCCCTCGCCGTGCAACGCGATTATCTGGCCGCCGTGCGCAAGGTGTGTGACTTGACCGACCCGGAAAAAGCCGCGCTGGTGGCGGATTGGGAGGCCGTGCTGAACGATTTGGAAACCGAGGTGATGCGGTGCCGCAACCGGCTGGATTGGGTGGCCAAGCTCGGCCTGTTGCGGGAATTTCAAGCCGCTCAGAACCTGGCGGACGACAATCCCTGGCTGCAAAGCCTCGACCTGGAATATCACCGGCTCGATGAAGCCGAGGGCCTCTACTACGGGCTGGAAAAATCCGGCGCGATGCTGGGGGTGCCTGACGAAATGGCGGTGCAGAACGCGGTCTTCGAGCCGCCGCTGACCACGCGCGCCTACGTGCGCGGCAAGTGCGTGCAGAAATTCACCGACGCCATCACCTCGGCCCAGTGGGACCATGTGACCTTGCAGGGGGGCGACGGGTCGATAAAAATTTCGTTGCTGGATTTGTTCGCCAAAGAAGACGTTTTACGCTATCGTCAAATTGTGGATGCGGCCCGTGTGCCGGATGATTTGCGAACTTTGGGAAATATGTCATTCTAGTTGCGACTATTTATGCCTGACCAAGCTCAAAAAAATCGCCCGATTCCCCCCGGCCCCAGCGGCGGTGGTGATGGCCCCAGCGCTCCGAAAGTTGACAAACCCAACACCGAGGAACTTTTGAAACGCATGCGCAAGGTCGATCCCGACCAGGCCAGACGTTACCGCCAGCGCACCGGCCAATGAGCCAGCCTTCTCCCATCGCCGGCGACTTTCTGTCCTTGCTGGCCTCGCAGAGCATTTCCCCGTTCAAGCCGGTTTCTTCGCCCGAGGCGCCGGTCCAGACGCAGGCCACCACCGTTTTCGCCTTTCACTTTGGCGACGGCGTGTTGATGGCGGGCGACCGCCGCGCCACCGCCGGCAACGTGATCGTCACCGACTCGGTGGACAAGATCATCGAACTGGATTCGACCTCGCTGCTGGCCATCGCCGGCGTGCCGGCCACCGCCTTTGAAATGGCGCGCGTGCTGCAAACGTCCTTCGAGTATTATCGGCGCAGCCAGTTGCAAACGCTCAGCCTGCCCGCCAAGGTCCGCGCCCTGGCGCGGCTGTTGCGCGAGAACCTGCCGCTGACGCTGCAAGGCGTGGGCGTGGTGGTCCCACTCTTCGCAGGCGTGGACCAGACGGTTTCGCCGCCGCGGCCGCAAATTTATTTTTACGACCCGCTCGGCGCCCAATTCCAGGCGGTCGGCTTCGCGGCATCCGGCTCCGGCGCCACCACCATCCGCAGCATCCTGAGTTTTCAGGAACAATACGCGCAGCCCCGGCCGTCGCAGATGAATTTGCGCGACGCGGTGAAGTTCGCGCTCCGGCTGCTGATGACCGCCGCCGAATTCGATTCGGCCACCGGCGGGGTCAATCCCGCCAACCACACCTTTGCCACGATCAAACTGCTGCTCGGTTCGGGCGCGCAAACCGTCTCCGGCGAACAGCAGGCGGAATTTCTACAACCATGATCGAGGAACCCTATCGTTGGCTCGAAGCCATCGCCAATCGCCGCGATTACGTCCGCGAGCAGCTCAAGGACGGCTCGCCGGTCCTCGCCGCGTGCCTGCCGGAGGGGATTCTCCTGCTCGGTGTGGGCATCGGCCAATCGAAGGTGTTTGAATTGTTCGACCGCCACGCGCTCGCCGGCCTGGGGCATCCTGCCGATCTGGAAAAAATCCGCCAGGCGGCCATTGACGCGGCGCACATGGAAGCTTTCACGCGCGCGCCGGAGGATGTCAGCCTGCGGCGGCTGGTGGGTTTTGGCATCAGCCCGCAGTTGAAGACCAATTTCGAGCAGATTTTCAGCGCGCCCTTCCTGGTTGAATTGCTCCTGGCCGAGGTGGGCAACGAACCCGGCCATGATTTGTTGCTGCGCCTGCATTTTGACGGCGCGTTTCAAATCCACACCCGGGGCGCCGTCGTGGCCGCCACCCAGCCGGAGCGGGAAAAGGCGTCGCAGGACTGGCTGAACCGGACACTCACGGACCAAAGCAGCCGCAGCGAAGCCGCCGATCTGTTGCTGCAAACCTGGTGGTGCTTGACGGAAAACAAACCGTTCACCGACGCGCTGCCCGCCGAAGCCGGGCGCCGCGAAGGCTGGCGGAAGGGCGTGAACGGCAAGACGGTGGAACTGGGCTGGCTGGCGCGCCACAAACCGCAACGCGCGCGCTTCGAACCGCTCACGCTCGTCCAGGTGGGGTTATGAACCGGATCGTCGGCCTGGAAACTGAATACGGCTGCCTGACCAACGAGACCGTTGGCCCGCCGGGTGTCATCGGCCGCGTGCGCAACTGGATTTTTGAAAAACAACTCTACGGCCTGGCCGATTTGCACCAGCGCGACTGGGACGAGCCGGCGGGCAACGGCGGCTTCCTCTTCAACGGCGGGCGCGTGTACGTGGACATGGGCCACCTGGAGTATTGCACGCCCGAATGTCTTTCGCTCCTGGACCTCCTGCGCTACGACCGCGCCGGCGACGCCATCCTGACGCGGGCGGTCAGGGACTTGAAGGTGATCGATCAGGTCAGCTTCATCCGCAACAACGTGGACCATTATTCCGGCGCGACTTTTGGTTGCCATGAGAACTACCTCGTGCGCCGCGCGGCGCCGCTGACGGAGCCAAACGTGCTTTCGCTGCTTACCTTCCTGACCTTGCGCACGCTCTTTTGCGGCGCAGGCCGCGTCGGCTCGACCGCCGGGTCGGAGTTGCGCGCCGATCGCAGCCGGACCCAGGCGGACAGCCATTTTCAGATCAGTCAGCGCGCCGACTACATCAACAACGACCTTTTCGAGTGGGTGCAGTTCAATCGCGCCATCATCAACACCCGCGACGAACCTCTGGCCGATGCCCGGCGCTACCGACGGCTGCACTTGCTGCACGGCGACACCAACGTCCTGCCCACCTCGCTCCTGCTCAAGCTGGGCACCACCGCCTTGGTGCTGGATTTGTTGGAGCTGGATTATTTGCCCAAGTTGATGCTGGAGGACGCGGTGATGGCCTTTCGCGGCATTTCCCATCAGCCGGAAGGGCCGTGGCTCGTCCTGCTCTCCGACGGTCGCTGCGTGGACTCGATCGAGTTGCTGCTGCAATTCCACGAACGGGCGCGCAGCGAGTTTCGCGGACGCGACACCGAGACCGACAGCCTGCTGGAGATCTGGGGCAAAACGCTGACCGACCTGGCGACGCAACCCGAGCGGTTGGTCGGCAAGGTGGATTGGATCACCAAGCGGTGGTTGTTCCGGCAGTTTTTGGATCAGGAAAAGCTGGAGTGGAACGACCCGTGGCTCAAAGCGCAGGACCTGGAATTTCATCACATTGATCCGGCGCGCAGCCTCGGCCTGGCCTTGGAACAAACGCCGCCGGACTGGGTGCTGGGGCCGTCGGAAGTCCTCAACGCCACCGCGCATCCGCCCCGGAACACCCGGGCCGGCGCGCGCTCGCGGCTCATGCACATGCTCAAATACCAGACCATCCGCTATTACGTGGACTGGGAGGTCATAGACGCCGAGGGTTTCAACTCCCTCAATTTGCTCAACCCGTTCGACCCCGCGCCGGAGGAGGCCGAGTTGTGGAGCCGGCAGTTTTCCATCAACGGGCGGTAGGAAAGGGATTCAGTTGGACGCGACGATTTCAACGCAAAGTCGCAAAGACATGGTGCGGCGGAGTCGCAACCAAAACGAATTAACCACGGATGGACACGGATGAACACGGATAAGAAATCTCCAGAAATGTTGATTCATCTGCATCTGTGTTCATCCGTGTCCATCCGTGGTTAAAAAATCTTCTCAGAAAGCAACGATGCCACGGGATAGCACTGCAAAGGCGCAAAGGGAAATGAGCTTGTATTTTCTGATCACTAAACAGTGACCGTGCCGAACGGTGCGTAAAACCCCTCCTTGTTCCGCGTCTTTGCACTGCTATCCATAAGATTCAATCAATTCCGCAACGATGTTTTAACGCAGAGGACGCAGAGTTTGGCGCCGAGGAACGCGGAAGCGGATTTTCTCTGCGGCCTTTGCGAGATCCTTTGCGTCCTCTGCGTTTAATCAGGCTGCGTGGTAATTTGGTTGCGGTAATTTGGTTGCGGCTTGGCCGCGCTGCGTCTTTGCGTTAAATGCTCATTGAATAGTTACGGCTTCAGGCTGCGAGTCGAATGGCAACACAAAGGTACGACCTGGTTCCGTCAAAGTATGATTTCGCTCGAATTCATCCTGGAGCCAACCCCGGCCGCGGCTTTCTGCTTGTTTGCCCCGCGGCTTCGCGAGTAAGAATGGCAGGTGAACGGCGCCAAAAAGTTCCGACTGGGCGTGCTCGGGTCGGGCAAAGGTTCGAATTTCGCGGCCCTCGCGGACGCCTGCGCCGCGGGACAGGTCCCGGCCGAAATTGCCTTTGTCCTGAGCGACGTCGCTGATGCCGGGATTCTGGCGCACGCGCGGCAGCGTGGGTTGCCGGCGCAATTCATCGCACCGGGAAAGTTCCGCACCAAGCTCGATGAAGAAGCGGAGCGGGCTTGCATCACGGCGTTGCAGCAGGCGCAGGTGGATCTAGTGGCGCTGGCCGGGTTCATGCGGATTTTGAAGGGCGAATTTCTGCGTGCCTTTCCGCTGCGGGTCGTCAATATTCATCCCTCGCTGCTGCCGGCGTTTCCGGGGTTGGAAGCGTGGAAGCAGGCGCTGGATTACGGCGTAAAACTCACCGGGTGCACGGTGCATTTTGTGGACCAGGGGATTGATTCGGGGCCGATCATCGCCCAACAGACCGTGCCCGTGCGCGACGACGACACGCCGGCCACGTTGCATGAGCGGATTCAACAGACGGAACGGGTGTTGTATCCCGCGACCCTCGCGGCGTTGGCGCAAGGAAGGCTCCGCGTGCGGGGCCGGCAGGTGGTGGCGTGTTGAAGCGTCCCGCCATTGAACCGTCAAGGCGCGATGAAATAACCAAAGAAAAAGTTGGCGCTGCCGCGTCGGAAGTGGCAGATGAACCCGGTCCCGCGGGTCCAAGATTCGGACAAAAAGGTAGTGGTACAGTTTGGGTGGGGCGAGGCTACTGATGAGCTGGCTCGCGAGGACGCTCGCCCCACCGAGAATGCAAACTGTGCCACTACCGACAAAAAGTATTCCCGGCAACGCGCCCGGCGCGCCGGGCAGAAATCGTTGCATGAAGAATAAACCGATGTTACGCCTCGGCCTGCCCAAGGGCAGCCTGCAGGAGGCCACGCTCGAAAAAATGGCCAAGGCCGGCTTCAACATCTCGGTCAGCGAGCGCTCCTACCTGCCTTGCGTGGACGACGAGGAGCTGGAAATCCGCCTCATCCGTGCCCAGGAAATCAGCCGTTACGTCGAGCACGGCTATCTGGACGCCGGCATCACGGGGCACGACTGGATCGTGGAGAACGGCTCGAAGGTGCACGAGGTGGCCGAGTTCATCTTCAGCAAGGTGAGCCGCCAGCCGACGCGCTGGGTGTTGTGCGTCCCGGAACATTCTCCCATCAAATCGGTCAAGGACCTCAAGGGCAAACGCATCGCCACCGAGGTCGTTAATCTCACCAAACACTACCTGCGCCAGCACAAGGTGAAGGCCGAGGTGGAATTTTCCTGGGGCGCCACCGAAGTCAAGGCGCACGAACTGGTGGACGCCATCGTGGAGGTCACCGAGACAGGTTCCTCGCTGCGTGCCAACAAACTGCGCATCGTGGACACGTTGCTCACCTCCACGCCGCGCCTGATCGCCAATCACCAGGCCTGGCGCAATCCCTGGAAGCGGCGCAAGATCGAAACCCTCGCGCTCCTGCTCCGAGGCGCGCTCGAAGCCGAGGCGAAAGTCGGATTGAAAATGAACATCGCCCGTAAAAACCTTGCCGCGCTGCTCAAGAGCCTGCCGGCCTTGCGCAATCCCACCATCTCCGAACTCAGCCAGAACGGCTGGGTGGCCGTGGAGACCATCATTGACGAGCGCGTCGTGCGCGAAATCATTCCGCAGCTCAAGGCCGCCGGCGCGGAAGGAATCATTGAATATCCGTTGAACAAGGTGGTATATTAGCCCGCAGTTGGAACACTAAACTTATGGGTTCAATCAAAAAACGTCGCAAAGCCAAAATGAACAAACACAAACGCAGCAAGAAGCTTCGCGCTCATCGCCACAAGAAGCGCACCTGGCAGAAGTAAGCGCGGGGTGGCAATTTTTTTCGCCGGGCAGAGCGCGCCGCTCCCGCGAGGGCCGGAGCGGGCGGCTCGTCGTACCATTCACTCGTGAAGGCAACGTTACATTTCTGCGTGATTCTTCTGGCCGCCGGCCTCGCGTGGCTGGCCGGTTGCGCCACGGGTGCGCGCCGGACGGATGCCGCCGCCAAGGCCGCCGAGGGGAACTTCAAGCCCAACCCCGCGTTGGACAGCCGCGTGGAGGCCTACTCGCGGTTTGCCACCGGCATCAGTTACGATATGAACGAGGAGCCGGCGCAGGCGCTGGAGGAGTTCTACAAATCGGCGCTGGCCAACCCGGCCAATGAACCGCTGGTCCTGGAGGTCTCGCGCCGGTTGATTCGCGGCAACCAGGCCGACAAAGCCGTGCAACTGCTGACCAGGGCCCGCGCGCTTCCGGAGGCCAGCGGAACCGTCAACGCCACGCTGGGGCAGGCTTACGCGCGGTTGGGCAAAACCGAGCTGGCCCTCGCCGCCAATCGCAAGGCCATCGAGAAATCACCCCGCTCGCTCGCGGCCTATCAAAACCTGGTGGAAATCTATTTGCAGAACAACCAACCCAGGGAAGCTCTCGCCGTGCTCGACCAGGCGGTTGGCCAAAGCCCCGTCGAGGCCGCCTATTTGATCGAACTCGCCGGGCTGTTCGACCATTACCGGCAGGTCCAGGTGGCAGAGGCCGACGCCCTCAAGCCGCGCGTCATCGAAATCCTTGACCGCGCCTGGACCCTCCAACCCGCCGCCACGCCGCTGTTACTCAAGCTGGCCGACGATTATTCAATGTTGGGCGAGACCGCCAAGGCCACCGAGGTGTATTTGAAACTGCTCGAACGCGCCCCGGACTTTCCGACCGTGCGCGAGAAGCTCACCGAGATTTACGTGCGCGGCGGCGATCGCGAAAAGGCCGCCGAACAGTTGAAGGCGATCATCCGCGACTACCCCACCAATCCCCGCGCCTACCTTTTCCTGGGCAGCCTCGGCTACGACGAGGAGAAGCATGACGAAAAGCAATACGCCGAAGCCGCCGGCTACCTGGAAAAGGCCCTCCTGCTGGACCCGCGCTTCGAGCCGGTCTATTACGAACTGGCCGGTTTGAAGTTGAATCTGAAAAAGGCCGACGAGGCCCTCCGGGTTCTGGAACGGGCGCGCGCCCGCTTTGCGCCGGGATTCATCCTCGAATATTACACCGGCCTCGCCTACAGCCTGCTCAAGAAGTATCCCGAAGCCATCAAATACTACACCAGCGCCGAACTGCTGGCCAAAACCTCCGAAACCAACCGCCTCACCCAGGGCTTTTACTTCCAGCTTGGCTCCGCCGCCGAGCGCAACAAGGATTATGACACCGCTGAGAAATATTTCCGCCAGTGCCTGGAACTCTCGCCCAACTTTGCCGAAGCCCTCAATTACCTCGGCTACATGTGGGCCGACCTGGGCATCCATCTCGACGAGGCCAGAGTCATGATCGAGAAGGCCGTCAAACTCGAACCCCAAAACGGCGCCTTCCAGGACAGCCTCGGCTGGATCCTCTTCAAACTCGATCAGCCCCGGGAAGCGCTCCTGTATATCTTGAAGTCGCTGGAACTGACCGAAGAACCCGACGCCACACTTTACGATCACCTGGGCGACATCTACCAAGCGCTCCAGCAGCCCGACAAGGCCCGCGACGCCTGGAAAAAATCGCTCGACCTCGAACCCAGCGAAGAAATCCACAAGAAGCTCAAGGAGGCGCCAGGCACAGAAGGGATCATTCCCTGAATGGAATTTCAATTCCACAAACACTACACGCTGGAGGAAGCGCGCGCGCTGCTGCCGCAAATCCGCCAGTGGCTCCGCCAACTCCTTCCCCTCCGCCAGCAACTGGCTTCCCTGGAGAAAAAACTCGGCGGCCTGGGCAAACCCGGCTGCGACCTCGGCGGCGAGATGGTTAACGCCCGGTTCAAGGCGATCGCCGGGATGCAGACCGTGCTCCACGAGTTCGAGCGGCACGAGATTCAAATCAAGGACCTCGACCGCGGCCTGCTGGATTTCCCCGCGCTCATGGGCAACAAGGAAGTCTTCCTCTGCTGGGAACAGGACGAGGACGACATTGAATTCTGGCACGACCTCGAAAGCGGCTACGCCGGCCGCGAGCGCCTGTGACGAAATCTGCATCGCTCCCGGAGGGACGAGCTACGCGAGTCCCCATTTCGTGAGCTTGCCTCCACCCTATATTCTCGGCGCGGCGTACGGTGTGTCGGAGCTTTGCCTGACGCTGACGAGGCGTTCCAAGCCGGGTTCCGCCTCCCAAGACCGCAATTCTCTGCGATTACTCTGGCTGGCGATCCTGGCGGGCCTCGGGCTGGGCATGTTTCTGGCGGTTCAGTTGCCCGGCTGGGCGCTGCCGCATGGGAATCAGTTCTACGTGGCGGGATTTTGCCTGTTTGTGCCGGGTTTGGCGTTGCGGTGGTTTTCCATCATCTGCTTGGGGCGCTTCTTCACCGTCAACGTCGCGATCACCTCGGATCACCAGTTGATTGATTCCGGACCCTATCGTTTTATTCGTCATCCGAGTTATGCCGGGGCATTGCTCGCCTTCGTGGGATTCGGCTTGTGTGTGGGGAATCTGGCGTCGTTGCCGGCCATCGTCCTGCCGATTTTTCTGGCCTTCCGCCGGCGCATGGGGATCGAAGAGGAAGCCCTGACGGAAGCGCTGGGGGAGCGATACCGCGCTTACCGGCAACGCACCAAACGTCTCGTTCCTTTCGTCTATTGAGGCGCGCCTTGCGAGCCGGGGCGCATCTTGGTTTTTGAGCGCCTTCTTTGCGGTCTATCCCGAAGGGATTGTGTCCTCCAGCCCAGGGTTGCGAGGAACGAGCTACCCTGGGACAAGTCGAAGTAGTCCACAACCCCAACGGGGTTGCGTCAATTACGGATCGCGCCAGCCACAACCCTTTCAGGGTTGTGCATGTGGCTGTCTTTTTACCCAGGGTAGCTCGTTCCTCGCAACCCTGGGCTTTTGTGGCGGAATCCCGTTGGGATTCTTCAACATCCGACGATTTGCCAAAAAATGAGATGCGCCGCAGCAGCCCGACCTGAACCCCTTTTCACTTGTGCAGGGAGACCTCAAAAGCGACACTCTTTTCCACGTTCCCGTACCAAAAAACACCCACTATATGAAAAGAAAACTTCAACGCCGCCTCAGCCTCGGCGCGCTCTCCATTTTCAGCGTCTTGAATCTTGCGGTTTGCCACGCGGCCAGCCCTTATCACTTCCTCAAGGAAATCGCGGTCGGCGGCGACGGCGGATGGGATTACCTGTCCGTGGATGAAGCGAATCGCCGCCTTTACGTCAGTCATGCCACCAAGGTGGTGGTGATTGAT
This sequence comes from uncultured Verrucomicrobiota bacterium, assembly GCA_964539075.1. Classification (GTDB taxonomy): domain Bacteria; phylum Verrucomicrobiota; class Verrucomicrobiia; order Limisphaerales; family CAZIFU01; genus CAZIFU01. Next base: position 15,141 of record CAZIFU010000055.1, on the reverse strand, counting down.
CTCGACAAGGAGACGGTCGTCGGCGAGATCGCGGACACGCCGGGCGTCCACGGCTTTGCGCTCGCGTCAAAGCTGAACCGCGGATTTTCCAGCAACGGCCAGGAATCCAAGGCGGGCATCGTTGATCTGAAAACTTTGAAGACGCTTTCAAAAGTCGAAACCGGCCAGAACCCCGACGCGATTCTCTACGAACCGGGGCAACAGGAGGTTTACACCTTCAACGGACGCGGGAAATCGGCGACGGTGTTCGAGGCGAACTCCGGCAAGGTGGTCGCCACCATTGCGCTCGGGGGCAAACCGGAGTTTGCGCAAGCGGACCCGGGAGCCGGGCGTGTCTATAACAATCTCGAAGACAAAAGCGAAGTCGTCGTCATTGACACCAAGACTCACCAGGTTGTGAATCGCTGGCCGGTTGCGCCGGGCGAGGAACCTTCGGGCATGGCGTTTGACGCGGCGCATCATCGGTTCTTCCTCGGTTGCGGCAACAAAATGATGGTGATGATGGACAGCACCAGCGGCAAAGTGATCGCCACCGTGCCCATCGGCGGCCGGGTGGACGCCAATGCGTTCGATCCCGGCACCCAGCTTGCCTTCAGCTCCAACGGTGAAGGCAACGTGACCATCGCGCATGAAGATTCGCCGGAAAAACTCACCGTCGTGCAAACGCTGGCGACCGCGCGCGGCGCGAAAACGATGGCGCTTGACCCGAAGACGCACCGGATATATCTCGGCGCGGCGAAATACGAGGAAACATCCGATCCCGGCCAGAAACGTCCGAAGACGGTGCCCGGCAGTTTCAAGATTCTGGTTTACGCCATGGAGAATGCGGCGAGCCATTGACCCGCACCAGAGCCATTGCCTTGGGGCGCAAATGACAACAATTTCATCCGGACTTCATCATGCTGTCACAATTCTTTGATGAACTGTTCACGCTGAAAATGAGTCCGGAAAATACTGAAAGCGATCTCCTAAACCGGAGGGACGAGTTACACGAGTCCCCGACTTCCGGGGAAAAGCCGCCGAGTTTGGGGATTCGTGTAACTCGTCCCTCCGATGAATGTTTGATAAGAAGTGTTAAGCAATAAAAGGAAAACCATGAAGAATACCATGTCGAAAATCGGACGACTCGGTTTCGTATTGTCGCTCGCCAGCGCCTTGGCATCCACCGGCCTGGCGGGGCACCCGATGAAATGGGAGGACGTGCCGGAGGCGGTGCGGGCAACGATATTGGCCAATGGCGGCGTGGCCGGTCAGTCGGTGGACCGCGAGAATGGAAAGATCGGCGGCAAGACGGTCTATGAAGCCGGCGTCAAGGACAAGGACGGCAGCATCGCCGATCTCGTGATTACGGAAGACGGCAAACTCGTCGAGACCAAGCACGACGATGCCGCCGACCGGGCGAAAGAACAGTCGCGCGGGGCCAGCAAGAAAAAAGTTTCCGCCGCCCTGAAGTTCAGCCATCCGCGCGACATCACGAATCCCTACCTGCCCCTGGCGTACTTGAAGCAGGACGTCCTCGAAGGCCAGGAAGGCAGCAAAAAAGTTCGCATCGAGCGCACCGCCAAGCCGGACGTGCACAAGACTTTCAAAATCGGCAAACAGACCGTCGAGTCTTTGGCCGTCGAGGACCGGGAATGGGAAGACGGCAAACTGGCGGAAGTGGCGATGGACTACTTCGCGCAGGACGATGAAGGCACGGTGTATTACCTGGGTGAAGACGTGGATGAATACGAGAACGGCAAAGTGAAAGGTCACGGAGGCTCCTGGTTGCTGGGCAAAGACACCAAAAACCCGGGCGTGATCATCCCGGCTCATCCGAAAGTGGGCGACAAATTCAAATCCGAAGACGTGTCCAAAGAGATTCATGAAGAGGACGAAGTGGTTTCCGTCTCCGAGACGGTTTCGGTGCCGGCGGGGACTTACGAGAATTGCGTGAAGGTCAAGGAAGTGCTCGCCGACGGCGCCACCGAATTCAAGTTTTACGCGCCGGGCGTGGGCGTGGTGCGGGAAGTCCCGGCGGGAGGCGATGTGCCCCTGAAGTCGCACACCACCCGGTCAGCCAAATAAGCTGGGAACCGGACATGTTCCGGCCGCCACAACCGAGGGCTTTAGCGGTGGCCGGAACGGTCCACTCACGACAGCGCCGGACGCCGCCTGGCTGTGCAAACGAGAACGGCCTACAGTGGATTAAAAAGTAGCAGCCGACGTGAGGAGGCTCTGATCAGGTTCGGATTTCGGATTTTGTAGAATGAGCCTCGTTACCTCGGCTGCTACGAGAGAACAGGTTTTTGAACGCGTTGCTATCGCCCCGGTCCGCGCCTGCTCCGGCCGTTCTTGTGCCTCCGGATGTCCTCGATTCCGACAATGTGAAGAGGATCAAGAACGACGGCGTACCCCTCCTGATCGGCAACAACAACCGTCCGTAGAGTCAAAAAAATAAAATCGGGGTGGGGGACGGGGTACTTGTTGCCACTCGACGTGACCAAAGCAAAAAGACGAAAGTCTTTGATGCGCCTTCGGATGATCTCCACATTCACGGCCGTAAGTTCGCTATTCTCGTGCGCCAGTCGAGGGGCCTACCTACCCGTGACGACATAAATGATTGCGCCGGGTCATCCCGCCACGGCGGGACAGCCTTCAGAAGCATATAGGCCGGCTGCCCCCAGCCGGCGAGACTTCTGAGGCTGCGTATAGTTCTTGCGTCCCCGACCCGGCTTGACTCAGCTTTGGTTGTTGGCGAGAAATGTATGCTTAAAATTAACACGAGGGATATGGCCGAGGAATCCTGGTCTTCGCCAAAAGGAAAGTTCTGCGGCGCTGGCAAAGAGATCTCCGAGGCTCTGGGGCGCAAGCCGCTCTCGACAGACCTCAAGGAGCGGCATCCCTTTGATGTGGAAATCTGCCGCATCCCTCCGGGGAAGACCCCCTACCCATATCACTCCCATAGCGCGCAATGGGAGTTTTATCATGTGATTTCGGGCCAAGGCATCGTCCGGCACAAGGATGGCACAACCGTGATCGAAGCTGGCGACGCCTTCATCTTCAAGCCAGACGAACCTCACCAGATCACCAACGATGGCGCACAAGACCTGATCCTCTATGTCGTGGCGGATAATCCGATCGGCGAGTCAGGCTATTATCCCGACAGCAAGAAATGGATCGTACGCTCACCCGAACGCAGACTGATCCGCTCCGAGAACTTGGACTACTTCGACGGTGAAGAATGAAACCGCCTGACAAGACCGTTCGAGCGACCCACCGCCGCTCTGCGTCCTGGTTTCACCTCGGATTGGCGCTGCTCATTTCGCCCGCGGCACTTCTGCCCGCGAGCGCCCAGCCGACGAACGTCCTTCAGCATCGTGGGTTCACCATTGACGACTCCGCCGTCCGCGCCGCCGCGAACCTCGAAGCGATCCACAAGGCGATGAAGGGGCAGATTGACATCGTGTGCGCGTTGGGCCTGCCGCCGGAGGTCCTCAAGTCGTTTCAGCAGGTGCCGTTGCAAATCATGCCGCAGGAGGGCTGGAAGGTCCCGACGCCGGGGCGCTATCTCGCGGCGAAGAAGGTCGTGCAGTTGGGCGAGGGCTTCGTGAAGCAGGGAAACAAACCGGTCCTGCTGCACGAGTTCATGCACTTCTATCACAACGAGAAAATGTCCGGCGGCGTCCGGAACGCGGACATCCTCTCCTATTTCGAGCGCGCCAGGACGCTCACTGTTTACGATGCGAAATCGCACATGATGAGCAACGCGGGGGAATTCTTCGCCTGCACGACGACCACCTACCTGTTCGGCGTCACGGCGCAGGAACCATTCAAGCGGGAGAAGGTGAAGGAGAACCAGCCCGTTTACTTCGATTACATGAAAAAGCTGTTCGGGCCGGAGGCCGGTCACCATGCAGGTTCGCTCAAACCGTAGAAGCGGTTTTACAAGGCCAACCACGGTGGGGCGAGACTCCGTCGAGCCGAGTTCGTCCGATGTCCGATAACGACACGGCTCGACGGAGTCTCGCCCCACCTTATGAGACCACTTCCAGGGCGCCGGGGCGTTTGTTGCCGCTCGGTGAGGGTATTCGCTGCTTAAACGCCGCAACTTTTTCTTGAACATTACCCCGCTGGCCTGTCAAGCTACGTTGACACCCCTGAATACCGGGGTTTTGTGTGTCGGAATTCAGGCATGATTAAAGTTCAGAATCTGGTCAAAGCGTTCGGGCCAAAGCTGGCCGTCAACGGCGTTTCCTTTTCGGTCGAGCGCGGCGAGGTGCTGGGCTTCCTCGGCCCCAACGGCGCCGGCAAGTCCACCACCATGCGCATGATCACCGGCTACATCCCGCCCACCAGCGGCACGGTGCGCGTGGGCGGGTTCGATATGCTGGAAAATCCCATCCCCGCCAAGCGCCTCATCGGTTACCTGCCGGAGAACGCCCCGGCCTACACGGACATGACGGTGCACGGCTTCCTGCATTTCACCGCCGAACTGCGCGGCCTGCGCGGCGACGCCAAAACCAAAGCCGTCCACCGCGTCGTGGAAATGTGTTTCCTGGAAACCGTCCTCCATCAAAGCATCGAGACGCTCTCCAAAGGCTACCGCCACCGCACGTGTTTCGCCCAATCCATTCTGCATGATCCCGACGTGCTCGTCCTCGATGAGCCGACGGACGGACTGGACCCGAACCAGAAGCACGAAGTCCGCACCTTGATCCGACGGATGGGCGAGAAGAAGGCGATCATTTTTTCGACGCACATTCTGGAGGAAGTGGACGCCGCCTGCACGCGGGCGATCATCATTGACCGCGGGCGCATCGTCGCCAACGGCACGCCTTCCGAGTTGCGGGCCAAATCGGAATACGCCGGCGCGGTTTCGTTGCGCGTCAGCGCCGTCAACGCGGCCGTCGTCACGCAAAAACTGGCCCAACTTTCCAACGTCAAAAAGACTGCGATCATCAAGGAAGAACCCAACTCCGTCTGGGTGCGCGCCTATCCGAAAGCTGCGGCCAACAACGGTGAACTGGCGCGCGACGTGGCGTTGCTGATCGCGCAGGCCGGCTGGAAAACCGACGAGCTGCACACGGAAGAAGGCCGGCTGGACGAAGTTTTCCGCAGCATCACCTTGCCGGACACGACGCAGGAGAAAACGCAATGAACGCCTGGGCCAACATCAAGACCATCACCAAACGGGAACTGGGCAGCTACTTCGGCTCGCCCGTGGCCTACGTGTTCATCGTCATCTTTTTGCTGCTGGTCGGCTTTTTCACCTTCATGGTCGGCTACTTTTTCGAGCGGGGCGAAGCGTCGCTGAAGGAATCCTTTTTCGTGTGGCATCCGTGGCTCTACCTGTTCCTGGTTCCGTCCGTCGGGATGCGGTTGTGGTCGGAGGAACGCCGGCAGGGGACGATGGAATTTCTGTTGACCATGCCGATCACGCCCTGGCAGGCAATCGTCGGAAAATTTCTCGCCTCGTGGCTGTTTCTGGCGCTGGCGCTGGCGCTGACCTTTCCGGTGGTGTTGACGGTGAAATATCTGGGCGACCCGGACCTGGGAGTGATCGCCGGCGCTTACGTGGGGAGCCTGTTGCTGGCCGGCGGCTATCTGGCGATTAGTTGCATGACCTCGGCGCTGACGCGCAACCAGGTCATCAGCTTCATCATTTCGGTGGTGATCTGCCTGTTCCTGATCCTGGCGGGCTGGCCGCCGGTGACGAACCTCTTGACGCGGTCGCTGCCGGACACGACGTGGCTGGTGGACCTGGTGTCGTCCTTCAGCGTGATGACGCACTTCGAGAGTTTCCAGCGCGGTGTGGTGGATTCGCGCGACGTGATTTTCTTTTTCTCGGTGATCGGTTTTTCACTGTTCGCCACGGGCGTCATCCTGCGCGGATTGCGCACGAGTTGAGTGCCGGGCGTGGAATTATTTTGAGGCAAAAGCGATGATCGCAAATAAAAAACGGATTGAAACCGTCCTGTATTCGGCCATCGGCGTGGCGGCGATGTTCCTCGTGCTGGTGGTTCTGAACTTCATTCTCGGCGCGGCGAAGCTTCGCGTGGATTTGACCGCCGAACATCTTTACACGCTCTCGCCGGGCACCAGGGCCATCCTCGCCAAACTCGACACGCCGGTCAAAATCCGCCTTTACTGCACGCAAGGCGAGGAGACGATGCCCGTGCTGCTCAAGACCTACGCGCAGCGCGTGGAGGATTTGCTGGGCGAATACAAGCAGGCCGCCCGCGGCAACATCGAAATCGAAAAATACGATCCCAAGCCGGATTCCGACGCCGAAGACTCCGCCAATCTCGACGGCGTGGAAGGCCAGCCGATGCAGACCGGCGAAAAACTTTATCTCGGCCTCGCCGTGCATTGCGCCAATGAGACGGTGGCCGTTCCCTTCCTGTCGCCGGAGCGCGAGAAGCTGCTGGAGTATGATTTGTCGCGGGCCATCGCCAGCGTGATGAAGGCGGAGAAGCCGGTGCTTGGCGTCATGAGCGGTCTGCCGGTGTTCGGCCAGCCGATGAATCCGATGATGATGCGCATGGGCCAGCGCGGGCAGGACCCGTGGATTTTCATCAACGAACTGAAGCGCGACTTCACGGTCAAACCGGTCGAGTTGAACGCCGGGAAAATTGACGATGACATCAAGGTGCTCATCGTCGTGCATCCCAAGGACATCACGGACAAGGCGCAGTTCGCGATTGACCAGTTCATCCTGCGCGGCGGCAAGTTGATTGCCTTTCTCGACCCGCATTCGACGATTGACAGCCACAGCAGCCAGATGAGTCCGATGATGGGCGGTATGGCGAGCAGTTCGTCGCTAGGCAAATTGCTTGAAGCCTGGGGCGTGCAGTTCGACACCAGCAAGGTCATCGCCGACATGAATTTCGTCAGCCGCTTTTCCCGCAACAACCGCGCCGAGGTCGCGCCCGCCGTCCTGTCCATCACCCCGGAAGGAATCAACCCGGACGACGTGGTGACCAGCCAGGTGGACAGCCTGCTGCTGTTGTTCGCCGGCGCGTTCACCGGCACGCCCGCCGAAGGGCTGAAGCAGACGGTGTTGTTGAAATCATCCGTCAACTCGCAGCCCGTGGAGAAAATGCTGGCCGAGCTTTCAGGCGATCAAATCGCCAAGGAATTCAAACCCAGCGGCAAGGAATACCCGCTGGCCATCCGGCTGGCCGGAAAGTTCAAGACCGCCTTCCCCAACGGCCCGCCGGAGGACAAGACCGCCGACAATCCCGATGAGAAGGAGAAGAAGGACGAAACCAAAAAGCCCGACTCGCTCAAGGAATCCGCCGGCGAAAATGTCGTCATCCTCGTCGGCGATGCGGACATGCTCTACGACCAGTTTTGCGTCCAGACGCAGGAAATCTTCGGTCAGCAAATCATCGTTCCCCGCAACGGCAACCTGAGCCTGGCGCAGAGCATGGTCGAACAGTTGTCCGGCGACAGCAACCTCATCGCCGTCCGCAGCCGCGCCACGATGAGCCGGCCGTTCACGCTGGTGAAAAAAATCCAGGCTCACGCGGAGGAAAATTATCGCGCCAAAATCAAGGCGATGGAAGACAGCCTGTCCGAAACGCAGAACCGATTGACCGAGCTGCAAAAGAACAAGGAGAAAGGACAGCGCTTCATCCTCTCGCCGGAACAGCAGGCGGAAGTCGAAAATTTCAAGAAAAAAGAGGCGCAGATCAAAAAGGAACTCAAGGAAGTCCGCAAGAACCTGCGCCAGGACATAGACGCTTTGGAAAACCGGCTCAAGTGGGCCAACATCGCCGGCATGCCCCTGCTGGTGACGATCTCCGGTATCACGCTCGCCGTTTTCAAACGCAAACGCACCGCCGCCAGATGAACCGAAAACAGTTTACCCTGCTCCTGCTTTTCGTCCTGGTGATCGGCGCGCTGGGACTGCTGGTCCAACACCGCCAGAAATCCGCCTGGCAGGACTCCGGGCGCAGCGCCGGCGGAAAAATCCTCGGCCGTTTGCCGGTCAATGACGTTGCTCAAATCACGATCAAGCAGGGCCAGGGCGAATTGAACCTCGTCAAAAAGGACGACCTCTGGCGCGTCAAGGAACGGCAGGATTATCCCGCCAACTTCACCGACATCAGCGAATTCCTCCGGCAGGCGCTCGATTTGAAATTCGTGCAGAAGGAAAAAGTCGGCCCGTCCCTGCTGCCGCGCTACGAGCTGGTCGCACCGGCCCAGGGGACCAATTCGGGGACGCTGGTCGAATTGAAAGACAAGCAAGGCAAGACAATCAACTCGCTGTTGCTCGGCAAAAAACATCTCCGCAAGTCCTCCGCTGCCTCGCAGTTCGGCGAGGACGCCTGGCCCGACGGCCGCTACGTCATGGTCGGCAACGATCCTGCCCAGGTCGGCGTGATCGCCAATCCGCTCAGCAATCTCGAACCCAAGCCGGAGAACTGGCTCAACAAGGACTTCTTCAAGGTCGAAAACATCCGCGCCGTCTCCATCGCCTTCACCAACGCGACCAACTCGTGGCGCCTGACTCGCGAAAACGCCGTGGGTGAATTCAAACTCGCCGACCTGAAACCGGGTGAGGAACTCGACGCGAACAAAATCGCCGGTCTGGGCAACGTGCTTTCCTCGCCGGGCTTCAACGACGTGGTTTCCCCCTCGGCGGGCGGGACGGACACCGGCCTGGACGCGCCCATGGTCGCCACGCTGGAGACGTTCGACGATTTCATGTACACGATCAAGATCGGGAAGAAAACCGGCGAGGACAATTATCATTTCCAGATGTCCGTGAGAGTCGCCTTGCCCAAGGAACGCGCGGCGAGCAAGGATGAAAAGCCCGAGGAAAAGGAAAAGCTCGACAAGGAATTCAAGGAGAAGACGAAGCGGCTGGAGGAAAAATTTCAGCAGGAAAGGGCGTTTGAGCCGTGGGTTTATCTGGTTTCCAGGTGGACCATTGACCCGTTGCTCAAAGAGCGGCCCGAATTGCTCGCCGAGAAAAAGGAAGAGCCGAAAAAGGACGAAGCCCCCAAGGACGAAAAACCGGCCGCCACGCCAGACGCAAAGTAAGCGCTTCAATGCAGCGCTGTGAAACAGCGGCCCCAGCGCGGCCAGTAGTAGTACTGCCGGTCGAACGACAACGCCACGGCCGTCGCCTGGCCGACTATCCGGTCCCGTTTTACGCACCCGAAGAAACGCGAGTCTGCGCTCTGGTCGCGATTGTCGCCCATCATAAAATAGCAATCCACCGGCACGGTCAGCTTCTCAAAGCTGCGGCGGACGCGCGGCAGGGACGGTGTGCCCATGACCGGATGTTCGAAGCCGGCGATTTCTTCGAGGGCAAATTCGTTGTATTGGCGCGGATTGCCGCCGAGTTGGTTGACCATGGGGTCAGGCAATCGCTTGTAAATCGCGGCGTGGCCGTTGATGAAAAGTTTATTGCCCTGCATCTCCAGCACGTCGCCCGGCAGGCCGATGACGCGCTTGACCAGACGGTCGCCGTCCTTGGGCGAAAGGAAGACGACGACGTCCCCGCGCGCCGGCTGCCCCCATGTCCAAAGGTGCCATTGTGTGAAGGGCAGCTTCAAATCATACGCCAGCTTGTTCACGAAAATGCGGTCGCCCTCCAGAATGGTCGGCTTCATCGAACCGGTCGGCACGTCGTTCCAATCCGCAATCGCCGAGCGGAACGAACTGATGAGCAGCACGATCACCAGGAGCAGCCGCCCGGCGGTGTGCCAGAATTTCCAGGCCCAGGCTTTGATGGCTGAAGGATTGATCATAACGCGCCGGCTCATACTAACCTGGTCTGAAATTCGGTAATTCTTTTAATTCCGTATGACCGTTTCCCCTCACCCCCGCCCTACCCATGAACCGGGCGTTCGGTGTCCACCCTTTAGGGTGCTCGGCGATCCGGGACACGCTAAAGCGTGGACACCAAACGCCGCGGCCTGGTTCAGGGGTGCAATTCGTGAACCGCAGTTCATGAATTTTCTCCCGGCGGGAGAGGGAGAATCGCATCCCGTCTCTCGCCAAAACGGGCGCTCACAGACTGCGCACACGCTGGCGACGTTTCCCCCTCTCCCGCCGGGAGAGATTCCACGGCCCGCACAAAGCCGCGAATTGTGCCCCTGAACCGGAGAAAACCAGGCTTGGTCGCGTCAGCGTCCTGGACTGCGCCAGTCCTCTGGCGCTTTGGAAGTCGTGGGTTGTCGAAAGCGCCAGAGGACTGGCGCACTCCAAGACCTTGCGGTGGTACGAACGGTTCATGGGTAGGGCCGGGGTGACGGAGATTTTACCGGACACATCAGGCATTTGGTATCAGTTGGCACGACTGCCCCGGCCCGTGAGGAGCAGACACCTTCCCATCTTCCCAAAGGAAACGGGATGTCCCGCGGCCCGCCGGAAAAATCAAACCCCGGTCGGTTTGCCGGCGGGGAAGGCGTCCGCCGCTTTTTGCGCGGGCAGAAATGGTTTTTGAAACGCCTCTTTGAAATCATAACCGCCTTTGAAATCCTCGCGCGTGTCCTGGTCGGTTTTGCCCAGCAGGCGGTTTTCCACCATGTTGAACACAATTTCGCCAAAGTCTTCGCAACGGAGGACGCCCCATTCGTGCAACACGGTCAACGCCATCGGCCCGAATTGCTGCAAGACCAACTCGCGGATGCCACGCAACAGTTCCTGGCCGGTGACGTGGCGGACTTCGCCCTGGCTGGCGCTCTTGCGGGGGCGCCCGATGATTTTCTGGGTGTGATCCAACGCTTCCCGCACAAAGAAGTAAGCGTCGCGATGGTAGCGTGGGTCCGCCGCCACGATCTTTTCCAGGACTTCATCAAATTGGATCGATTGCATGAGATTCAGGGTTTGACTTCGACATTGACCGTCGCGGTGCTGGCGGCGCGATACACCTTCACCGTCCAGCCCAGCAACAGCAAGGCGATTACCACACAAAGAACCGTTTGCTCTTTCTTCGTCAAATAGTTCATGCAGTTATCATGCCACGGCCGGGCGTTCAACACACTATAATTCTCGGTAGTGTCTTAATCTTAATCTTTCTCTAAATCGTAATCTCTGTCCGGCAAGCGATTAAGATTAGGATTAAGATTAACACACCGCCGAATTCTCGCCTGCTCTCACGCCACGAGGTTCACCAGTTTCTTCGGCACCACGATGATTTTCCTGACCGTCTTTCCGGCGAGGAAGGGTTTCACCTTTTCGCTGGCCAGCGCGGCGGCTTCGATGTCCGCCTGGCTGGCGTTGGCCGGCACGCGGATGACGTCGCGCAACCTGCCGTTGATTTGCACGGGCATTTCGAGCGTGTCCTCGACAAGCAGCGCGGGGTCGAACTGTGGCCAGTGTGCGTAGCTCAATGCGGAATGCGGAATGCGGAATGCGGAATGAAGTTTGTCCCACAATTCTTCGGCGAGGTGCGGGGCGAAGGGGGCGAGCAGTTGGAGAAACGTCCGCATCGCTGAAACCGGTTTCGTTTCCCACGTCATCGCTTCATTCACGAACACCATCAGCGCGGAGATGGCGGTGTTGAAGCGCAGGCCGTCGAGGTCTTCGGTGACTTTCTTGATGCAGGCGTGCAACGTCTTGAGTTGCGCCGGCGTGGGCGCGGTGTCCTGGATGGCCGGACTCAGTCTGATCAATTTCAGCAGTTCTTCGCGTCCCGGCGTCTTCGTGGTGGTTTCCGCCTGCTCGAAATCCGTTTCACTCTGCTCGTCCACGAACAGGCGCCAGACGCGGCCGAGAAAACGATACACGCCCTCGACGCCCCGGGTGTTCCACGGCTTCACCATTTCGAGCGGCCCCAGGAACATTTCGTAGAGCCGGAAGGCGTCGGCGCCGTACTCGGCCAGGATGTCATCGGGGTTGACGACGTTGCCGCGGGACTTGGACATCTTCTGGCCGTCTTCGCCGAGGATGAGGCCCTGGTTGACGAGCTTGAAGAACGGCTCGGGCGTCGAGACGTGGCCGAGGTCATGGAGCGCTTTGTGCCAGAAGCGGGCGTAGAGGAGGTGGAGCACGGCGTGCTCGGTGCCGCCGACGTAGAGGTCAACGCCCGGCTTGCGCGTTCCTTGTTCAAAGTTCAAGGTTCGAGGTTCAAGGTTCAAGGTTTGGTCTTCGGGACGTTCGGCGGAACCTTGAACCTTGAACTTTGAACTTTGAACCTCGAACGGGGGGGCAGCAGCGGTGCCCATCCACTAACGCTCCGCCTCTTTGCCGACGAATGTCGCGCCGTTCTTCGTGTCGAGGTAACGGAGGTAATACCAGCAACTGCCGGCCCATTGCGGCATCGTGTTGGTCTCGCGTGTGGAGCCGTCGGGCAGCGTGAGCCAATCCTTCGCGCGGGCGAGCGGCGGCTGGCCATCGGGCGTGGGCTTGTAATCGTCGAGCGGCGGCGGGAGCACGGGCAACGCACTTTCGGGCAACGCCTCGTGATATGGTGGCTGACCGCCAGGTCCGTCGCGCTTCCAGACAATCGGGAACGGCTCGCCCCAGTAACGCTGCCGGCTGAAGAGCCAGTCGCGGAGTTTGTAGTTGATGGTGTGCTTACCCAGGCCTTTGGATTCAAGCCAGACGGTGATTTTCTTTTTGGCTTCCGGGGTAGCGAAACCGGTGATTGAAACTTCCGGGCCGGTCGAATTCACCGAAGTGCCGTCGGCCACGAAGCCGCGCCAGTCTGTTTTCGGGTCAGGAGGCAGGACGACTTGGACGATGGGCAGGTTGAATTTCGTCGCAAACTCCAGGTCGCGCGTGTCGTGCGCCGGCACGGCCATGATCGCGCCTGTGCCGTAACTTGCGAGAACGTAATCGGCAATCCAGATCGGAATCTTCTCGCCGTTGACCGGGTTACGGGCGTAAGCGCCCGTGAAGACGCCGGTTTTCTCCTTCGCCAGTTCAGTGCGTTCGAGGTCCGACTTGCTCGCAGCGAATTCCTGATACTGCTTTACTGCCATTGCCTGTTCGGGCGTGGTGATTTCCTTCACGAGTGCGTGCTCCGGGGAAAGCACCATGTAAGTTGCGCCGAAGAGCGTGTCGGGCCGCGTGGTGAAGACGGCGATTGAGTAATCAGTCATCAGTGATTCAGTCATCAGTGATCGCGCCTCTGACTGACCTGCTGGATTCTGATTACTGATTACTTTGAACGTCACTTCCGCTCCTTCACTCCGCCCGATCCAGTTCCGTTGCATTTCCTTGAGCGAATCGCTCCAGTCAATCGTGTCCAGGTCTTGCAGCAAGCGACCGGCATAGGCGGTGATGCGGAGCATCCATTGGCGCATCGGCTTGCGCACGACGGGATGGCCGCCGACTTCACTTTTGCCGTCCACGACTTCTTCGTTGGCGAGGACAGTGCCGAGTTGTTCGCACCACCAGACGGGTTGTTCACTCACGTAGGCGAGGCGCCTGGAGTCACGGTAGGCGCGGCGGGCGGACTCGAGGTCGTGGTGGGGCGAGACTACTGACGGGCCTTGCCCCGGGTCGGCTCGCGAGGACGCTCGCCCCACCGATCCGGCTTGCAGTTCCGGCAGATACTTTAATGTTTCAACCGGCTCGGCCCGGTTCGTCCCCGGATTGAACCACGAGTTGTAAAGCTGAAGAAAAATCCACTGCGTCCACTTGAAATAGTCCGGATCGGTCGTGGCAATTTCACGCGACCAATCGTAGCTGAAGCCCAATGATTGAATCTGGCGCTTGAAGGTGGCGATGTTTTCCTCGGTGGTCCGGCGCGGATGCTGGCCGGTCTTGATGGCGTATTGCTCCGCAGGCAGGCCGAAGGCGTCCCAGCCCATCGGATGAAGCACGTTGAAACCGCGTGCGCGCCGGTAGCGGGCCAGGATGTCGGTGGCGGTGTAGCCCTCCGGATGGCCGACGTGCAGGCCCGCGCCGGAAGGATAGGGGAACATGTCAAGGATGTAATACTTCGCGGGCAACTGAGTGGCGGACACCTGGCCCGAAAGTCCGTGGCGCCGGGCGAAGGGATGTTCCACCGGGATGTTTTCGCCGGGGTTCCAGGCGCGGAAAGTCTGTTGCGCGTCCCAATGCCGCTGCCACTTCGGCTCGATCAAATGAAACGGATATTGCCGGCGCGACGACATAGGCGCGGAATATTGGGGAAACCGGCGGCGCAGGGCAATGGCAGAATTATCGCCGACGAAGCTGGCCTCACCGTTTTCGCCGATGTCGCATCTCCCAAAATGCGGCCGCTGCCAGGGTGAACAAAGCCAGCGCGCCCGGTTCCGGCACCGGCGTGAAGTCAATGCGCAACCCGGGCATTCTTCCCAAGGTGTCTTCGCTGGAGCCGAATCGCCGCGACGTTTCCAGCGTGCTCTCGGCATCGCTCAACAACATCCAGCCGAAGTTGTTGGTAGGATCATCCAGCCACGACTGAACATCGGTGACCAATCCGGGCGTTGAAGTAAAAGTGCTCGCGCCGGTCACGGCGATGAAAGTGGCGCCGCTGCTCGCGACCGCGAAATCGCTGCCTGCCTCGGCTCCGGGAACCGTCCACAAGAGCATTCCGAAAAACCGGGCGTTCCAGGTGGCTTCGCCAGCGCTGGCCGGCTGGCCTTGGTTGCCCGTCTTGTTGCCTTCGCCCCAGTCCACGAGCACGCGGTGCAGGTTGAAGGTGGAAGGAGTGAAGCTGGAGGAATTCGAAACGTCAACCATCGTGAGGCTGACTGAAGTGATGACGGCGTTGGCGGGAAGCTGGCCGGCAATGTCGAACTTGAGCAACGCGCGGTTGCGCCCGCCGCCGCTGGTCGTGCCCGCGATGAAATTGGGCGTGCCGCCCAGGTTGTTGTTAGGACTGGTCTGAAACAACGTCGTGTCCACCAGCGGCGTCAGGCTGATCGTGTCGGCTTTGAGCCGGGCCGTGGAATAAAAAGGGAGCGCCACCAAAGCCAGCGTCCTGATCAATACTTTTTGGCTGAGCACAGCGGGCATCGAAGGCAAAAGGTCCATCAGCGGTTGACGCATCATGCCGTAATCATACCATCACGGCGACCGGACGCGGTAAAACCGGTTGCTGGGGCCGAGGGAATCCGTGATGACGACGTTGGTCGGGCCGGGTTGGGCGGCCACATTGGTGAAGAAGGACCATGACCCATTGTCGAATGTGTCGCGTGAATCCACTGTGTAAGCCGCCCCTGCCTCGGCGGTGAAAGTGAAACT
>CAZIFU010000054.1:0-41537 GCA_964539075.1 uncultured Verrucomicrobiota bacterium | reverse complement strand
TCCGCAATCAACAAGCCATGAGCACTCCCAAAAGCGTAATCGAGATGGCCCGCAAACAAGGGGCCAAGATGGTGGACATCAAATTCGTGGATACCTTCGGCACCTGGCAGCATTTCAGCGTGCCGGTCAGCGAACTCTCCGAGGACGTCTTCGCCGAGGGCTTCGGCTTCGACGGCTCCTCCATCCGCGGCTGGAAATCCATCGAGGCCTCCGACATGCTGGCCATGCCCGACCCGGCCACCGCCTTCATTGATCCCTTCTGCGCCGTGCCCACGCTCTCCTTGACCTGCACCATCGCCGAGACCGGCACTCGCGAGGCCTACACCCGCGACCCCCGCGGCATCGCCCAGCGCGCCGAGCAATACCTCCTGTCCACCGGCCTGGCCGACGCCGCCGTCTTCGGCCCCGAAGCCGAGTTCTTCATCTTCGACGATGTGCGTTTCGACCACAAACCCAACGGCACCTTCTACTCGATTGACTCGGAGGAGGCCATCTGGAACTCCGGCCGCGACGAGATGCCCAACCTGGGCAACAAAATCCGGCACAAGGAAGGGTATTTTCCGGTGGCCCCGCTGGACACCCAGCAGGACATCCGCACCGAGATGTGCCTGGTGATGGAGC
This sequence comes from uncultured Verrucomicrobiota bacterium, assembly GCA_964539075.1. Lineage (GTDB taxonomy): Bacteria > Verrucomicrobiota > Verrucomicrobiia > Limisphaerales > CAZIFU01 > CAZIFU01. The sequence continues at coordinate 40,916 of CAZIFU010000054.1, read as the reverse complement.
AACTGGGCGTCAAGATCGAGCGCCAGCACCACGAAGTGGCCACCGCCGGCCAGGCCGAGATTGACTTCCGCTTCGACACGCTGGTCAAGACGGCCGACAACATGATGGTCTACAAATACGTCATCAAGAACATCGCCCGCAAACACGGCAAGACAGCCACCTTCATGCCCAAACCGCTCTTTGGCGACAACGGCAGCGGGATGCACACCCATCAGTCGCTCTGGAAGAAAGGCAAACCCCTCTTCGCCGGCAAGCAATACGCCGGCCTCTCCCAGATGGCCCTCTACTACATCGGCGGCATCTTGAAACACGCCAAGGCCCTGTGCGCCATTTGCAGCCCGACCACCAACAGCTACAAGCGGCTGGTGCCCGGTTACGAGGCGCCGGTGAACCTGGCCTACAGTTCGCGCAACCGTTCGGCGGCCATCCGCATCCCGACCTACAGCGAGAACCCCAAGACCAAGCGCATCGAGTACCGGCCGCCCGACCCGTCGGCCAACCCGTATCTGTGCTACACGGCGATGTTGATGGCGGGGCTGGACGGGGTGTTGAACAAGATTGATCCGGGCGAGCCGATTGACAAGAACATGTATGAATTGCCGCCCGAGGAGATCGCCAAGGTGCCGCAGATCTGCGGCAGCCTGAGCGAGGCGCTGGACCGGTTGGAAAAGGACCAGGCGTTCCTGTTGAAAGGCGACGTGTTCACGGCGGACTTTCTGGAGATGTGGGTCAGCGCCAAGCGCAAGGAAGCCGACGCGCTGCGCCTGCGCCCCCATCCCTACGAATTCTTCCTCTACTACGATGTGTAGAAGCGGTGCAGGCGGGGAGGCCTTTTGCGAACGAGGCGCCTGAGAGCAGCAAAAAATGTTAATTTTATTGGGAATTTTGACGAAGAACCGTGTGTGAACAACTCGTGAATAACAGTTAATATGTTCTCCTCGCAAGCCTTGGAGACTTTGACTAATAAAACCTTCACGAAATCAATGAAACGAGAGAAACCATTCGCTGCGCGAACGAAAGCCTGAGAGCCCGGTTTTGATACATCAGTAATATACTGGCAGTCAATAAGTTATGTAACAACAGTGATTGATTGGCTGGCCACAAAAAAACTTTGGTGAAAAGCGGGGGTTGGCGGGATCCGGGCAGATGGTTGCAGGCGTGGTTCAAAGTGAAGGTTACAGGCGTGTAACCGGAGCAAGTGAATAAAACGCGGTAAATCGGGATTATCGGGACTCATCAGCCATGCGATCAACGGTGGAAAAAATTTGGGCTTCCTCGCAGGAACAGCTTCGTTCCATGCTCAAGGCCGACATCTACAAGCTTTGGTTTGCCCCGCTGCGCGCCCTCGAACTGGAGGAGGATTGCCTGACGTTGGAAGTCGCCAATGACTTCTGCGAAGTCTGGCTCAAGGACAATTACCTTGGATTGATTCAGGATGTTTTGACTCACGTCTCCGGGCAACCGCTCAAAGTCGCCTTTAAGGTGGCGGCCACAGCCTTTGCGGAGGTGCCGGGTGACAAAAGCAGGAGCAAAGTGGCGGAGCCGGTCGCCGACCGCAGCGGCGCCAACCGCGAACTCTATCTCAACCCAAAAAACACCTTCGACACGTTCGTTGTGGGCAACAACAACACGTTCGCCCATGCGGCGGCGCTGGCGGTCGCCCAGGCGCCCGGCAAATCCTATAACCCGCTTTTCCTCTATGGCGGCGTCGGCCTGGGCAAGACTCATTTGCTCCACGCCATCGGCCAATACGTGGTCAGCCACAAGAAGGGCGCGCGCGTGGCATATCTCTCGTCCGAGAAGTTCACCAACGAGTACATTGACGGCATTCAAAACAGCAGCCTGGTGCGGTTCCGGAAAAAATACCGCCAGACCGATGTGTTATTGATTGATGACATCCAGTTTCTGGCCGGCAAGGAGCGCATTCAGGAGGAGTTCTTCCACACCTTCAACGCGCTGCACGAGGCCCACAAACAAATCGTGCTCACCTGTGACCGGCCGGCCAGTGAAATCCAGAACCTCGAACACCGGCTCGTCTCGCGCTTTGAATGGGGCCTGGTGACGGATTTGCAGCCGCCCGATGTCGAGACGCGGCTGGCCATTCTCCGAAAAAAGGAAAAGGCCATGGGGGTGGCGTTGCCCGACGAAATCCTCAATTTCCTGGCCAACCGCATCCGCGCCAACATTCGCCGCCTCGAAGGCGCCTTGATCCGGGTCGCTTCCTACGCCTCGCTCACCGGCAAAAAACTCTCCCTCGACGTGGTGGAAGGGCTGCTGCGCGAGGTCTTGCACGAGGAAGGCCGGCTGGCCATCAACATCGACACCATTCAACGCAAAGTCGCCGAACACTTCGACATCCGCCTGGCGGACATGACCAGCAAGCGGCGGCCGGAAAACATCGCCTTCCCGCGGCAGATCGCCATGTTCCTGGCGCGCCAGATGACCGAAAGCTCGCTCAACACCATTGGCGAGGCCTTTGGCGGGCGCGACCACGGCACCGTGCTGCACGCCTGCCGGTTGGTCAAAGACCGCATGGAAGTGGACGCCAACGTGCGCCAGGTGGTCCATTACCTGGAAAACCGGTTGCAGCGGTAGCGCGAAAAGTTTTGAGTTTTGAGTTTTGAGTTTTAAGTTTTAAGTTTTCCCAAAACGTGGGACTTCACCGTTCCCGACTAAAAACTTAAAATTAAGAACTCAAAACTACCCCATGCCCGTCATCCAAGTCCAGGGCCTGACCAAGACCTATCGCACCTACAAAAAGCAGCCCGGCTTGAAGGGTGCCCTCAAAGGACTGTTCCATCGCGAAAGCGAATTGACCCACGCGGTGAAAAACGTGGCGTTCTCGGTGGACGAAGGCGAGCTGGTTGGTTTTCTCGGCCCCAATGGCGCCGGCAAAACCACCACGCTCAAAATGCTCGCCGGCCTGCTCTATCCCACCAGCGGCACGGCGCAGGTGCTCGGCTACGTGCCGTGGGAGCGCAAGGACGGCTACCGCCGCCAGTTCGCGCTGCTGCTCGGCCAGAAGAACCAGCTCTGGTGGGACCTGCCCGCCCGCGAGTCGCTGGAATTGAACGCCAAAATCTACGGCATCCCCCGCCCGTCCTTCGAGCGCACCGTGGCCGACATGACCGAACTCCTCGCGGTGCGCGACAAGCTCAACGTGATGGTGCGCGAGCTGTCGCTGGGCGAGCGGATGAAGATGGAGTTGATCGCCGCCCTGCTGCACCAGCCCAAAGTGCTGTTCCTCGACGAGCCGACCATCGGCCTGGACGTCGTTTCGCAGAAGACCGTCCGCGAATTCCTGCGCACCTACAACACCACGCGCAAGACCACCATCCTGCTCACCAGCCATTACATGGCCGACATCCAGGCGCTTTGCCAGCGCGTCATCATCATTGACCGCGGCATGATTTTTTTCGACGGCCGCCTGAGCGAGGTGCTCGACCGCTTCGCCGACTTCAAGTTGGTGACCATCCAATGCGACGGCGCAGACCGTTACCCGGCTGAAAAACTTGCCCGCTATGGCGACGTGGTGGAAAAAACGCCCGCGAGCATCCAGCTCAAGGTCAAACGTGACCGCGTCATCCCCGTCTGCAAAGCGTTGCTCGACGAACTGCCGGTCACGGACATTGATATCCAGGAAGTCCCCATCGAAGACATCATCCGGCAAATCTTCGCCCGGTAGCCGCCGACGTAAGGAGGCGGAACGTATGCCTTTATTTTTCTCCTCTCCCAGCAGAATAGCAAAATCCTCTGAAACCAAATGTGACATTACCATTGACTGACACCTTTCCGGGCGCACTCCGATTCTGGACTTTTCAAACAGGCTAAGTTACAACCGGCTTTCAGGTGGGACGCTCAGCGGGCGGGTGTTCAAGCCAAGTCTGCTTTCGGCAGGTCCATGGTGCCATAGATCAGGCGATGCAGAATCAACGCCTCGTCGCGAACACCGTAAAAGATCAGCCAACGCTTGAACTGTTTGACCCGCCAGGAACGGATGCCCGGATGCTTGAGGTCCTTGCGCTCGCGGCCGATCTGCGGATTGGCTTGAAGAAACTCAATCGTTTGGAGGACCGCAACGCGCCACGCCTCGGCAATCTCCGGCCCCGCCTTTTCCAGCAACCAAAACTGCTCCCGCGCCACGTCGCGATAGAACGCCGGGCGCGTGTAGAGGATCATGCGGCCTTGTCCTTCGTCTGGAACCTGCGCCGGGCCGACTTAATGGCGACTTCGAACTTTGCGCGTGAAAACTTCTCCTCCGGACCGCTGGCCAGTGATCCATCAATCAACCGGTTGACAGTGTCGGTGCTCAATTGCTCGTCAAAAGCGAAGCTGCGTTCGATGCGCGCCATCGCTTCCTGGGTCAACGAGCGAAAGTTGGCTTCCGCCTCCCTTTTGAGCTGCGCGTGCAAGTCCTCAGGGATGTCTTTCAACGTGATGCTGGCCATACCCTGACACCGTAACGCAACCACTTCGGTGTGGCAAGCTCCTATAACGCGGACGTTTTCAAACCCCAATCTACGGACGCTTGATTCGGCCTTTTCCCCTTCCGGCGTCCGGTTTTGGGCAAGTTTCAGTCCTCACTATTGACACTCAAACCTGCTTCATTAGAAAAACACAACGTCAATTGAGGACTGACACTTGCCCGTGCCCGTTACGGCGACGTGGTGGAAAAAACGCCCGCGAGCCTCCAACTCAAGGTCAAACGCGACCGCGTCATCCCCGTTTGCAAGGCGTTGCCCGACGAACTGCCGGTCACTGACATTGACATTCAGGAAGTCCCCATCGAAGACATCATCCGGCAGATCTTTGCACGGTAGCCGCCGACGGAAGGAGGAGGAACATGGATTGAATGCGCAAAGTGCGGGGCATCGAGATTTCTTATGAACCGACATCAAAAGTGTCAATAGTGAGGACTGACGATTGCCCGTGTCCGTTTGAAAGGGCCGGAGCGGATTATGTTCGAGCCGCAGCACCACACAACTTCCATCGCAGCAAACCCAACGGGAACACTTGTAAGAGAAGCGGGGCACTGACGGGACACAAAACAAGAAAAACTCAGCGCAGAACCTTTTTCACCGTTCGATCGCCAAAACTAAAAAGCGTTTTCACACAGGCTCGCGCCCACATTAGGAATCGTCATTGGACTCCCTGGATTTGCACCTGTGAATCCGTGACTCACGTATCGTCACAGGGGGCAATACAACGCCACGGAGAACATCGGCAAGCCTTGCTGACATCTCCGGCTTCAGGTTTGCCTTCAGTATGCCGGGATGCTGCTCCGAAATGTAATGGATGAACGCCCAAAATCTGGTGGACGGATCCTCGCTCGCCGATTGAATGGCTCTGATGACGCTGCCGAACTCCTTGAGCGTCTCGACGTCGTAGAAATGGTCGCTGAATGCGATGTCCAACGCCATATCGCCCGAGGACGCGACTGCGCACCCGGGGCAAGGGCAGATGGCGCCGAACTTGACCTCTCCACAGTTGAAGCAAAGTGCCATTGTCATATTTTCAATTTGACGAGTTCTGCCGTGTCGTGCTCATCCGCTGTGGTGGACTCCAGTTCGATGCGCGCAATCTCCACCTCGGTTGCCGTGTAATCGGGCAGGTATTCGCCGCCCATGAAGGCGGGGTGGATCTGACCCAGAGAGGTGCGGGCCTCGTCTGAAAGTTTCTCCTTGAGGAGTTCCTCGTGCAATTGCTCAAGGCGCCCCTCGTTCCAGTAGTCGGTGATCATGCGGCGGCGCTGGGTTCCCTTGACGTCGCGCAGGATGGCGGCGAGGACGTTTTCGTCAGCCCAGTAGCTCAATGGACGCTGGGTGTAGTCGATGTTGAGATATTTCTTGAGGCTCATGGGTTCAGGGGTTTTCAGGCGTGGCGGGGAGGGTGGCGAGGAGGAAGTCCCGGATTTGGCGGGCCTCGTCGAGGCAGGAGGTGCCGAGGGAGCGGCGGAGGCGCCGTTTGGTGAAGTCCGGCAGGTGGAGGGTGAAGTGGCACCACCAGGTGCCGTGGTTGTTCCAGAGGTGATGGTCCGGGTTCTCCCGGTTCACCCGGACGGACAATGCGGATGCGCTCATGTTGCGTATGCCTTTCGGTCTACGCATCAGGGGTTGTGATGTGCGGAAAGCAAAAGCCGCCAACCTATGCATCAGGCGGCGGCTTTGTAATCCGTGAAGGTTATATTTTCTAGGCGCTGGGCGCCTAGCACATCGAGCGGGTTACCCCGTTCAGGCACCGCGGCTGGCTTCAACAGCTCGGTAGCAACTCGCCCGGTTTCCCGAGCTTGTTCCTGATGCTGGACACAGTAAAGCACGGCCGGCGGCCGGATGCAATCGCCATCTGTGTCATAAAGGAACCATCGGTGAAACCGGGTGCAGGGTAGGCCGTCAATGGGAAAAGGAAGTTCCATGCACCGAGATGGCGTGCGCCTGTGAGGCATGGCAGTGAACGCCAGGAGGAATGCGGCAGCGGTGGCGCTTGGCAGCGCACCGCTGAATTTGTTTTGGTAGTGAGGGCTGACAAAGCCATGCTCGTTGCTTGAACGCTACTTGACAGGTTGGAACGCACCTATAACCTGCAGTTACTCAGCAAGCGGTAGTCGGCAAATTGATATCTAACTCACCTCGTTAGGCCAGAGACGAAGGATCACGAACGAACCCCTGATCAGCTTCATGCTTGGTCCGCCAGCCAATCCGCTTTTAAGGCGCGGCTTCGACGCTTACCAGAAAGCGCTCCGGGAAGGCGGCGATCCTGAATTGACAGGATGGCCGGAGTGTGAACGGGCACTCGCGCGCACCCTCTCCCAGCCCGAGAACGGACAGCCAAGTGCTCTCGCTAAACTCTATACGGAAATCCTCGGTACGCCCGTGGAGGTATCCGGTTGCTCTGTGAATGCTGGAATTTTCCGAGGGCAGAATGTGTTTGTTCTCGGTCTTTCACCAGCCCAAGTCCATCTTGCGGAACCCAAGCAGGAATGGCCACCGCCGAAAGAAGCTAACCAAGCGGTAGGTGCGATGTTGGGTCTCTTGCTAAAACGAGAATGGGTGTTCGTGATAACAACCTGCCGTAACAGTGCGGCCTAAGAGAGAATTTCGGTCATACGGACCAGTCATCATAGAGTGTCTTATTGGAGATTTCGATGCATTAATTCGAGCAAGTCCTTCGTTCGTTGGCGCTGGATGTGAAAAATCGAGTGGGTGCAAGCATGGAAAAGAAATCAAAAATCATAGAGAACGTTCGCCTCCACGAAAGGGATACCGGTTCAGCCGAAGTTCAAATCGCCGTTTTGGACGAGCGAATAAAACGACTCACCGAGCTTTTACAGAAGAACCCAAAGGATTGCAGCTCCCGCCGAGGTTTGCTTATCTCGGTATACAAGCAGCAGCAGATGTTGGTCCATTTACATGGCATTAGCCCGGAGCGCTATCAGTCGGTGAGAAAGAGGCTGAAAGCGGTCACCGCGAAGTCTTATTCGAGCCGCCCTCGGCTTATTTCAGGCGGTGCGTTCGAGATGAACCGCAGGAGTCATTGACAGGTTCGGGTTATGACCGTGGCTCTCCTACGAGAGGTCGTATCTATCTCCCAACTTCTGAAGAACTGACCCAATGCCAACAGCAATCAAGAGGGCCTGGGTGAGGGGATTTCCTGCGCGCAATGTGCCGATTCTCATACAAACCAGATACCTTTGAAGTCCGCAAGCTCAAGTCGCGACGCGCTGGACAAACCGCGCCATGCGCTCCGTGGCCGTCTGGATTTTGTCCAGCGCCGTCGCAAAGCAGCAACGCAGATAGCCTTCGCCGCCCGGCCCGAACGCGCTGCCGGGCACGCACGCCACTTTTTCCTGTTCGAGCAGTTTCACGGCGAATTCCTTCGAACTGAGACCGGTGGCTTTGATGCACGGAAAAGCGTAGAACGAGCCGCGTGGCAGATGACAGGTGAGGCCCATGTCGTTGAAGGCTTTCACGATGAAATTGCGGCGCGCGCGGTATTGCTCGCGCATTTCGGCGGTGTCGGGTTCGCCGTGCCGGATCGCCTCCAACGCCGCCTCCTGACTGAGGCTGCTGGCGCAGAGCATCGCGTATTGATGGATGCGCATCATGGCCTCGATGATTTCCGCCGGGCCGCAGGCGTAACCGATGCGGAAACCGGTCATCGCATAGGCTTTGGAAAATCCGTGCAGAAAAATCGTCCGCTCCCGCATCCCCGGCAGCGACGCGATGCTCACGTGCTCGCCCTCGAAGGTCAGCTCGGCATAAATCTCGTCGGTGATGACGAGCAGATTGTGCCGGAGCACGACTTCGGAAATTTTCAGCAGTTCGGTGCGTGTCATCGTGCCGCCGGTGGGGTTGGTCGGGAAATTCAGCAGCAGCGCCTTGCTGCGCGGCGTGATGGCCCGCTCCAGCACCCCGGCGGTGACGGCAAAGCCGTTGGCCGCCGAGCACGAAACCGCCACCGGCACGCCGTGCGCCATCGCCACGCTCGGAGAATAGCTCACGTAGCACGGCTCGTGGTAGATCACCTCGTCGCCGGGATTGAGCACGGCCCGCAACGCGAGATCCAGCGCCTCGCTCACGCCAACCGCGATGAGGATTTGGTGGGCGGGATCGTAGGCGACGCCAAAGTGTTTTTCGACGCTCACGCTGATGGCTTCGCGCAGTTTCAACAGGCCGAGATTGGAGGTGTAACGGGTCCGGCCCCGTTCCAGCGCGTAAATGGCGGCCTCGCGGATGTGCCACGGGGTCACGAAATCCGGCTCGCCCACGCCCAGCGAAATCACGTCGGGACACCCCTGCACCAGCTCAAAAAACTCGCGGATGCCCGAGCGGGGAATGCCGCTGACATTTCGGGCGACGAAGTTTTGCGGATGGAAGGGCGGGGCCATCGAAGTTTTGAGTTTTAAGTTTTGAGTTCTTAGTTCAGCCAACTGAAAACTAAAAACTAAGAACTTAAAACTAATATCAGGCCGCAGCCTGGTTTTGTCGGCGGCGGAAAATCGGCTTGATTTCGCCCAGCACGACCGGCTGGGTGATGGTCACGCCCAGGATGTCTTCGTTGTCCGGGATTTCAAACATCACGTCGAGCATCAGCTTTTCCAGCAGGGCGCGGAGGGCGCGGGCGCCGGTCCCCTTCTTGATGGCTTGCGCCGCCAGTTCGCGGAGCGCGTCGGGCGTGATTTCCAGTTCCACGCCATCCATCGCCATCAGTTTGGCGAACTGTTTGGTCAGGGCGTTGCGCGTCTCCGACAGGATGGCAACCAACTGGCCCTCGGTCAACTCGCGCAGCACCGTCACCATCGGCAGCCGGCCGATGAACTCTGGAATGAAACCGTAGGCGAGCAAATCCTCCGGTTCGACGAATTCCAGGATGGCGCTGCGGTCCACCTCGGCGAGCTTGTTCACCTGGTCCGCCGCGCCGAAGCCCATGACGCGGTTGCCGAGCCGGCGCTGGATGATCCGCTCCAGGCCGACGAACGCGCCGCCGCAGACGAAGAGGATGCTGCTGGTGTCCACGCGGATGTATTCCTGTTGCGGATGCTTGCGTCCGCCCTGGGGAGGGACGTTGCACACGGTGCCTTCCAGGATTTTGAGCAGCGCCTGTTGCACGCCCTCGCCGGAAACGTCGCGGGTGATTGAAACATTCTCCGTCTTGCGGGCGATCTTGTCAATCTCGTCAATGTAGACGATCCCCATCTGCGCGCGTTTCACGTCGTAATCCGCATTCTGCAACAGCCGCAGGATGATGTTCTCCACGTCTTCGCCCACGTAACCGGCCTCCGTGAGCGTGGTGGCGTCGGCAATGGCGAAGGGGACATCCAGCGCCCGGGCCAGCGTCCGGGCGAGCAGGGTTTTGCCCGAACCGGTCGGGCCGATGAGCAGGATGTTGCTCTTTTCAATCTCCACGTCGGCGTGCGGCGAGGCTTCCAGGGTGTGCGGCGCGACGGACCGCGGCGGCAGCGGCGGCTGTAAAATGCGCTTGTAATGGTTATGGACGGCGACCGCCAGCGTCTTCTTGGCGTGGTCCTGGCCGACGCAATGCAGGTCGAGCTGCCGCTTGAGCGCCGCCGGTTTGTGGATGTTGAACTTGGGCGCATGCCGTTTGGCGTCCGCGAACAATTCCTTGTCCAGAACGTTTTTGCAGACGATGACGCAACTGTCGCAGATGTAAACGCCCGGGCCGGCGATGAGTTTTTTGACCTCGGCCTGCGACTTGCCGCAGAAACTGCAGAGCGTGATGTTGGTGGGGCGCGCCATTTTAAGGTGTCAGGTCATCCGGTGATCACGGAAGTTTTCTCCGGCAGATTGGGGACTTCCTTGCGCGAGGCCACCACTTCATCCACCAGGCCAAACGTCTTGGCTTCCTCAGGCGTCATGAAATTGTCCCGGTCGCAGGCCCTTTCCACCACTTCGAAGGTCTGTCCGGTGTGTTTGGCGATGATGGAATTAAGGCTCTGCTTGAGTTTGAGCATGTGCTTGACCCGGAGTTCCACGTCGCTGGCCGCGCCTTCCGCGCCGCCGAAGACCTGGTGGATCATGATGTTGGAGTTGGGCAGCGCGTAACGTTTGCCCTTGGTGCCGCCGCACAACAGCACCGCGCCCATGCTGGCGGCCTGGCCGATGCAATAGGTGTTCACGTCGCAGGTGAGGAATTGCATCGTGTCGTAAATCGCCAGCCCGGCCGTGACGCTCCCGCCCGGGGAGTTGATGTAGAGATGAATGTCCTTCTTGGGGTCGTTCATCTGCAGGAACAGCAATTGGGCGATGATGACGTTGGACACCATGTCGTCCACCGGCGTGCCCAGGAACACGATCCGGTCCACCAGCAGGCGCGAATAAATGTCATAACCCCGCTCCCCGCGCCCCGTCTGCTCGATGACATGCGGGATCAAAAAATTTTGCATACGTTCAATCCTGTTCACCGAACAGGTGGCGCAACGTAACGAATGGAACCGCATGCGTCAAGCACGGGCGTGTCAGCACGGGCGTGTCGGCCGGGGGTGGTTTGGAGTTCCGGCTTTAGCCGGAACGATGCAGTTGGAAATGGGGAGCGCGGGCGCCTCGCCCGCTGTTTCCGGCGCCCTCGCCGGAAACCTCTGCCGACGAAAACGCCCACCACTCAGTGACCCTGGCTCGCGCCCAGCCAACCGGCGAGGGCGCCGGTTGGCAACGCCCGAGGCGGGCGTGCTCCCCCAATCCAACTGCATCGTTACGGCTTTAGCCTGCTTCGGCCGGGAAGCAGCCCCGCGTGCGGGACTGAACTCCAAACGTTTTTCGGACACGTTTTCAGATGTTGCCAATCCACCGGCGGTCGTCCCACACCGCCTTGAGCGAGGTGAGATTGCGCCGGTCAAAAACGTTCTTTGCCGCCCGAACCGGGACGATTCGGTTGCTTTCAAGGGAGCGCCCGTGCCGCACGGGCTGTGGCCGCTACGGCAAATCCTGTTGCACTGCGCGGACCCAGGCCTGGTTGGCGAGTTGCCATTGCACCGTTTCGCGCAGGCCGCGCTCGAAAGTGTAGGCCGGCGTCCAGCCCAGCTCGTTTTTGATCTTGGTCGCGTCAATGGCATAACGGCGGTCGTGGCCGAGCCGGTCTTTGACGAAGCTGATCAACTGGCGCGAGTTTCCGCCGCGCTCCGGGGCAAGTTCATCAATCAAATCACAAATCTTTTCCACGATGCGGAGGTTGGGCCATTCGTTGTGGCCGCCGACGTTGTAGGTCTCGCCGTCGCGCCCGCGCGTCAACACCCGCCAGAGCGCCTCGGCGTGGTCGCGCACATAAAGCCAGTCCCGCACGTTGAGGCCGTCGCCATAGACGGGAATGGGCCGGCGCTCCAGCACGCTTTGGATGACGACAGGAATGAGTTTTTCGGGATATTGATACGGCCCATAATTGTTCGAGCAGTTGGTGAGGACGACCGGCAGGCCGTAAGTGTGGTGATAAGCGCGCACCAGCAGGTCGCTGGCGGCCTTGCTGGCCGAGTACGGCGAGTTGGGCGCGTAAGGCGTCGTCTCGGTGAAATAACCGGTCGCGCCAAGACTGCCATAGACTTCATCCGTCGAGACATGGTGAAAACGCCGGCCGGAAAAATCCCCCCCCCAGACCGCGCGGCACGCTTCCAGCAGATGGAACGTGCCGACGATGTTGGTGTGAATGAAGTCGCCCGGCCCGGCGATGGAACGGTCCACGTGCGATTCGGCCGCCAGGTGCATGACGTGGGTGACGCGGTGTTTTTCCAAGACGTTGAGCACCTCGCTTTTGTTCCGCAGATCAATCTTCTCAAAAACATATTTTGGGTGGCTGGAAATGTTTTCCAGGTTCACCAGGTGGCCGGCGTAGGTGAGGCAATCGAGGTTGACCAGCCGCGCGATTTCCGGCCGGTCAACGATGTGATGGATGACGTTGGAGCCGATGAAGCCGGCGCCGCCGGAGACCAGGAGATTCATGTCGGTGAGTGTAAGTCCGCCTGTGGACTCCTGTCCACACGTCGGTTGCATCAAACAAGGGTCCTGGACAAGCAGCTTTGCAAAACTCTCTCCAGCCCGTCTTCAATGCTGATTTGGGGTCGGAACCCGGTCCGTTCGAGTTTAGTCACATCGGAGTAAAAGTCCTTGATCTGAACGATCTGGTGAAACTCGCTTGGCTGGATGGGCCGTATCCGGCTGGAGGATCCGGTCTTGCTGCGGGCATGTTCGATCAGGTCAAGAAACCGGTAGGGCTTGCCGCTGCCGATATTAATGATTTCATCCAGCGGCGCGTTTCCTAAGCAATGCACGAGGGCGCGGCAGACGTCATCGACGTGGATGTAATCGCGCACGAAGTTTCCGCCGTGATAGAGATCGATGTCTTCATTGTTAACCATTTTTTGAATCAGGTACTGCAGGGCGTTACGCTTCCGGGAAACCCGTTGGTCCCGCTCTCCATAGACATTGACCAGCCGGAAAATCCGGTAATGAACCTGGAAGGTGCGGCAAAACGAGATCAGCAGGTCTTCCGCACATTTTTTCGTGATCGAATATAGGCCCTTGGGCGCACAGCAGTCCGATTCCCTGGCCGGTAGGTGGCCCGTTTCCCCGTAAACAAACCAGGAGCTTACGAAGTTGAACCTGATGGCCTCGCTCTTGCAGTGTTCCAACACCTGCATCAGCTTGCGCAGGTTGGTGTCGATGTCGATCAGCAGATTGTCAAAGACGTTGTAATTGTCGGTAGTGCTGATCAGGTAGAGAATTTCCGGGTGTCGAGGAGGGTTTTCGTCTCGACCTTGTGAAACAGCGATGTCGGGGAATAATTCACAGAAACGCGAGCCGATGAATCCCGTGGCGCCGTAAACGGAGATCGGACCCGCGATCATGGCGCAAAGCTCTTGACGGTCTGCAACAGGTAATCCAGCGCTACCGGCGTGTATGTCGGAGAACAGCCAACGAAGAAGACCCGCTTGAGAACTTCGTTGGACTGGGGGTAAAGTCGCCAATCGTCCAGGTGTTCATAGGCCGGGTGCATAAGTAAATTGCCTGCAAAATAATTCCTGGTCTGAATGCCGTTGGTCTCAAAGTGCTGGACCAACCGCGTCTTTTGTTCCGCGGTGGGGCAGATAATCGGAACACCAAACCAGGATACCTCAGCCTGCGGCAACGTCTTGACCGGTTGGAGACCGGAGATGTAATCGTATAGGTGCTGGCTGATACGGTTCCTGTTTTCGACCCGGCGCCGGTGAATCTCATCAAATTTTTCGAGTTGCGCCAGACCGATCGCCCCTTGAAGGTCCAGGGGTTTCAGGTTGTAACCGACATTGGTGAAGTAGTACTTGTGATCCAGCACCACCTCCTGAGAGGGAATCCAGTTTTTGAATCGACATCCACAAGTGCCTTTTGGCAGCAAGTTGGCCGTTCCGACGCAATAGCAATCCCGGCCCCACCACGAGATGCTTCGAGCCAGCTTGATGAGTTCCTCATCCCGGGAAGAAACCATCCCGCCCTCGCCCGTCGTGATGTGATGCGCGGGATAAAACGAACAGGTTGTGGCCAGTGCGTATTCATACAGATGTCGGCCCCGCCATTTGGTCCCCAAACTGTCGCACCCGTCCACCAGCAGGCAGCACTTGTGGCCTTCCGCCAGTTCGGCCAGCCGATCCATGTCCGGCGGGTTGCCCAACACCGGCGAGACGAATAGGGCGCGGGTGCGCGGACCCATTTTCCTGGCCACCTGGTCGAGATCGAAATTCAAGGTGTCAAACTCGATATCCGCGAAGACCGGACGCAGCCCGTTCTGAACAATGGGAGACACAGTGGTCGGGAATCCTACCGCCGAGACCACAATCTCGTCGCCGTCCTTCCAGCCCAAGTGTTTTTTCAAAGCCGCGAGCATTGCCAAATTGGCTGAACTACCCGAGTTGACCATCACGGAATGCCCGCAAGAAAACCGCCGGGAGAATTCCTGCTCGAAACGATGCACATGCTCCCCGCTGGAAAACCACTTCCCAAAAAGCAACGCCCCGATGGCCGCAGATAGCTCCTCGTGATCAAAAACCGGTCCCGAATAGTATAGCTTCTTGTTGAAAGGCCTCAGATTATGGGCGAACTGCGGGCAGTTGCCGAACCTCCGTTCCGCTTCCTTCAGGAAAGAGTTCACCAAATCCTTCTGTTCTTGAGTCATAGTCTGATCATGAGCATGCCGGCGGCTCGCACTTTTGTCGAGGCCGCTTTTGCCGCCGACCCTGCTAAAGCTTGGCACCGGGGAATCGTTGCTGAAAAAGTCTGGCATCCAGCGCCACGGCCATCAGGTAGTCGCGATACTCGCATGGCGGCATCTGTTCAATCAACCGCTCCAGTTGGTCAAACCCGATGAAGTCCTGCCGGAACGCCGCCTCTTCCGGACAGCCGATCTTGATGCCCTGCCGCTTCTCGATGGTCTGCACGTAAGCCGAGGCGTCGTGCAGGCTGCTGCTGGTGCCCGCATCCAACCAGGCATAACCGCGATTCAACCGGCAAACCTTCAACTGGCCGCGCCGCAAATATTCTCCGTTTACTTCGGTGATTTCCAGTTCCCCGCGTGCGGAGGGTTTCAATGTCTTGGCAATACCGATGACGTGGTTGTCGTAAATATACAATCCAGGCACGACGTAATTGCTCTTCGGCTCTTTCGGCTTTTCCTCGATGGAAATGGCCTGGCCCTGTGGATCAAATTCCACCACACCATAACGTTCCGGGTTGTGCACGTGATAGCCAAAGATCGTCGCGCCGTTTTTGAACTCGGCGAACGCGCGCTGAAAGCTGTCGCCGCCGTAAAAAATATTGTCGCCCAGAATCAGCGTGACGGCGTCCGTGCCGATGAACGATTCCGCAATCAGGAAAACCTGGGCGATCCCTGCCGGCCGGGCCTGCTCGCGGTATTCGATGGACAAACCCCAGGCGCGGCCGTCGCCGAACAGTTCCCGAAAGCGGGGCAGATCGCGCGGGGTGGAAATCAGGCAAAACTCCCGGATGCCGCCCTCAATCAAAGTGCTGAGCGGGTAATAGACCATCGGCTTGTCGTAAACCGGCTGGAGCTGTTTGCTGGCCACCAGGGTCAGCGGAAACAAGCGGGAGCCTGCTCCCCCGGCGAGTATGATGCCTTTCATCGCAACGGATCGTAATCAGCCCGCGTGGCTTTTGGAAGCCGCAAGTTTGAGTTGCCTTTGGGCGGGCCGGTCCGTTCAGCGCGCGTCGCGCGGGAAAATTGACTTCTCATTTCGCTTCCACTTGGGCATAAGCAGCGGATGAAAAATTACCGACCCGACCGGCTTGCCGCGGGCGTATCCAAGATTTGTTGATCCGCAATGCCACCGACCGATTCAGCGAAACCGAAAGTCAGCGTGGTCGTCCTGGTCTATAACGGGAAGGTCTGGCTGCCCCGTTGCCTGGCGTCGTTGCGGGCGCAGACGATTTGCGCCGCGCTGGAACTGATCGTGGTGGATAATTGTTCGACGGACGAATCGGTGGCGGTCGCCAGGGGGTTGCTGGCCGGTTGGCCGGGCGCAGTGTTGGTGGAGAACAAGGAGAACTTCGGCTTCTGCGAAGGCAACAACATCGGCGCGCGCGTGGCCCATGGGGAGTATCTTTTTTTTCTTAACCCGGATACTTGGCTGGAACCTGATTGCTTGGAGCAGTTGCTGGCCGAGACGGACCGGGCACAGACTGGAGCGGCTTCGCCCTGGGTCTTGAATTACGAGGACAATTCGCACCAGGATCTGGGCTTTTTTGGTTTCGACATTTTTGGGCTGGCCAGCCCGTCGGCCCCGGCCGGCCGGACGCGGGACATTTTTGTGGCGTGCGGCTGCGCCTGCCTGGTCCGGCGCGATGTTTTTTCGGAAGTCGGGATGTTCGACCGTGAATTTTTCATGTATGGCGATGAAGTGGACCTGAGCTGGCGGGTCTGGGCGGCGGGCCACCGGATAATCGGCGTGCCCGAAGCACGGCTGCATCACCGCGGCGCGGCGACGGTCAACCCGGCCGGCGGCGCGAAGGTGGTTGAGTACCGGACAAGCGATCGCAAGCGTTTCTTTTCCAACCGCAACGGTTTGCTGGTCCTGTTGAAGAACGGCCAGCACCTGTTGCTGCTGCTGGCGCCGTTGCAAGTCCTGCTGCTGCTTGCCGAGACGGTGGTGGGATGGGTGATGCTGCGGCGCTGGTCGTTTGTGCAGACGACCTTTGTGGCGGCGCTCAGGGATGTCTGGCGGCTGCGCCGGCACGTGTGGCGCGAACGCGAGCGCATGGCCGCGTTGCGGCGGCGCAGCGACTGGTGGATGCTGCGTTTTTTCCGGCTGCCGTTGAATCGTTGGTTTGAAATCAAGCGGCTGTTCAAGTTTGGGCTTCCCAAGGTGAACTGACGCCGGATAGCGTTTGGGCCATGCTCTCGTGGCCTTGCCATTTCCTTTAGACGCGCGGCAGGCCCAATTCCGCCGCGGCCATGCTGTGTGTCAAAACCAGGTAAACATTGAACGTAATGGCGGCGGGGCTTGTCTTTCGTTTGCCGGCAGATCCTGAGGCGCATTTGCACTTCAGTTGGCGGGTTGTTTCGGGTTAACTTGTCGCCGGCGGCAATGAAATTGCGATTGCGCAAGAAAAACCAAACTCCATGAGCATGATCCTCAACGTCCCATCGGCAGCCGGGTCGGGCCGGAACCGCGGCGGGTTGTGGCTGTTGGCCCTCTGTTTGGCAGCCACGCTGGGCTTTTTGTTTTTTTACAGTTTTGAGCCGGGTCAGGCGCTTTTTTCCAACGACGGTCCCCTGGGAGTGCAAAAAGCGCAGTCGAACGCCGTGCCGGCGGCGTTTTCCGGCATCTGGGGCGACCTTTACTGGCTGGGCGGCTATTACGGCAGTTTCTTTCCCAATATCACCGGCTTGCTGATGCTGGTGTTGGGTCCGCTCGGTTACAACAATTTCCTCGCCCCGATTGCACTGCTGATTTTAGGAATGAGCGCCGGCTTTTTTTTCCGGCAACTGGGCTTCAAGCCGTTCGTCTGCGTTTTGGGCGGGTTGGCGACCGCCTTGAACATGAATTTTTTTTCCAACGCTTGCTGGGGGCTTTCTTCGCGCGCGCTGGCCCTGGCGATGACCTTTCTGGCGCTGGCGGCCATCGTGACACAGCCATCCCAACGGATTTGGTTGAAAGCCGCTTTGGCCGGGTGTTGCATCGGCATCGGCGTGACGGAGGGGTTTGATAACGGCGCGATCTTCAGCGTGTATATTGCCGGGTTCGCCTTTTATCAAGTGTTGACACAGGGCGGGAAGGTGTGGGGAAAAATATTCAAAGGGGCCGGACTGGTCGCGGTTATGGCGTTTTTTGCCGCGTTCTTGTCGTGGCAGGCGTTGGAAACTTTGGTGACCACCGCTCTCAGGGGGGCGGCCGCTTCCGAAAGAAACGTCCAATCCAGCGAGCACCAGTGGGATTGGGCCACGCAATGGAGCACGCCCAAGGCGGAGGCGCTGCGGGTCATCATTCCCGGACTGTTTGGTTACCGGATGCAGGCCGCCGATGGCTCGGTTTACTGGGGCACCGTGGGCCGGCAGCCCGGCTGGGACGAACATCACCAGGGGTTCGCGCGCCATTCCGGTTCCGGGGAATACGCCGGCGTGCTGGTCGTGCTCATTGCGTTGTGGGGACTCGCCCAATCCTTGCGCGAAAACAAAGGGCCGTTTTCACCGGCGGAGAAAAAGGTCGTCTGGTTTTGGGGTGTGATCGGTTTGCTTTCCCTGCTGTTCGCCTTCGGCCGCCACGCGCCGTTTTACCGGCTGCTGTACGAACTGCCCTATTTCTCCACCATCCGGAACCCGATGAAATTCATGCATCTGTTCCATCTGGCGTTGCTCATCTTGTTTGGTTACGGGTTGCAGGGCATCAGCCGGCTTTACCTGGAGAAGCCTCTCGCGCGGGCGGATTCGCTGACCGCGCAGTTGAAAAACTGGTGGGCCGTCGTGGCGGGTTTTGAAAAAAAATGGACCATCGGCATGATCCTGTCCATCGCGGCCAGCCTGCTGGGCTGGTTGTTGTATGCTTCCGCGAAGAAGGGCGTGATCCAATACCTGCAACGGAACGGATTCAGCGACGAGTCATTCGCCGCCGGGATTGCCCGGTTCAGTTTCAATGAAGTGGGCTTGTTCATCGTGTTCCTGTTCTTTTCCGCGCTCCTGGTGGTCTGCCTGATGGCCGGCGTGTTTGCCGGCGCGCGCGCCCGGTGGGCCGGGATTTTTCTGGGCGTTCTGCTGGTGGCGGACCTCAGCCGGGCCAATGCGCACTGGATTGTTTATTACACTTACAGTGAGAAATACGCGACGAATCCCGTCATTGATATTCTGCGCGACAAACCCTACGAACACCGCGTGGGGCTGCTGCCAGGCCAGGTTCCCGGACAGATCGGCCAGCAGTTCCAGGTCTTCCAGCAGGTCTATCAAATCGAGTGGATGCAGCATCATTTCCCCTATTACAACGTGCAGGCCCTTGACACCACCCAGATGCCGCGAATGCCGGAATATTATGCGGAGTTCATGAGCACGCTGGGCAACGTGCCGCTGCGCCTGTGGCAATACACCAACACGCGCTATTTGTTCGCCCCGGCGGACGCCGTCGACGTGCTCAACGGGCAACTCGACCCGGAGAAAAAGCGTTTCCGCAGACACACCGCTTTCACGCTGACGCAGGACAAAAAAGGGCTGATCTCGGCCGCCATCAACGACAGCGGGCCCTTCGCACTGATTGATTTCACCGGCGCCCTGCCGCGTGCGAAGCTGTATGCGAACTGGGAAATCAGCACCAACGACCAGGCCGCGCTCAAGCGGATGGTGGACCCTGCGTTCGATCCGCTCCAGGCCGTCGTCCTGGCGCAGACTTCGTCCGTGCCGGCTTCGGCCAGCGCGCCCAATGCCAATCCTGGCACGGTGGCGTTCACCAGTTACTCGCCCAAGCGGATTTTATTCAAGGCCAGCGCGGCCACTCCGGCGGTGCTGCTGCTCAACGATAAATACGATCCGAACTGGAAAGTCCGCGTGGACGGCCGCCCCGAGACCTTGCTCCGCTGCAATTATCTCATGCGCGGCGTTTTTCTCCAGCCGGGCGAGCACACAGTGGAGTTCCGCTTCGCGCCGCCGACCAACGGGCTTTACGTGAGCCTGGCCGCCATCGGCGTGGGGCTGGTGCTGTTGGGATTCGCGGCCTTTTCGCGTGCGCCGGCCAACGGTTCCGGGCCGGCCCGCTGTTGACCTTCCCCGCGCGCCGCAGCCAACCTGGCGATGAACAATCGTGTGCGTCTGAACAACAGCCTCTGGGTGCGCAGCCCCAACATCGGAAACCAACAGGTTTTCCAACCCATCTTCCGCGCGTTGCAGGGGCGTGACGCCAGGGTGTTCCTGCTCAAAAGCCATGCCGATGCCGAAAGCCTGGCCCGGCTCAAGCAAATCGCCTGGCAGACCGAAGACCATATTATTTTGCACGGGTTGATGCCGCGCGAGCTGAATGCCATCCTCTCGATTTTCAAGGATCGGAAGAATTTTTCCATGGCACTGGTGGACTGGTGGACCAGCCCGTTCTGGTTCAATCAACATGCCGACCATCTTTTTTTTCACAACTACAACGGCATCGCCGTCCGCACAAAGCTCTGCCGTTTCCTCGAAGGCGCCTCGCCGCCGCTGTGGTCCGGCCCGGAGCGGATGATTTGGTATGCGCTGGCCTGCACCGCCCTGCGCGCGCCCGCCCTGGCGGCCTGGCCCGTGCTGGAGGTTTGGAAAAGGCTGCAGCGCCGTTTCGACGAGATCAAACCCGAACGGCTGTTGTATTTTCCCTTCCCGATTGACGAAGCGGACGTGCCGCTCCAACTGGAAGCTCCGCAGTATGATTTCACCAACCTCGGGGCCACGACCGGCTTCTGGGTCCTCCGCGACGCTTATGCGCCGGCCAGCTTGAACTTCACCAATCTCTACTGCGACCGGAAGCGGCTGACCAGCCTGATGCTTCGATTTGAAAACCGGCCCTTCAAGATTTTCGACCGGCGGCGCAAGTATGAATTTTATTCGTGGGCGGAGGTCTGCCGGATCATCCGCCAAAGCCGTTTTGCGGTTTGCAGCGGCGGCCTGCACCGCGCCTCCATTCCCAAGTTTCTGGAATACGTCTGCCTGGGCACGCCGATCATCGGCGCAGGTCTGCCGTACGAATACCCCTGGCTGGACAAATGTCTCTTCCCGGTGGACATGATGCGCATCCGGCCCGCCGAGCTGAAACTCAAAATGCAGGAGGCGCTGGAAGTGCATCCAAAGCTGAAGGAGAATTGCCTCGCCATCCGCGACACGCTGCTGCGGGCCTACAACGCGGATCACCTGCTGGACATGCTCCAAGACCAGCTCGACGGCAAAAAAATCCCGCCCGGTTATTTGAAAGTCTGAACGCCCCTGGCAGAGCAGGCTGGACTCGCAAGCATCACCCTTTCGCCGTGCCTGGATTTTTCACGATGCGCGGTGTGGGCAGCGGCACGATGTAATCGCCCTTGAAGCCGCGCCGGGTGAGGTTCGGGATCAATTCCTCGTGGATGTGCCAGGAGAAAAGCAGGGCGTATTCGGGCTGCTCGTTGTAAAGCCGCGCTTCATTTTCCACCGGGATGTTGCTGCCGGGCATGATCCGGCCGATTTTGTGCGAGCCGGAAACTTCCATGACCGTTTCCACCAGGCTGCGGTCCAGTCCGCAGTAGTTGATCATCGTGCTGGCCCGCGAGGGCGCGCCGATTCCGAAGATTCGATTTCCGTCGCGGCGCAGCTTGCCCAGCAGCGCGAGCAGGTCCGTCTTGCTTTGCAGCACGTCGGCGGCAAAACGCCGCAGCCGTTCCGGCGAACCCAGCCCAAAATCCTCCTCCGCCTTGAGTTGCCTGGCCACCGACTCGTCCGTGGCGAACTTCGTGTTGCGTGTGGCATAGACGCGGATCGAGCCGCCGTGCGTGGGGATGAGTTGGATGCGAAAAACGCGCAAGCCGGTCGTGGCCAGGAGATGCGTCATCGCCTTCAACGAATAATAGCGCAGGTGCTCGTGGTAAATCGTGTCATACTGCAACGTCTCCACCAGGCTGAGGAAGTAGTGCGACTCGTTGATGAACACGCCATCGTTGCCGATCATCTCGCCGATGGCCCTCACGATGCCGACCGGGTCGGGAATGTGCGCGAAGACGTTGGCCGCCGTGACCAGCGCCGGGCAGCCGAATTGGGCGATGACGTCCTGCGCGCACGGGCCGTCGAAAAACCGGTTCCAGGTGCGGATGCCGGCGGCGTTGGCCAGTTGTGATTTGTCGGTCGGTTCGATGCCCAATACCGGATGATTACGCTTGTGGAAATTGGAGAGCAGCGTGCCGTCGTTGGAACCGATGTCCACGACCAGGTCGCTGGTTTTCAAACTGAGCAACTGCGTCGCCTCTTCCGCGAGTTGGGCGAAGTTGTCGCGCAAAATTTTCGTCGTGCCGGTGGTGTAGGGATAATCAGGCGGAAACAGCAGGTCGGGCCGCACCACCATGTTGATCTGTGCCAGCGTGCACTTGTTGCAGGACACCAGTTCCAGCGGGTAACCGGGTTGTTCATCCAGCGGCTTCGTCGCGTCGGGCATGGTGTTGACCGGCGGCAGGTAGCCGACGAACAAAATTGAATCCAGCGGCTGGGCGCCGCAAACCTGGCAGGCGGTGATGGGGCCGTATTTCATTTCATTTCTTGGGTGGTTAAGATTTTCGCCTTCGCAGCGTAAAGGTGCGCGTTGTTGACGTACCACTCGAACGCGGAAGGCAATCCCTGTGCGAGCGAAATTTTTGGAGCGAACCCGATTTGCCGCAACTTGGTGATGTCGGGGCAGCGCCGCAGGACGCTGCCGGGCTGCCGCGGCAGGTTTTTGAACAGCGGCTTCCGTCCGAACAGGGCGAGCACCTGTGTCGCCAGCTCGCGGACGGTGACCTCTTCCTGCGTGCCGATGTGATAAATCTCGTTGTGCCCGCCCGCTTCGATCACGCGCAGCAAGCCGTCGGTGAAATCATCGATGTGAATGAACGCGCGGGTCTCCGAGCCGTCGCCTTGAATTTCAAACGGAACTTCCGGGCCGGGCGACTGCGCCACGGCCTGGCGGGCGCGGAGGATGAATTGCGGGACGACGTGCTCGCCCCCCATGTCCGGGCCGTAAACGTTGTGCGGCCGGAAAATGGCCATCCGGTCGAAATGTTTCCGCCCGTAATTGATGCAGAGCAGTTCGCTGATGATTTTCCCGCCGCCGTAGGAGAAGCGCGGGTTGCTCACGTCCGGCACCACGAGCGGCACGGTTTCCGGCGACGGAATCCTGGCCGGTTCCTGGTAAACTTCCGAGCTGGAGGCGAGCACGAAATCCTTCACGCCATGCGCAATGGCGGCGTCCAGCGTGTGGAGGATGCCCTTGACGCCGATTTCCAAAACCAGCTCCGGCTTGGAATAAAAGAACTCGGTGCCGTTGAGGTAGGCCAGGTGAATGATCGCATCGCAGCCGGCCGTCGCGCGCGTCACCGCCGCCGCGTCGCGAATGTCCCCTTCCACCATCTCGATCTTGTCGAGCACGCCCTCCAAGCGCCGCGGGCTGCCGCGCAGATGGTTGTCGAACACGCGGACCCTGGCGCCGCCGGCCACGAGCCGTTTCACCAACGCGCTGCCGATGAAGCCGGAGCCGCCGGTGACAAGGAATTGGCGCTCTTGGATCCGGTTCACGCGACTTGACTTCACACCTGCCGGGCCGAATCCAGGTTCCAGATGTTGAAGACGGGTTTGCCGGCCGGGAAGGTCACCGTCTGATACCGCTTGTGCGGCACGCCGATGATGAACAGATCGGCCTGCCGCAACACGTCCTCCAGCCGATGGAACTGGTCGGAGGGCACATACTCGTCGGTGCAAAGGACTTCGGCGCCGTGAAAGGCGAGCAGCTTGCGAAGCTTGAAGGAGAGCGAATCACGGATGTCGTCCACCTCCGCCTTGAACGCCATGCCGAGCAGGCCGACTCTTTTGCCCTGCAACGGGTGGTTGCGGCGGATGGCCTCGATGCAATAGGCGGGCAGGCCCTCGTTGACCTGCATGGCGGCGTGGCCCAAGTTGAAATTGTTCGCGTAAAACGCGCTCAACTGCATGGTGTCCTTGAGCAGGCACGGGCCGGCCGCGAAGCCCGGCTTGGGAATGTCGCGCGCGCGGGGGTAACCCTCGCTCATGGCGCGGTACACTTCGCGGACACTCGCGTCATGCTCCTCGCACATCATGTAAAACTGGTTGGCCACCGCGAAGGTGATGTAGCGCCAGGTGTTGTTGAACAGCTTGGTCAACTCGGCTTCGCGCACGCCGACCTCCACGATTTTATCGCCCAGCCGTCGAAACAGCCCGGCGCAGAACGTGCGGCCTTCGTCGCTGAAACTCGAAACGATGTGCGGCAATTCCTTCAATTCCCGCACCGCGTGTCCCTGGACGATCCGCTCCGGGCAGAAGGAGAGATGGAGGTCAAGCCCTTTGGACGCGAAGAATTCCTTCAGCCGTTCGCTGGTGCCGGGATAAACCGTGCTGCGCAAAATGATGTGCTGCCCGGAACGGAGATGCGGCACCAGGTCGTTCGCCAGCTTGGTCATGACGAACAGTTGCGGGGTGAGGTATTCGTCCACCGGCGTGCCGATGGTGATGACCACCGCCTTGGCGCGCGCCACGTCGGCCAGGTGATCAATCACAAAAAAAGTTTTGTCCAGCACGTGCGGCAACACGGCATCGGCGCCGTGCTCCAGAAACGGCATTATGCCCGCGCGGACCCGCTCCTTCTTGGCCGCGTCGAGGTCCAGCGCACCGACAGTCAGCCCGGCGTCCGCCCACATCAATCCCAAGGGCAGCCCCACATGCCCCAGCCCGCCGATAATCACGACATCAAATTGCATACAATATCAAGCCAGCGTGACCCTTTAGCCTACGGATGAAAAGAAAAATGACCGTGCATCTGGGCCAGCCCGACGACCGCCACGTGGAGCGCATGGTCAAAGGCGCCTTCGCGGATGGCTTCGAGTAGCTCTGGCCGGGTCATCAAGACGACTTCCAGCTCCGCTTCCTGGTGCGCTTGCGGGGCGGGCACGACTTCCGTGGCCACGAATGACCAGAGGCGGTTCTCCAGCCGGCCGGTGTCGGTGGCCATGCAGCCCAGCGTGTGGATTTTTCCCCGCGACAGAAAACCCGTTTCCTCTTCCAATTCGCGCAGGGCGGTTTCCTCCGGGTTTTCGCCCGGCTCCAACAGACCGGAGGGCAATTCCAGCGTCACGCGGTGGAGCGCCGGCCGGTATTGGCGCACCAGCGGGATGCGTCCGTCCGCAGTGACCGCCAGCACGGAGACGTAATCGGCCACCTTGAGCGAATGAAAATCCCGCAGCGCCTTGTGGTGGGGTGTCGAAACCGTGTGGGTGACCAGCGTGACCCAGGGCGAGATGATCTGCTCGTTCCGGCGGTTGTTGATTTCAGAATTCATCGGCGAAAGATTTCAAAATCGTTGCAGAACTCAAGGTTAATGTCACCCCGCCGCCGGACGCAGACCTGCTTCCAGCCAGCGCTGCACTTTCAACGCAGCCTCCACGGACGGCTCAGGTGGCTGGCCGGACGCCAAGGCCGCGGCGAAGGATTCCGCCACCCGCTGTGCGATGGCGATGCGGCCGGTCACGAGGCGGGACGGGTTTGGCTTGGCCGCTTGTTTCTCGATGACGGCGGGAAGAGCCGCGCAGTTTTTCCCCGGTTGAAACGTGATGTCGAAACCGTCGTAGTAATCGTCGCCCGCGCGGTTGGAGAGTTCCAGCAGGCCCTTTTCAAACCAGACGCGGATGCGGTGGTTGCCAGCGACGGCCAGCGCGGTGGAAATCGTCACCGTGGCAGTGAGTCCGCCGGACAACGTGAGCAGCAGGTGGCAGGTGTCGTCGGCCTGCACCGGTTTCGGCACGCCCGTCTCCGGATCGGGCCGCGCTGGCACGAGCGAAACAGTTTGAAAATGAAGACGCTCGATCTCGCCGAAAAACCAGCCGAGATAATCCAACACGTGGCTGCCCATCATGAAAAACGCGCCGCCGCCCTGAGCCGCGTCCGATTTCCAATTCCACGTCAAGGTCGGATCATTCCGCGAGGCCAGCAGCCATTCCACCTGCACGGACTGCGGCCGGCCCAGTTGCGCGCTGCAGACGATTTTCTGAAAATCCCGGAACGCGTCCACGAAGCGAAAACCGAAATCCACTACGGCCATCCGGCCCGAATGAGCAAGGGCGTCGCGGATGGCCGTTGCGTCGGCCAGTGTGGCGGCCAGCGGTTTTTCGCAGAAGAGGTGTTTGCCAGCCCGGGCTAGTGCGACGGCCGCTCGGCCTTGAAACAACGGCGGCAGCGCCAACGCAACGACTTCAATCGTAGGATCGTCCACCAGCGGTTGCCAGTCCGCGAACACCTTCGTCACACCGAGTTTCTTCGTGACTGGCAGAACCTTCCGTTGGTTGCGCCCGCAGAGCGCCACCACCTGGAAAAAGGGGACGGCTTGCAAGGCGGGCAACAGCACGTTGAGCCCGTAGGAGGTCCCAACGATGGCGGTTTTCAGGGACACATTCATTCAATTGACGTTAGCACAGTCCGCGAAAATTCGGGAGTCATTCGCGCGGCGCGTTGCGGCGTCACTACCCGCTGGGATGACCGAGGAACAGACAAAGGCATGCGGAAACGCCGGGAAAGTTCCGCCGCCAGCGCCTGGACGCCAAAGGTTTCCGTCGCATCATGGCCACCGTAGAGAACGTTGAAACCGGTTTTTTCCGCGAGCGCGAAGATCCAGTCCGCTCCCTCCCTGGTGATGCATGTGTCCGCGCCTTCGCTGAATTTCGGGGCCATGAATGGACGACCCGCCGGTGGGCGGAGTCGAACGTTCGAGTAAATGTTGTTCCGCAGAGTTGTGCAACTGGAACCGGCCCGCCAATAATAAGTATTTAAGTATTTAGGGCTATGCACTTGATTTCCCTTCATACAGACCGGGACAACCTAAAGGTTGAACTCCAACGAAAACAGCCGCGCGCGGCGTTGGAGTTCACGCGTCAGCGTGTTCCGAGGGCCAAGGGCAATCAAGTGCATAGCCCTATAAGTATTTTCATGCGCAGCGTGACATTCAGTCCGGTTTCGGACTGTGGTTTCGTCCGCCGCGGACAGCGAGGCGAGCGGGTGCCCTGTTCAAATCGGCACCCGCCCCTGCACGACCGCGGCGAACAGGGCGGCGTAATTCCCGGTGCTGAGGAAGTCCTTCTCCGCCATCAACGAGCGCACGCCGCCCTCGTAGAGCACAAGCTGAATGTGGGGTTCGTCGCCGGGCGGGTGCTCCGCGGCCGGTCTCACGTTGGCGGCGAAGTAGCACCACAGGCGGTTCGTGAACCGGGAAGTGCCGGGAGAAAGAGTGCAAAGCAAATCGAGCGCGTCCGCCTCATAACCGGTTTCCTCAAGCAACTCCCTTCTCGCTGCGGTCTCGGGCAGTTCCCCGTTGTCAATGTGGCCCGCAGGCAGTTCCAGGGTCGTCCTGCCCAGCGCCGGGCGATACTGGCGGACGAGCAACAACTGCTTTTGCGCCGTCAGCGCGACCACGGACGCGAAATCCGGGGCGCGAATCAAGTAATGAGGCCGCGCCGAGCCGGCCACGGCCTGACTCACGATCTGAAACCATTCCGTGTTAAAAACGACTTCTCCGGCTGACGGGCGCTGGGTCATAAAATCGGCTGGAACGGTAATCACCGCCCGAGCCGATCTTCAACTCTTAAACCGTCCCAGGACCAACGGACCGCGCTCCGATTTTGAGTTCACCCGCTTGACAGCGGTGGGATGGGTATCCATAACCACGGGGAGTGAATAAACCATGGCGGAGCGGCATCATGTTATCGGCCGCAGGACTGGTAGGAGGACTCGGCAATTTTGCCTTTCAGGGAATCATCGGCCGCCAGCTTGAACTTTCCGAGTTCGGTTATGTCAACAGCACGCTGGGGTTTATCGGGTTGCTGGGCTTGCCCCTGTCGATCGCAAGCACCTCGGTGGTCCATTACATTGCCCATTTCCGGGCCAACAACGACGGCGCGCGGCTGCAAGGATTGCTTTCCGGTTGCCAAAAGTTTCTTTTCAAACTGACCTGGGGGGGATCGCTGCTGGCGATGGTTCTGGTCAAACCTTTGAGCGACTTTTTCCATTTCCCGCGGACCAGCCTCATGCTGACGGGCCTTTTGTGTTTGCTGGTTGGCTTGTGGGGGGGCTACGCCGGCGCCTTTTGTCAGGGGATGGCGTGGTTCAAACGGCTGGCCTTCATCGGACTGCTCACGGTGGGCCTGCGGTTTTTGTTCGGCTGGTGGGTGACTCTGAAATTCCCCGTCGCGGAGGCCGGTGTTTGCGCCACGGCGTTTTCGCTGCTGGCCAACCTGGCGCTGCTCTTCTGGTGGAAAGATCTGTTCAAAAAAGGCGACGAGATTTCACCCTGGAACCAGGAGTTCGTGCAGTATTTTATCGTCGCGGCAGCCTGTATGGGAGGCGGTTTTTGTTTCATTCAGGGTGATTTATTGGTGGCACAACGCTACTTTTCGGGCGAGCAACTCGGGGCTTACACGGCCGCCGGATTGCTGGCACGCGCGTTGCCGATGACGGTCGGGCCGCTCCTGGTTGTTTTGTTCACCTCCCGCTCTGGCCAGCGTTCGGGTCATGCCGTGCGCGAGCAGATGATTCTGCTGGGGTTGTATGCCCTGGGTCTGGCCGTGGGCGCGGCATTGCTGCTGCTGTTGCGGGACCCGCTGACACGTTTGATTTTGGGCCGGGCCAATTCTGAAGCGTCTGCTTTATTGGATCGGTTTGCCATGACGATGGTCTTCGTCGGCTTGCTGCAAGCTCTGGGCACCTGGGCGCTGGCCAGCCGCTGGTTGAAGATGGGTCTGCTTTACGGCGCGCTGGGTCTGGCTTATTGGCTCATTTTGTTGGCGGCGGGAAAAACACCGGCTCATTTGCTCCAGTTGATGCCCGTCGCGGCCGCCGTCGCTTTTATCCTTCTTTTTGCAACGTGGCTGGTCACTCTCCGGGATTCCCGGATTCATGAAAAGGCGCGTTCAGACGTTCACAACCCGCTGGGATGATCGAGGAACTGCCAGGGCACGCGGAAACGCCGGGACAGCTCTGCCGCCAGCGCTTTGACCCCGAAAGTCTCCGTAGCGTAATGGCCCCCGTAGAGCGCGTTTACGCCCAGTTCCTCCGCCAGCCCAAATGTCCAATGCGGCCCCTCGCCGGTGATGAACGTGTCCACACCTTCGCCGGCGGCCAGCTTGAGATGGCTGCCCGCGCCGCCGGTGACCACGCCGATCCGCCGGCACACCGTTGGCCCGCCCGGCAGCAAAGCCGGCTTCCGGCCCACGGCCCGCTCCAGTCGTTTCACCAATTCCGTACGGGTGATGTTGGTTTTGGTCTGAAATCCCAGGAACCGCCCTTTCTCGAAAAAAAACGGGCGCAGCTTTTTGAATCCCAGCGCGGCGCAGAGCCGGGCGTTGTTGCCCAGGCGCGGGTGCGCATCGAGCGGCAGGTGCGAACTGTAAACGGCCAGGTCGTGGTCCAGCAACAGCCGGAGCATTTCATAGCGCCGCCCCGTCCACGGCTGCGTCGGCCCCCAGAAAAGCCCGTGATGCACCAGCAGCAAGTCCGCCCCGGACGCGATGGCCATGCGGACCGTGGCGAGGCTGGCATCCACGGCGGCGGCGATGCGCCTGACGCCGCCGCGGTTCCCGGTTTGCAGGCCGTTGACCGCGCCTTCCCAGTCGGTGAATTGTTCCGTCCGCAACAGCCGGTCGCAGTAACGGACGATGGAGGCCAGGGGAGCTTGAGCCATGCGCGGATGGAAGCAAATTGTCCGGAGGATGTAAAATCTGAAACGTGGAACACAATCAGGGCGTCCTTGTCCTCGCGTGCTCTTTCATGCATTTCGCTTCACGCTCCACGCCTCACTTCGCTCCGTAAGATTTTTCATTCCACCTATTGAATTCTCCCGCCGCCTCCTTATAGTGCGCTCGGTTTTGCATTAACGATGAGTGATTCTCCCGATGCCCGTCCGGACTGGACCATCCAGTCGGCCCGCAACTTGTACAACATTGACCGTTGGGGGGCGAAATATTTCGACATCAACGAAGCCGGCAACGTGGTGGCGATGCCGTTGCAGGACGCCGGCGCCGTGGTGGACCTGACCGATGTCATTGAAGAAGCCAAAAGCCGCGGGCTGAAGTTCCCGTTGTTGATCCGCTTTCAGGACATTCTGCGCCACCGCGTCGAGTCGCTAAACATGGCCTTCCGCAGTTCCATCGCCGAGTTCAATTACCAAGGCCAGTTTCGGGGTGTCTTTCCGATCAAAGTCAATCAACTGCGCGAGGTGGTGGAGGAAATCCTTGACGCGGGCAAGCCCTACCAGTTCGGCCTGGAGGTCGGCAGCAAGCCCGAATTGTTCGCCGGCCTGGCGTTGCAGAGCCAGACCGGCAGCCTGATCATCTGCAACGGTTACAAGGACGCGGTTTTCATCCGCATGGCGCTCATGGGCATCAAGCTGGGCAGGAAAATCATCATGGTGGTGGAAAAGCTCGAAGAGCTTAAACAAATCATCGCCATTTCCCGGCAGGCCGGCGTCGAGCCGATCCTCGGCATCCGCGCCCGGCTTCTGAGCAAGGGCGCCGGCAAGTGGGCCGAGAGCGGCGGCGAAAACGCCAAGTTCGGTTTGAGCACCGCCGAACTGCTGGCCGCCACCGAATTGCTGCGCGCCGAAAACCTCGCCCACTGTTTCAAACTGCTCCATTTCCACGTCGGCTCGCAGATCCCGGACATCCTCACCGTGAAAAAAGCCGTGCAGGAGGCCGCCCGATTCTACGCCAAGCTCCGCAAGATGGGTTTTATCATTGATTACGTGGACGTGGGCGGCGGGTTGGGCGTGGACTATGACGGGAGCCGTTCCGCTTTCGACAGCTCCACCAACTACACCTTGCAGGAATACACCAACGACATCGTTTACTACCTGGCCGACGTTTGCAACGCCGAACAGGTGCCGCACCCGGACATCATCAGCGAGAGTGGCCGGGCCATCGTCGCCCATCATAGCGTGCTGATCGTGGAAGTGTTCGGCGCGATTGCCAAGACGCGCCCCGAAATGAATTTCCAGTTCGGCGACCACGAACATGCCCTCGTCCGCGAGCTGCTCGACATCCGCAAGAACCTCTGCAAGCTCAACAAGCTCGAAGCCTACCATGACGCCCTGGAACGCAAGGAGGACGCGCACAACATGTTCACGCTGGGCCTGCTGGAATTGCCCGACAAGGCCAAGATCGAGTGCCTTTACTGGGAAATCGCCCAGCAGGTCGCCAACCATTTCCGCGGCCAGGCCTATGTGCCGGAGGAAATCCGCCAGCTCGAAGACAATCTGGGAGATCAGTACCTGTGTAATTTTTCGGTCTTCCAATCCTTGCTCGACCACTGGGCGCTGGGCCAGTTGTTCCCCATCATGCCGATCAAGCGCCTCAACGAACGGCCCACGCGCGAAACCACGCTGGTGGACATCACCTGCGACTCCGACGGGCAGATCAACAAGTTCATTGATCTGCGCGACGTGCGCGACACGCTGCCGCTGCACGCGCTCAACGTCAACGGCAACGGGCTGGAGCCGTATTACCTGGGCTTCTTCCTTATGGGCGCCTACCAGGACATCATGGGCGACCTCCACAATCTCTTCGGCCGCGTCAACGAAGTGCATGTCTTTCTCGACCCCGACGAGCCGGCCGGCTATTACGTGGAGGAAATCATTGAAGGCAACACCATCGTCCAGGCGCTGGCGGCCGTGCAGTACGACGAGAACGAACTCAAGCGCCAGATGAAAGCGCAGATTGACGAGGCGATCAAAAGCGACCGCTTGAAACCCTCGGAGGGCATGCGCCTGCTGGACGACTACGAACGTGGCCTCAAGGAATACACGTACCTCACCATCTGAACCGGCCCAAGGCGGCCTGTAGAATGAACAATGACCCTCCGAGCGCGCGCCGGGCTCTGATTTTTCCTCCGCCTTTCCATGAACCTTCTCTCCGTAGCGGCGTCCCGGCAGTGCGCCGTCATTCCTTGGAAATAGAGACAGCGGCGCTCTGCCGGGACGCCGCTGCGCCAAGGTTCATGGCCGCAATGCCCGATTTTGGGATCGTGGCGGCTCCCCCTGGCCATCTGCTGATTTCCGCTTATGGCCGGCGCCGCGCCTGACCCCGGGTTGCTCGCCGCCCTGGGCCGGCTGGTGCGCGGGTTGTCCGCCTTGTTTTGGGGACTGCCCCTCACGCTGCTGGTCTGCCTGCAAAACATGGTCGCGGAATGGTTGCGCCCGCTGGGGATGCTGCCGCCGGTGATGGCCGCAGCGCTGTTGTATTACGGGTTGGTGCAACTCGGCCCGTTTCAAAAGCAGGAGCGCATCTGGCAGTCCACGCTCGAGCGCGCCAAAATTCTCGGCTTGGTCAACCTCGGCCTCACCCCCTTCCTCTATTGGTGGAACAAACTCCCCTGCGAACCGTGGTTTACCCTGGCGGTCGGGCTGCTCACTTTGACCGGCCTGATTTTTCTCTTCAACCTGAATCTCGTGTTGCAGCGGCTGACCGCCATGCTGCCCGACGAAACCCTGCGCGCAGAAACGAAGTTCTTTACCGGCTTGAATCGCTACTTGCTGGCCGGCCTGGTCGTGCTGCTGGCCGGCTGGTTTGGCCTCTTGCAGATCGAGGCGCTGCCCGACGAGGTGCTGCCAGTGATGCGGGCGCTCGCGCCGGAGCGCCGGTGGCTGTCGCTGTTTCTGGTGCTGCTGCCGGTGGCCACCACCATGGCGTTGATTTGGAAAATCAAAGAGGTGATTTTCGCCAGTGTATTCGGGAAGGAGAATTGACCGAAGACCTTCGCGTCGTTGAGGCCTTCGGACGGCGATGATCGTCCTGTAACATTTGAATGCGAATTTGACATCCACCTCAACGCAGAGGATAAACAAAGCTTGAAGGCCACGAAGAAAACCGTCGAACAAACCCCCCCGGCACACTGGCGGTGGAGAAGCATCGTCCACTGAAGAACAAACTCACCAACGTACAGCGCCAACGTCTGCGCCAGCGCGCCTGGCCGTTGACACCAACGTCCTCCTCGACCTCGCCGACGACGTGGACGATGTCCTCGATGCTGCAAGTGCCATTGACGACCGGCTGCCGGACGCGGACAAGCTCGTGACACCGGGCGTTCTCGAGGAGCTGGCATTTCTCGCGGACTCCGGCCAGACCCCGCCGATGCGCCAGTCGGCGAGACGAGCGGTTCAACTGCTGCGCAAGGAAACCTGCTTTCGCTCGATCCTGGAACTGCCGTTCGCGCCGGAGAAAGCCGGGAATTGGCCCGCAAGTTCCACCGCCGTCGCCTGCTTCCCGGCGAGGAAATCCACGACTCCCTGATTCTGGCGGAAACCGTCCTGCTGGACTGCGACATCCTGCTTGCGAGCGACGAACACCTGCGCTCAATTGATCGCCAGCAATTGACCTGGGTGTTGAACCAGCGCGATCTGACCGCTCCTGTGATTGCCACGCCGCGGGATATCGTCCGCAAGTTTTTCCGGTGATACAAAGCTTCCAGCAGGAGACGAGGTAACGAGGCTTACTTCAAACTCGGAGCCCGGAACAAAAGAATGAGCCTCCTCAAGTCGTCTCCTGCAGTTTTTGGAAGTGGCGCTTCATTTTGCTTGCGGCCTTTGAAACCAGCGGGAGCACCGGCGGGAGTTGTTTGCAGGCTTTCACAGAAGCACCACCACCCCTTCACGCCTCTACGAGCACCTTCACTTCTTTGTCGAGGCGTTTGGCCAACCGCTCCTGTTCCTGCTCCAAGTCGTGGTGCGTTTGCAGATTGAGCCAGAATTCCGGCGCCATGGCAAAGTAGCGTCCGAGCCGCAAGGCCGTGTCCGCCGTGATGCCGCGCAGACCGTTGACGATCTCGTTGATGCGGCGCGGGGGCACGCCGATGTCTTTGGCCAGCCGGTATTGGGTGATGCCCTTTGGCTTGAGGAATTCTTCGTCCAGGATTTCGCCGGGGGTGATGTTGCTCAATCGTTTGCTTTTCATAATCAGTGGTAGTCCACAATCGCTACGTCGTAACCGTTGCCCTCGCGCCAGCGGAAGCAAAGCCGCCATTGGTCGTTGACGCGGATGCTGTGCTGCCCCTGCCGTCCGCCTTTCAAGGCTTCCAGGCGGTTGCCTGGCGGCACGGCCAGTTGCCGTAATTCCGTGGCCGCGTGCAACACCAGCAACTTGCGTCTTGCGCGGCGCTGAATGTCGGGCGGGAAGCGGCGGGACAACTCCGCCAGGAACACCCGCTCGGTTTCCTCGCAGGCAAAACTCAAAATTACCGGGGCATGGTAACGCCGGGCGTTAAGGGTGTCAAATGCGGGGTAGTGCGCGGTTTGGTCGCGGCGCGACTGCGTCTTGGCGTTGAATTCCGACGGGCGAGACAGGCCTGTGCGAACAGCGGGACGGCTCCTTAACTGGGAAGGACGAGCTACGCGAGTCCCCGAATGAATCAGAACTGGCTGGATTTTCGGACTCGCGTAGCTCGTCCCTCCGAAAAAGGGATTTGTGAGATGAGTTCTACAGTTTTTGAAAATGGCGCTTCATTCGGCCTTCGGCCTTTGAAACCAACGGGAGCGCCGGCGGTGGCTTGAAGGCGGATCGCGTCGGGGCAAGGCGGCAAAGCGTGAGATTAGCTTCCAGCAGGTGCGTCCGCTTGTCCCGGCTGTAATAGGCCGCAGGCAATGCTCCTGCACCTCCAGCAACTTCGTCTCGATGCGGCGAATTGACTCAAAAAGATTGTTGCCGAGGGAGTGGAGAAATGGTTTGAGGAAACCAGACGTTGACTCAAAAAGGGTGTTGCCGGGCGATGGACACCAAAATGAGTCAAAGCACGCGAACCGAAGTGCTGGCCAAGAAGCGTGATCGTTACGCCCGGGCCGGCAAGGAACACAAAACCAAAATCATCAACGAGCTGGTCGAGCTTTTCGGCTGCCGCCGCACAGCGGACATCCGCGCGTTGCAATCACGTCCGGTGATCGCGGCCCCGTTTGTTCTGGGGCGTCCCAAGGAATACGATCCGGATCAGCTGCGGCCACCGCTCAAGGCCCTCTGGCTCGCCGCCCTGCAACCCTGCGGGGTGCGGCTCAAGGCGTGTCTGCCCGACTGGTTGCCCGCTTACGAGGCCGATCATCGCCGCCTCAATGGCGACGTGCGCCAGGCGTGCCACGCTGGACGGGCTGTTGATCCCGGCGCGGGTCGAGCATCGGCGGCGGGCCACCACACGTCCAGGCACACTGTTGCGCCACCAGATTCCGATCCGCACGGAATGGACGGAGGCCCAGGCGGGGTTTTGGGAGATGGACACGGTGGCGTTGTGCGGGGCACACTCGCTGACCAGCACGGCTGGCTGTTTGACGCGGTGGACATCCACACCACCTGGAACGAAATGCGCGCGCTGCCCAACCGCAGCGAAGTCGCGACCCTGTTGCAGATTCGGGATGTCGAGGCGAGCCTGCCCTTCCCGTTGTGCGGGGTGGACAGCGGCAACGGCGGGGAGTTCATCAACCCTCACCCGGTCAAACATCTGCAAGGCCGGGCGCCGCCCATCGCCTTCACCCGGTCGCGTCCGTATCGCAAGAATCCCGCAGACGCGGGACGCACATCGAGCAGAAGAACTACCCCCAGGTGCGTTTGTGGTTTGGGGATGAACGCTACGACAACCCGGCAGTGGCGCCGTTGATGAACGCGCTGTGCCAAGGCGCGTTCAACCAGTTGCTCAACTACTTCCTGCCGACGATGAAACGGGAAAGCAAAACGCGCGCGGGCAGCAAGGTGGTGCGGAAATATGGCGGGACGCTGACGCCGTTGCGCCGTGTGCTGGCGTGCCCTGCGGTCAGCGCGGCGACCAAAGCGCGACGGCGGGCGGAGAAACGGGCGCTCAATCCCTTTGCGCTGAAGCGGGAAGTGGAGCGGCAGCTGAAAGGGATCGAACCACACCGCAGACGACCGGAAGCTTGACCGGCACGCCGGAGCGGGTAAAAAGAAGCCCCCCAAGAAACGGGAACGAGGGAGGCCGGACTGCCACCGTGCCCCGGCTTCCTTCGGTTCCCATTTCAAGGGGTTTTGGGTAACACCATTTTAGAGTCAACCGGACCACTTTCAGGCCGCTCCTTGGGTAACACCCACTTTTGAGTGGCGGCGTCGTCAAATCGTCTGACATTCGGGGGCGGTTGTTGCGGTGTTCATAATCAGTTACTCACGAGTTGACAGCATACGGACCCGTTGCGACTTCTCTGGTGTAGCAGGCACACAATCCGGCCTTTTCCAAATTGAGCGTTGGAGGATGGCGAGGGTGAACGCCTTGGCGGAATGGCAGACGATCTCACCCGTTGCGGAGGGATGGTCAACGGCCAGAGTCCGATGAACTGATTGGTGGGCCTGCTCGGACTCGAACCGAGAACCAAAGCATTATGAGTGCTCTGCTCTAACCATTGAGCTACAGGCCCACAAGGGAGGTATGATTTCAGAAGCAACAACAACTTTCAATAGCAGAGCTGAAAAGTTGTACCAGCGCCAGTTTGTCGTGATTTGAAGCTCATGAAGGCATGTTCGCCCCAAAGTGGATGTGCGGTGGTGCATCAGATACACCGAATGCGATTGACCTTTGTGGCATCCTCCCGTTTCAACTGGCGCTGGGTCTGGGCCGTTATTGGGGTGGCAGGCCGCCAGTTGAGGCGAAATCTGCGGTTTTTCGGGATATAGTCGCCGAATATGGCGAATTAGAAGCTGTTTACTAATCGCCTATTGTGACGACTTGCTTTACTTTTTAGCATTTATTCGCCATAAATGACGTGTTATGAAAATCACAAAACAGGCCACTGACGAAGCCGTTCTGAGCGAATTAGGCGGGCGGTTGGCCCAGGTGCGCTTGGAGCGGAATCTGACACAGGCTCAACTGGCGGTGCAGGCCGGCGTTTCCAAACGCACGGTGGAAAGGTTGGAATCGGGCAGCGTGGCAACGCAGTTGTCGGGCTTCATCCGCGTGTGCCGGGTGCTTGATGTCATCGAGCGCTTCAACCTGCTCGTCCCGGAACCTGTGCCCAGCCCCGTCGAGCAATTGAAGTTGCGAGGACGGAAGCGGCAGCGCGCGTCGACACGAAGGAAGGCAAAAGCGCCAGCGAAGAAGTGGCAATGGAGAGATGAACAATGACGCTGGCAGAGGTCAAACTTTGGGGGCGAACCATCGGCGCCGTTTCGCTGGAGGACGGAGGCCGTTTCGCGGCGTTCCAATATGACCCGGCGTTTGCGGGAAGTGGGATCGAGGTTTCGCCCATCACAATGCCGCCCAGTGATCGGGTCTATCTCTTTCCAGATTTGCCAGAGCAGACCTTCCATGGCCTGCCGGGTCTGCTGGCCGATTCGCTGCCGGACCGATTCGGCAACGCCCTGATTGACGCGTGGCTCTCAACACAGGGCAGGACGCCACAAAGTTTCAATGCAGTCGAACGGCTTTGCTACACCGGGGCACGCGGCATGGGAGCGTTGGAGTTTGTGCCGGCTTTGGGGCCGAAACCGCAACCCGCGAAAAAGATCGGGATTGATGCCTTGGTCAAGCTTGCGTCCGAAATTCTGAGCCAGCGCAAGAATCTGAAAACCAGCTTTGCGAGCGACCGCAGGAAAAGCGCTTTGAACGACATTCTGCGCGTCGGCACCTCAGCCGGCGGCGCACGGGCCAAAGCGGTCATTGCTTGGAATCCAGAGACCAACGAGGTTCGGTCAGGGCAGGTCGCGGTTGGAAAAGGCTTCGGTTACTGGCTGCTGAAATTCGATGGCGTCACCGGAAACAAAGACAAGGAACTCGAAGACCCCAAGGGGGGCGGAGCCATCGAATACGCCTATTCACTCATGGCGAAAGCGGCGGGCGTGACCATGAGCGAGTGCCGTTTGCTCGAAGAAAGCGGCCGGCGGCATTTCATGAGCCGGCGCTTTGACCGGCTCGAAGGCGGCAAGAAACTGCACATGCAGTCGATGTGCGCCCTGGCCCATTTTGATTTCAATCACGCGGGCGCATACTCCTACGAACAGGCGTTGCTGACGATTCGCCAGTTGAACCTGCCGATGGAATCGGTGGAAGAACAATTCCGGCGGATGACATTCAACATCATCGCCCGCAATCAGGACGATCACGTCAAGAACATCGCTTTCCTGATGGACAAGGCCGGACGCTGGTCGCTCGCGCCCGCGTTCGATATGACCTGCAGCTACGACCCAACCGGCAGTTGGACCGCCACGCATCAAATGACGATGAACGGCAAGCGCGACGGATTTACGCTGGCCGACTTTCGCGCCTGCGCCAAAAGCGCGTTGATGAAACGCGGTCGGGCCGAGGCCATCGTCGAGGAAGTTCGCGCCGCCGTCGCGAGATGGCCGGATTACGCCGAACCGGCGCAGGTGGCGAACGAGTGGCGCAAGCAAATCCAGCGAAACCACCGTTTGGAATTCCCACGCACGTGATGACCGAGATGAGATTCAAACAGTCCAACCTCGCAGACACGAGCGTGGGTGATCGGAGAAGTTTGGCTATGCCACGCGGAACCTGTCGTCGCGTTCGTCGCTCCCAATATCTTGGCCAATTCCTGGCCAATTGTTCGGTTCTGACTGGTGGTAGTGAGTTGTATTGAGTTCATGCACTTCCGTTACAAACCATTGAAAACAAGGTGGAAACACAACTCATCGCCACTTGACGCAACTGTTCAATATCAGCTTTCCTAAACTCATGATCGCTTGGTCACTGGTTCAAATCCAGTTGGGCCCGCCATTCCAACGGATCAAAGACACCGGGTTTTCTGAAAAAAACTTTCCTCTGCTCCAAGGTTCCTGTTTGAATCCGGGCCTCAATGAAGCTCCTTCTGATCGGCTCCGGCGGGCGCGAACATGCGCTGGTCTGGAAACTCGCGCAGTCGCCGCACGTCACGCAGATGTGGTGCGCGCCCGGCAACGCGGGGATTGCACAGGAGCGAACGGAGAAAACGGAGAGGCCGGTTGAATGCGTCAACATCGGGGCGGACGATTTGCCCAGGCTGCTGGCATTTGCGCAGGAGAAGAAGGCGGATCTCACCGTCGTCGGACCGGACAATCCGCTCGCGTTGGGCATCGCTGATTTGTTTCAAGCCCACGGCCTGCGCATCTGGGGGCCGAACCGGAAGGCCGCGCGGTTCGAGTCCTCAAAAGTGTTCTCGCAGAAATTCATGGAGAAATACGGCATTCCCACGGCGGCGGCCGGAACGTTCGATGACGCGGGCGCCGCGAAGAAATTTTGCGCGTCACTCGGCGGACGATGCGTGGTGAAGGCGGACGGCTTGGCTCTCGGCAAAGGTGTTTTGATTTGCGCAAATGTGGCCGAGGCGGAGAAGGCCGTGGACGAAGTCATGATCAACAAAGCCTTCGGCGCGGCGGGGGCGCAGATCGTCATCCAGGAATTTCTCGAAGGGGCGGAAATCTCGCTGCACGCGCTTTGCGACGGCAGGACGGCGAAACTTTTCCCCACGTCGCAGGACCACAAGCGCGCGCTCGACGGCGATCGCGGTCTGAACACCGGCGGCATGGGGACGTATTCGCCGACGCCCTTTCTCACCGGGGCGCAACTGGCGGACGCGGCCGGAAACATTCTCGAACCGTTTATGCTCGGCTGCGCGGCGGAAGGGATTGATTTCCGCGGTGTCCTTTATCCCGGCGTGATGCTCACGAAGAACGGCCCCCGGGTCCTCGAGTTCAACGCGCGCTTCGGCGACCCGGAAGCGCAGGTTTATCTCACCCGGCTGGAGAATGACCTCGTGGAACTGCTGGAGGCCAGCGTGAGCGGAACGCTCGACAAAATCGAATTGAGATGGACAGCGACGGCAAGCGTGTGCGTGGTGATGGCCAGCGGCGGTTATCCCGGCAGTGATGCCAAAGGCAAACCGATCACCGGCCTCGACGAGGCGGCCCGTCTGCCGGACACGAAAATATTTCATGCCGGCACGGCCGCGGCGGGCGACACGGTGGTGACCAACGGCGGTCGAGTGCTGGGCGTGACTGCCTGGGCGAAGGATTTGCGCGCGGCACAAGCGGCGGCTTACGCGGCGGTGGAGAGGATTCACTTCGACGGCGCGCAGTTCCGCCGCGACATCGCGGCAAAGGCGTTGCAGTGAGGCGGGGCTTCAAACTTCCACGAGCCGCTTGAGTCTCGCCAGTGCCAACTCCAACTTCTGTCCGGACAGGGGCGATTGACGGAGGCGGGATTCAATCACCGCTGCGTCGGCGAGTTTGTGCCGCAGCAATCCGGTGACGAAGGAAGAATCCTTCTCGCGTCCGGCCGCGAGTTTCGCGGCCGCGAGGTCATGCACTTCGAGACACAAGCCGCATCCGTTTCCGGTGTTCACGTTGCGCACCGCGACCAGGCGCTCCTTCCAACCTTTGGGCAGGACGGCGGTTTCCTCGGCCACACCGTGAGCGTACTAGCCAAATGTCCGATGAAATGGCGACCCCCTCGCCGATTGAACCTTCGATGAGGTCGGCGTCGGCGGGGCTGCGGAACGTGAACACGTCGGCTTCGATGGAAACGAGCAGGTCGGTGGGCGCGTCGGGGAATTGTCCCAGCACCGCCTGGCTGCCGATCACGACGATCTCGGTTGCGCCCGTGATGCCGGCGGCGGCGCGAATGACGTGCTCAAGTTGTGGCCGTCGCATGGTGGAAACGCTGCTTCAACTCCCACACTTTCTTTGCGCTCAACACGCCGGCAAACGGTGAATTCTGGCGCAGTCGCCGTGCCTCTTCATGGTTCGAATTCAAGAGGCTGCAAATCTCCTCCAGGGGGCGTTTCAAAATGTCGCGCCATTCCGCGTAACAACGGAGCAAGGACGGGGCATTGGCGTTCAACTGAGTCCAGCGGTCGAGATTTTCATGGGCGACACGAAGCAAGGCCGGCTGCTGGCGCAGCCGCGCTGCCACGCGGCGGCCCAACTCGAGGCTGAATTCGTCTGTAAGCTCGTGACTCACGCTGTGAACGCAGCCGTGCAGCCTGCTGAGGTCAACGCCGCTTGCGGCTCGCGTGCTGGGCGTGACCGCCTGGGGGAAGGATTTACGCGCGGCACAAGCGGCGGCTTACGCGGCGGTGGAGCAGATTCACTTCGAGGGCGCGCAGTTCCGCGGCGACATCGTGGCGGAGGCGTTACGGTGAGTTGGTGCGTTTGCCAACGCAAAGCGGCGGAGGACCGCCGCAGTCCAAGACGCTGGCGCGTTTCAGGGCGACGCCCGACATTCGCGAAGCGTCTTGGAGTGCGCCAGTCCTC
>CAZIFU010000053.1:0-7892 GCA_964539075.1 uncultured Verrucomicrobiota bacterium | reverse complement strand
CCGGATTCGTCGAGAAAGAAGGCCTTGAGGGCCTGGCTGTATTTGGTGCCGAGCTTGAATACGTGGCCCACTTCAATCGCGCGCCGGATCTTCAACGGCTGGCCAGTAGCCACGCACAACTCGCCGGCGTTGACTGTGCGGAGGTCGGCCCACTTCGTCACGCTGAGGTCGCGCGCGATATTCACGTGGCGGAAATGGAAACCGTCCTCGTTCGCCCCGGTGGCCATGCCGGCAGCGCCGCGCAGGGCTTCGTCAGCGTAGATCGGAATTTCCCGCGACTTCAACGTAGAGGTCACGGCGCCCAGGCTGCCGGGATGCGCCCCGAGCGCGTCGAGGATTTCCTCGGGCGTCGCGGGTCGAAACGGGTGGCCGCCCAGGACACCGGCGAACTTGGCCTCGTTGAGCTGATCATCGCCGCGCAGCAACGCGAGGACCGGTTTGCTGGCAACGAAGAACACCAGCGTTTTGATTTGCTGGTGCGCGGCGACCCCGTACGGCGGTTGGGCCAGCGCTTCAATCGTGACGACGCCCGGTGTGGGGAATTTTTCCGGGGCGGCGCCGGTGCTGGTCTGCGGCGTGGGCGTGAGCGGTCCCCGGCTGGTGGCCTTCTCGATGTTCGCGGCGTATTGGCCGGTTTCGCAATAAACGACTTCGTTTTCGCCCGTGTCGGCGGGCACCATGAATTCGTGGGAAAACTTCCCGCCAATGACACCGGTGTCGGCTTCGACGGCGACCGTCTTGAGGCCGCAACGCTGGAAGATGCGGGCGTAGGCGTCATACATCTTCTGGTAACTGGCCTGCGCGGCTTCATCCGAGACATCGAAGCTGTAGGCGTCCTTCATGATGAATTCCTTGGCGCGCATCAGGCCGAAGCGCGGACGGATTTCATCGCGGAACTTGGTTTGAATCTGGTAAAAATTTTTCGGCAACTGTCGGTAGGAGTTGATTTCGCCGGCCACCAGCAAGGTGATGACCTCCTCGTGGGTCGGACCGAGGACCCACTCCTTTTTGGCGCGGTCGCGGACTTTGTAGAGCACGTCGCGCATCATCTCGTAGCGGCCGCTTTGCTGCCAGATTTCCGGCGGTTGGAGGGCGGGCATGAGGACTTCGAGCGCGCCCGCGCGGTCCATTTCTTCACGCACGATCTGCTCGATCTTGCGCAGCGCGCGCAGACCCAGCGGCAGGAAGGTGTAGAGACCGCCGGTGAGTTTGCGGACCAGCCCGGCGCGCAGCAGCAACTGGTGGGAAATGATTTCCGCCTCGGCGGGCGTCTCCTTGAGGGTGGGGATGAGGGTTTGGGACCAGCGCATCGCGAAAAGTTTTAAGTTTTAAGTTCTTAATTTTAAGTCGGGCCAGGAGTTTTCCGAAGAACTCAAAACTCAAAACTTAAAACTCAAAACTATTTGACTGTGTTCACCAGCGGTGTGAGTCCCTGAATGCGCACCTCCAGCCGGTCGCCCGATTCGATCGGCCCGACGCCGCTGGGCGTGCCGGTGAGAATGATGTCGCCCGGCAGGAGGGTCATGTTGGTGGAGATGAAACTGACCAGCCGATAGCAGTCAAAGATGAGATGGCTGGTGTTGGAGTTCTGGCGCAGCTGGCCGTTCTGGAACAACTGAATGGTCAAATCGTGCGGATCAATCTTGGTTTCCACGTAAGGCCCCAGCGGCGTGAAGGTGTCGAAGGATTTGGCGCGCGCCCATTGGGTCTCGGCGTTCTGAATGGTGCGGTCGCTGATGTCTTCCGCCGCCGTGTAGCCGAAAATATAACGCGCCGCCGCCGCCGGGGTGACGTTGCGCATGCGCCGGCCGATCACAATCGCCAGTTCCGCCTCGAAATCCGTGCGGTGATGCGGGAAGGGAATTTCGATCTTGCCGCCGTCCGGGATCAACGAGGTGGGCGCCTTCAGCCAGAACAGCGGTTCCTTGGGCAAGGGTTTGCCGGACTCGCGCGCGTGGTCGGCGTAATTCAGTCCCACGGCGATGATTTTGGAGGGGACCACGGGGATGAGGGTCTTGACGCCGCGCAGGGGGATCAGTTTTTTTTCGTAGGAAGGAGACCCAAACACGTCCCCTTGCAAACGAAACAGCTCGCCGTCCACCACCTTCGCAAAGAAAATCTCGTCGCCTTTTTGAAATCGCCCAATGGCAGCCATAATTATGTCCGGGGGTTTTAACAAATTCAAAGGGCCCATCGCAAGCCGAATTTCGGCTGGATTTAATGGAGCAATCTGATAACGTCACCGGATTATTTGTCCGCGGCCGTGCCCGGTTGATTGCCGAT
The DNA here is from genome assembly GCA_964539075.1 of uncultured Verrucomicrobiota bacterium. GTDB lineage: Bacteria > Verrucomicrobiota > Verrucomicrobiia > Limisphaerales > CAZIFU01 > CAZIFU01. Next base: position 5,609 of record CAZIFU010000053.1, on the reverse strand, counting down.
GAACTTCGTTTCCACCAGACGCCTCCTGGGCTTCGGCCTGGGGATGGTCGTGGGCGCGGTCTCCCTGCCGGCGGCGTGGGCGGGCGGCAGCGGCCTCAACGTGGCGGTGGTCATCAACCAGAACAGCACCAATTCACGCGAGCTGGGGAACTACTACTGCGAACGCCGCCAGGTCCCGCCGGAAAATGTATTGCGCATCAACTGGGCCGGAGGGAACGTGGACTGGACGCTCGCCGATTACACCAACACGCTGCTCAATCCCCTGGCGGCCATGCTGGCCGGGCGCAACCTGACCAACCAGATTGATTACGTGGTCCTCTCGATGGGCATTCCCTATCGCGTCACCACTGCCGCTGAGCACAGTAACGCCACCACCGCGGTCCTGTTCTATGGCTTCAAGCCGGACACCCGCGACCCGTACGATTGCCCGCTGGCGACCAACTCGGAAAATTCCTACGCGCACAGCGAAGACATTTTCAGGCTCGCCAAACCAACCACCGCAGGCAGCAATTCGTTCCTGACCACGATGCTCACGGCCGACACGCTGGCCCAGGCCAAGTCGTTGGTGGACCAAGGGGTAAACAGCGATGGCACGTTCCCCGCGCAGACCGCTTTTCTGGCCAAAACCTCCGACGCCGCCCGCAGCGTCCGGTTTTACTCCTTCGACAATGCGGTTTTCAATGCGCGCGTGCGCGGCAACTACTCGCTCCAACGCACCAACAGCGATTCTCCCGCCGGCCTGACCAACCTGCTCGGCTACCAGACCGGCCTGACGACTTTTTCACTCGCCAACGACTCATTTGTTCCCGGCGCAATGGCGGACAATCTGACTTCCTACGGCGGCTATTTGTTCGACCCCAAGGGACAGACCACCGCGCTGGCGTTCACCCAGGCAGGCGCGGCCGCCAGTTACGGGACGGTGGACGAACCGTGCAACTACCTGGAAAAGTTTCCCGATCCGCAAAATTATTTTTACCAGGCGCGCGGATTCAGCCTGGCCGAGTGCTATTACCAGAGCCTCGCCAATCCCTACGAGGGAATCCTGGTGGGCGAACCACTGGCCGCGCCGTTTCAGACCAACGGCAGTCTCGCCTGGGCCGGGCTGCCTCCCGACACCACGCTGCAGGGCGCGACCAATCTCTCCCTGCAACTGACCGCCACGGGAACGGAGCGACCGCTGCAGCAGGTGGACCTGTTTCTCGACGGCAAATTTCTGCAAACTGTCACCAACCTCCCGCCGTGCCCGGGCAACATCGTCAACGTCAGCCTGAACGGCTTTGCCACCAACCGCATCGTCCTTTCCAACGCGACCATCAAATCCGTCGCCAGCGATCTGACCAGCGCGCTCAACGGGCTGGCCCCACAAACCCATGTCACCGCCATCGCCCACGGTGACCGGATCGAATTGCAGTCCTCCGACAACACCAAAACGGGCGCGCAGGTTTCTGTCGTGGCCGGCAGTTCCGTCGGCAGCGGCGCGGTGCTGACGACTTTCATCAATTCCAGCGGCGGCAACTTTCTCGATTCGATTGCCTGGGGCTACCGCCAATTCAGGGTCTCCGGGTCTGCGCCGACCAATGGCGACTACCTGCAACTCGTCGTGACCAAAACCAACGGCGCCATGGTCAGCGTGGCGGTCACCAATAGCGGCAGCGCGGCCACGATCAACCAGCTCGTCCAACAACTGCTTGATCTCGTCAATGCCATGCCCAGCCTGCAAACTGAAGACGGCGTGACGGGAGAAGATTTGGACACATTTTTTACCACGACTTTCAATCTGCGCGCCCGCAGCCCAGGCCTGCGCGCGGCGCAGATCCAGGCGCAACTTACCGGCTCAACCAGCTTTGTCATCGAACCAATGACCGTCATGAAGCTGGACGAAAACCTCTCTGACTTGCAACCGCGCCACCATTTGTACCTGACCGCCGGCACCACGAATCTGCTGCTCTCTTTTCCGTTGAACACTGCGACGCTTGCTGATGGCTTTCACGAACTGACCGCCGTGGCTTATGAAGGCAGCCATGTCCGCACGCAAACTCGCGCCGCCGTTCCCGTCCGCATTCAGAATTCTTCATTGAGCGCCACGCTTGGTTCTCCCGATGCCGACAGCGTCACTGCCGTTGAAGCGATGTTCCATTTCCAGGTGAAGGCCAATGACACCAACGTCACCAGGATCGAACTCTTCACGACCGGCGGCTTGCTGGCGGCTGTGTCCAGCCAGGCCAGCGTCAGTTTCACCGTGGACGGCCCGACCCTGGGCCTGGGCCTGCATCGGTTTTACGCGCTGGTGACCCGTGCCGACGGCCAGGTGTATCGCACGCCGACGTTCACCCTGCGCCTGGTCGGAAAGGAAACCGACTTGCCGCTGACGATAGCGGGGCCGAATCCGCTGCAACTGCTCTGGTCGGCCATCGCCGGGCGCAGTTACGACGTGCTGACCACCGACCAGTTGAGCGGCCTCTTCACGTTGCGGACGAACCTGGTCCCCACCAACTCCGGCTCCTACACGTGGACGGATTCGCTGCTGCCGCCGGGTCTGGCGCAACGTTTCTACAAGGTCGGGGTTTCACCTTGAGCGCAGGTTGCCCAAATGGCCGCAGGCATTATGTTCGGAGGGACGAGCTACGCGAGTCCCCGTTTTCCGCGGAAGAGTGGAAAAGGTCAGGGACTCGCGCAGCTCGTCCCTCCGAATCGCAGATGTGGGCGACAAGCCCTTGAGATGAAGTCATGCTGAAAACAATTCTCCAGCACGCGCGCCGCCGGCCGGGCTTCCGGTTCTGTCTGTGTGCCGCGCTGCTGGCGTCCCTGACGGCGCGCGCGGCCGATTCGCTGGTGTGGCGCGTCGAGGAGAATAAAGTGGATGCCCAGATCCAGGCCTGGGATCTGCCCCGGCTCCTGGAAACCATCACCGCCACGACCGGCTGGCAGATTTACGTGGAGCCGGAAACCACGCGGACCGTTTCCGTTAAATTCAAAAGCCTGCCGGCGGGCGACGCGCTCAGTCTGTTGCTGGGCAACTTGAATTTTGCCCTGCTGCCGCAGAGCAACGCCCCTTCCAAATTGTTCGTCTTCCGCACCTCGGTGCAGGAGGCCACGCAACTGGTCCGCCCGCCGCCGAAAACCAAACGCCCGTCGCTGACCGGCAAACCCATCGCCAACGAATTGATCCTTACCCTCAAACCCGGTTCGCGCGAAAGCATCGAAGAACTGGCCCGGCGGCTGGGCGCCAAAATCACCGGGCGCGTGGATGCCTTGCAAGCCTACCGGCTGCAATTCGAGGACGAGGCCGCCGCCAAAGCGGCCCGCGCTGCGTTGCAGGGCAATGATCAATTGGCCGCCGTGGACGAGAATTTTTACGTCGAACGGCCCACGCAGGTCGAACCGCTGGCGTTAAGCTCGCCCCTGCCTTTTTCCCTCAAACCCACGGTCAACGCCGACGGCAGCCGGCTGGTCATCGGATTGATTGACACCGCGGTCCAGCCGACTGAATCGGGGATGGACAGCTTTCTGTTGCCCGCCATTTCCGTGGCGGGCGATTCGTCCACACCCAAAAACTCGCTCACACACGGCACCTCGATGCTGGAAACCCTCCTGCGCGGCCTGGCGCTCTCGGAAGACAACACGACCACGCCGGTGCGGATTCTGCCCGTGGATGTCTATGGCGACCGCGTCAACACCACCACCTTCAGCGTGGCCCAGGGAATTTACGTGGCCATTCAAGGCGGCGCCACCCTCATCAATCTGAGCCTCGGCAGTTCGGGCAACAGCGGCTTCCTGCAAACGATGATTCAGAACGCGCACCAACAGGGCGTCGTTTTTTTCGCCGCGGCGGGCAACGAGTCGACCGCTGCGCCCACTTATCCTGCCGCCTATCCCGACGTGGTGGCGGTGACGGCGGGCGACAAAAGGGGGAACCTCGCGTCGTATGCGAACCACGGGTCCTTCGTGGACGTGGTGGGGCCGGGCACGAGCATTGTTTATTTCAACAACCGCGCTTATCTGGTCAACGGCACCTCCGCTTCCACCGCCTACGTGGCGGGCATGGCTGCGGGCCTGGCGGCCAGCACGGGCCGGCCGGTGGCGCAAGTGGAAGCGCAAATCCGCCGTACGTTTGCCTACAAACCGCCCGCGCGCTGACGCGCCTTACCCCGCTTCAGAAAAATAGGGTCTGGGATTTAGGGTCTGGGGTTTGGGGTTTTGGCTCTTGAGCCTCCGTTGCCTTTCGCCTCACTGCCTCTGGCCCTCCCCAGACCCCAGACCCCAGACCCCAAACCCCAGACCCCAGACCCCAGACCCCAGACCCCACCTTGACGTCTCCATTACGTTTCGGCTTTTCTGCTTTCCGGCCTCAGCTCCCGGATCCCGGCGGGCGGGTCCAGTCCTCTATGGGCTTGACCGTCCGGGGTTGGGAGGCGAAAGTTTGCATTGTATGGCAACCATGACCAAAACCGAGAGCGTGACCCTCCGCTTGACCCGCCCGGAAAAAGCGGACTTGCAAAAGACCGCTGAACTTAGCGGCCAGGCCCCTGGCGCGCTGGCTTCCCACTATGTCCGGGAAGGCGTCCGCCGTTCCCGCTTTTCAGCCATTGACTTCCGGGACGGCTCTCCTGGCCGCGTGGCCTATTTGACGGGATCGCGTTGGCCGGTCTGGTTGCTGGTGGAACTGGCGGAGGAATACGGGCAAGACTTGGACAAGGTCGCCAGGCACGCTCGACGGCCCGCGCCGTTGATCAAGCAGGCGTTGGCTTATGCGCGCGCCTATCCAGAGGAAATCGCTGCCTGCCGGCGCTTGTTCGGGGAGCGTGATTTTGCGGGACTCAAGGCCGTGCTGCCCCATCTGGAAAAACTGTGAAGCTCAAACTGCTCCTGGACGAGCATAGCGACCCGGAAGCGGTTGGCGCTTTGAAGCACCGATTTCCCTCCCTGGACGTGGCAAGCATTCACGACACGGACCTGACTGGCTTATCGGACCCGCCTTTGCTTGAAGTGCTGGACGCGCAACACAGGACCTTGGTGACCCGCGACGTGAACAGTGTGCCGGGCCATGTCCAGGCGCGCCTGGCGGCGGGACTGACCCACGGCGGCGTCCTCTACGCCCACAGCAAGCGCCTCCGGCAAACCGATCTGCGCGCCTTGATCCGGCGTCTGGCTGAGGTCGTGGGAAAATACGGGCAGGAGGATTGGACCTGTCGCGAAGGCTGGCTCTAAAATGGTTTTTAGAACACTTGTTCCCCAGATCCCAGAGGCGGCACTCTGCTCAATAGGGTCTCGGATTCACGGTCTGGGATTTAGGGTCTGGGATTTAGGGTTTTGGCTCTTGGGCCGCCGTCGCCTTTCGCCTCTCTGGCCCCCGCGTTCCCAAGACCCCAGACAGCGGCTGACGATTCAATTCGAGGATCACGCGCTGGAATTCGGAGATTTCGAAGGGACGATTCCTCCGGGTGAATACGGCGCGGGCAAAATTAGGGTTTGGGACAGCGGAATGTATGAGCTTCTCGAATGGACAGATGATCGCATCAAGGTCAGACTGCAAGGGCCTCGGGCCGCCGGGGTGTTTGAGATTCTGAAATTTCGTCACGGCAAGGAGGGTGAATGGCTGATCCTCAAAC
>CAZIFU010000052.1:0-52997 GCA_964539075.1 uncultured Verrucomicrobiota bacterium | reverse complement strand
CGGCAATGATTTTGTCATTCCCAAAGCGGGCATGGGCGTTGGCGGTGGCACGCTGCCGTGGCTGGGCGTGATGCCGCGTTTTCATCGCGATGATTTTCGCACGCACTCGACGGAAGGCGTCGGTGCGGACTGGCCCATCGGCTATGACGACCTGCGCCCGCACTATGAAAAGGTCGAACGTGCGTTCGGACTGGCGGGCGAGTGCGGGCCGTTCGCGCCGGAGCCGTATTCGCTGCCCATGCCGCCGCATCGCATGAACTGGCACGGGCAAGTGCTCGCCCGCGGCGCACGAAAGCTTGGGGCGCATCCGTTTGCGCCTCCCATCGCCATCAATTCCACCGAGCGCGATGGACGACCCGCGTGCATCTACTGCGGTTGGTGCGCGTCCGGTTGTCCGACCGAAGCGAAGGCGACATCTGTGAACACCTGCCTCGCAAAAGCGGAGCGACTCGGCGCGCGCGTCATCAGCGATGCCTTCGTGCATCGCGTGAACTACGATGCAGCGAGTGGTCGCGCGACGGGCGTGGAGTATTTCGACTCCCAGCGCCGCGAGCATCACGTGAACGCGAAGGTCATCGTGCTCACCGCACACGCCATCGAGACGCCGCGACTGCTCCTGCTCTCAGCGAACGCGACTTTCCCTGATGGTCTCGCGAACTCCAGCGGCATGGTGGGGAAAAACTTCATGAGCCATCCGACGTGGCAGGTCTTCGGCACCTTCGATGAGCCAGTGAACGCCTTCAAAGGCATGCAAATGGGCCACGTCATGGTGCAGGACTACTACAAACCCGATGCCCGCAACGATTACGCGCGCGGCTACATCCTGCTGAGCTACATGATGACGCCCGTGACCTTCGGGAACTTGAGTGGACTGATGTTTGGCCAGGAGCTGAAGGACTTCCTGCACGAATATTCACACACCGCCGCCTGGTGGGCGCATGCGGAAGGTCTGCCCGACGTGCGCAACACGATCACGCTCGATCCCGATCTGCGCGATGCTCGCGGCCTGCCCGTCGCCCAAGTCTCCTACAATTGGTGCGATAACGACGTGAAACTCGCTGCCGCCGCACGCGACAAGGCCGCTGAGATGATGGCTGCGTCGGGTGCGAGGAAAGTGCGCATCGGCCTGAACTACGGCGCACACGCGATGGGCAGTTGCCGCATGGGCGAGGATGCGAAGAGGTCCGTTGCGAATGAGTTCTGCCAATCCCACGACGTGAAGAACCTGTTCATCTGCGACACCAGCGTCTTTGTCACCGGCGCTGGGGTGAACCCGACATTGACCGCGATGGCGATCGCAGATCGTGCGGCGGGACATCTCATCGAATCCGCCAAGAAAGGAGAGCTGTGATTTTGGCCAGCTCATACCGGGATTTTCATTCCCTCTGCTTCAGCCAGCAGCTTCTGATTCTCATCGAACGTAAGAAACTCCTTCGCACTGAGGTGCAATGCCGTCGCGACATGCAGAATGTCAGCGAGCCGATGCCCGTTTGCTTCGGTGTACCGCGCGCTCAAATTTTCGGCGATCTGATGCACATCCGACCAATCCACAGGCACAATCTCAAGCACCGTGGCCTTCAGGTCCGACTGCAAGTCCTTCAGCATCTGGCTGGCTTCATGCTTCGGAAAGCCCTTGGTCTTGTCTTTGGAATGAAGCTGAACCTGGAGCCGCAACGACTGCCTGAACTCCAACAGCAGAAGACTGGATACCGGGAGCGGATTACCCCGTCTCGCCATAAACGCATTGGCACGGGGCGAGAAAAATTGCCGCCGATAGAGCGAGCACAAAAAAGAGGTGTCCGTGAAAGCAGTCATCCTTCTTCTCCTTCAAGCTCGGCTTCGCGCATGGCGATTACCTCAGCTTCGCTAAACACTCGATCACCCCAAATGGCCTTTTGCCGTGCTGCAAAGTCTGGCATCTTCACCTTTTTGCCGCGAGCACGTTGCATCGCGGTGAGCATCGCTATGGGCGCCCCGCGCTTTTCGATGCAGATGCTTTCACCATCACTGAGCCAAGCTTCGAGCATGGCGAAGTTGTTGCGGAGGTCACGAACGGTCGCTGTTTTCATGTGGACAGTCTGCGTCCACATTGGGCTTTTGTCAATCTTCTGAACCATGACTGAGACACCCATCACTCTCACGGATATCGCCACGCTGGCCGCGCTGGCGAACGGCATCATCCCCGCCGATGAACGCGATGCGGGGGCGGCTGCGGTTCATGCGGGACCGGGGATTGCGGAGCGCATGAAGCGCAGTCCGTATGCGCCGGTTTATGTCGATGGACTGAAGACTGCCCATGAACTCGCGAAGACAATGTTCGCCACAGCAGTGCATGAGTTGGATGCCGCGCAGGTGCGAAAATTGCTCGCCGTCCTGTCCTCACAGTCGCCTCTATTCTTCCGCCAGCTGCGTGCCGATGTCTGCGCGCTTTACCTCAGCGACGCGGGCGTATGGCAGCGCATCGGTTTCCCCGGTCCTTCGACCGACACCGGCGGCTATCCTGACTTCGATCAGCCTCAACTCTGACCCCACGATGATGACTGTCCCCGAACTTATGCCTGCGACGCGGGCCTTCCTCACCAAACCTGCGAAGATGCTCATCGGCGGCCAGTGGCGCGAGGCATCGAGTGGCATTGATTCGCTCGCGCGCGACGGCACGCGCTTCATGCAGTATCACGCCACCGGCGCCACCTGCTGCCCGGCGCGCACCGGGCTGATGACGAGCAAGTGGCCCGCGTCGTATCCGACCTATCCCGCGAACGGCGGCTTTGCGAACCACGTCACCATCACCGAGCTGCTGAAGAAGCAGGGCTACGCCACGGGGCATTTCGGCAAATGGCACATCGGCCCCGTGCAGAAGCCGGGCACCTACGGCATCGATTCCATCGCTTCGAGCGAGGAGGAGGAAGGCGGAAAGAAAAAGAAAATGGCCGATGATCGCGGACGCGACGCGCACATTTATGACGACGCCACCAAGTTCATCGAGCAGCACAAGGGCGGGCCGTTTTACGTGAACGTGTGGGGCCACATCCCGCACAACCCCGTGAATCCCACCGACGCGCTGGTGAAACGCTGGAGCGGGCTGAAAGTGAAGGACAGCGACTTCCCGCCGCAGATGCTCGCGAAGCTCAACGACGTGCGCAAAGCCGGCGGCGACGTGGACGACGGCATGCGCCGCGATCTCGCCGACATCGAATCGCTCGACGACAGCGTGGGCCGGTTGCTCAAGCGGCTCGATGAACTCGGCCTGCGCGAGAATACCATCGTCGTCTTCAACAGCGACCAGGGCGCGGACATGACCAAGGCCGGCGGCGGCGGATTGCGCTTCAATCAAATGGGCAGCAACGGCCCGCAGCGCGGAGGCAAGCACACGCACTGGCAGGGCGGCATGGACGTGCCGTGGATCGTGCGCTGGCCCGGCCACGTGCCCGCCGGCCGCACCGACGCGCAATCCGTCATCAGCGGCGTGGACTGGCTGCCGACGCTCTGCGCGATCACCGGCGTGAAAATCAACGCCGCTGATTTCGACGGCGAGGATGCTTCCGCCGCGTGGCTCGGCAAAGCCCCGCACGTCCGCACTAAGCCCCTCCTCTGGAAAACCAGCTCGCCCGGCAGCGATTCCTACATCCGCGAGGGCCAGTGGAAACTGGCTCACCCCACGCGCAAGAACGGCGGCGACCTCGAACTCTTCGACCTTATCGCCGATCCTGCCGAGTCAAAGAACCTCGTCGCGCAGCATCCCGACATCGTGAGGAAGCTCTCCGCCAAAGTGGAAGCCTGGGTCGCCACGCTGCCGAAGGAATACCTCAAGACCAAAGACAAGCTGGATTGAACTGAAATCCTGTTATGAAAACTTGCCTCAATCCTCCTCGACAAATCAGCCCGAGTGTTTCAGTGTAAAAATGTCAACCCCGCACAAATCAAAACCATGAAAAAATACCTATTCCGATCGCTCCTGACCCTCGTATTGCTGCCTTTTTGGTCCGCACTCCCAGCCCAAGGGCAAAACGCCGCCAGCGTTAAGAAAAGCGCCAGCACCGCCAGCGCGGGCATTAACGTCTCCACCTCGAACGGCAGGACCACCATCGCCTATCAAGGAAAGGAAGTCTGGTCCGGCAAGACCACCGGCAAAGTCACCGGCAAGGCAAAATCAGTGGATGGAGTCGATTACGCGGCCGCGTTTGATGGGGACAAGGTTATCTGGCAAAACGTGGCAGGAGCCTCAAGGCACTTGAAGTAGGTTTTTCCGAGACACTGCGGGAGCAAGGCCGGGAGCCTGAAACCAAAAACCTCGCCAGCAAGAATTCCGCAAAACTGAAGGAGCTCACCGCCATGCTGAATCAGATCGTCGCGGGAAAATCGCCATCAACGACAAGGATGACCCCTAACATGCCATGAACCGCCGCCAGCTCATCCAACTCTCACTGCTGGCCGCGCTCGCGCCCGCCGGACAGGTCCACGCCGCGACCCAGCCATCCAAAGCAGCGGGGTCGCGCAAGAAAGGCCTCGGCATCGGCGGCAAGTCGCCAGAGCTTAGCCGTAAGCTTCGGGAACTGCGTTGCAAATGGTTCTACACGTGGACCGGCAGCATGCCCGACGACACACCTGGTGGAACCGCCTTCGTCCCGATGATCTTCAAATATTACGGGAACCGGGCACCCGTGATCACCACGGCAGATGCCGCGAAAAAGGCAGGCATCAAGGAGATGCTCGGTTTCAATGAACCCGACGGGGCCCAGCAAGCGAACATGTCCGTGGAACAGGCGCTCGAGGCCTGGCCGGTCCTGCAGGAGACGGGCCTCCGCCTCGGCAGCCCCGCGTGCGTGCATCCGGACAACGCCTGGATGAAGGCCTTCATGGACGGAGCCAGAAAGCGCGGCCTCAAGGTTGATTTCGTCTGCGTCCATTCCTACGGCGGTCCCGACGCCGCGGGCTTCGTGGCGCGACTGCAGGCGATTCATAAACTCTATCAGAAGCCGATCTGGATCACTGAATTCGCCGTCGCCGACTGGAACGCGAAGAGCCCGGCGGAAAACAAATTCAAGGCGGCTGACGTCCTGCGTTTCATGAAGGATGTCCTGCCGAAGCTCGATCGGCTGGATTTCGTCGAGCGCTACGCCTGGTTTCCCGCCGGCATGAAAAACAGCGCCCTGGGCAGCAGCGCGCTCTTCGATGACGGCGGCAAGCTCACCCGCCTCGGCGAGTGCTACCGCGACAGTTGAGCGCGCGTTCGCGAGAGATGTTTGGTTGTCCTCACTCCTGATCTTAATCTAGGCTGATATCAGTCGGGCCCATGAAAATGAAAATTCCTTGTCAGCCGAATCTACCGGCGAGCGCTTTCTCCGGCTGTTTGTCACCCACGAGCATGTCCCCTCTCACCCCATCATCTATGCACGCCCTGGGCCACTCCAGCCTGGCGCCCTCAAAAGCAAAATAAATTCTCCAGCAGTTCGGGGCGCACTGTGCCGGTTGCGTTCCCAAAACTTCCTGTGCCGCAGCATGCCATCACGTATCTCACGACTCCTTCTCGCCCTCGTCAGCGCATTGCTTTGCTTTTCATCGGCAATGGCTCAGGAGTTCGTTCAGATACGGCAGTCGCCCGCAGGCTGGAGCTTTGTGCACAATGGAAAGCCCTTCTATTCGATGGGCGTGACGACGGTGCTGGCCGTCGATGAACCGCCGAAGAATCGCGTCGATCGCGGTCACTACGACGGCCTCGCGGCGCACGGCGGCGACATGTCTGCCTGGGTGCGGCACACGACTGCGCGCTTGCACGAGTGGGGTTTCAACACGCTCGGCGGCTGGTGCTCGGATGAAATTGTGCGCGGCAGCGATTTGTATTTCACCAAGGTGCTCAGCTTCGGCTACGGCGGCACGGTGGGAAACGACCGGCTGTGCGATGTGTGGAGCGCTGCGTATGCCGCTGCGATCAGTGACTGGGCCGTGAAGGAAGTCCTGCCACTCGCCAATGAGCCACGATTGCTCGGATACTTCACCAACAACGAACTTAACTGGAATGGTGAGCACGGCTGGCCCACGGACACCAACGACACGCTGCTCGACCGCTATCTCAGGCTGTCCGATGACGCACCGGGCCGCAAACATTTGCTGGAGTGGCTGCGTCGTTTCTTCAAAGACGATTTCGCCAAGTTTCGCGAGGCATTCGAGTGCGATGCCGCGTCGTGGACCGAGCTGTCGCGTGTGCACCGGGTGAAGCCCGCGCGTTTCGTCCTCGCGCAGCGCGTGAAGTATGCCTGGCCCGGCGAGGTGGCGGAGCGCTACTTCACGCTGTGCGAGAAGGCCATCCGGCAGCACGACAAGCATCACTTGATCCTCGGCTGCCGCTTTGCCGCCAGCGGCATCGTTTCGGTGATCGAGTCGCAGGGCCGGCACTGTGATGTCATCTCGATCAACCGCTATGAGAAGTCCGGCCACGCGCCGCTCGACACGCTGAACCGCGTCCACGCACTCACGGGCAAGCCCATCCTCCTCACCGAGTATGGTTGGCGCGCCAAGGAGAATCGCTCGGGCTTGAAGAACTCCCGCGGCGTCGATGTCACCGTGCCCACGCAGAAGGATCGCGCGGAGCGGCTCGAGCAATACATGCGCGGCTGCATGGAGCGGCCCTTCGTGCTCGGCATGCACTGGTTCCAGCATCACGATGAGCCAACCAATGGACGCTTCGATGGCGAGGATTCGAACTACGGACTCGTCGATCAAAAAGACCGGCCTTACGAAGAACTGACCACCGCGTTCACCAAGCTGCAACGCGAGCTGCAGCCCGGCAAGAAGCGCGGCGCATTTGATCCCTCCACGCCGAAAGGCTGGGATGAAAATGCCTCGCTCGCCGTGGCCGCAGGCAAGTTCACGCAAACCGTCAGCTTTCTGCCGGCAGCCAATCAGCGCGGTCGTGTGATCACCAGTAGCGACGGCGCCAACGGAGCGAGGATCACCGTGCAACCGGGCAACCAAGGCGCGTGGAATTGCATTTTCAACAACGGCACCGGCTGGGGCACCGCGCCCGGATTCTCCGCACCGCCCGACGCCCATTTGGCTGGCGCCAAGAAACTGCGCATCCGCCTGCAAGCGCCCAAGGATCTGCTCTGGCGTGTGCTCATCACTGAGGACGGCGCGAACCAAGCCGCTCACTCAGGCCGCGATGGAGCCGATGGCGAATCCTTCACCACCCAAACGCAGCGCGGCACTGGCGAGGCGCAGGACTTCACCGTGTGGCTCGAAGACCTCCAACTGCGCTGGGAATACGGCAACCAGCAGGGCAACCACCGCATTGACCTCCAAGCCCTCGATAACATTGCCATCGCCCTGCCCGAAGTTGGCAAGTCGGGTGAAGTGCGAATCTTCGCCATTGAATTCACGCCGTAAATCCATCGAACTCCAGCTTATGAACACTCCTTTCCGCCTGCTCAGCCTGTGCCTCGTCGTCCAGTGGATCGGCATCGCGCACGCTGAAACCCCCGCCCCGCCGCCGAATGTGGTCGTCATCCTCTCCGATGATGTGGGCTGGGGTGATCTCGGCTGCTATGGCGCCACGAAGACCAAGACGCCGAACCTCGACGCCCTGGCGAAGGAAGGCATGCGCTTCACCGATGCCCATGCCTCCGCCGCCGTCTGCACGCCGACGCGTTACTCGCTGCTCACCGGCGAGTATTCCTGGCGAAAGAATACCCCAGGCCTGAACAAGGGCGTGGCCAATGCCGACGCGCCGCTGCTCATCCCCGTCGGTTCCACCACGCTGCCCGGGATCATGAAAATGGCCGGCTACCGCACCGCGGTGATCGGAAAATGGCATCTCGGCTTCGGCACTACCGCGCCCGACTACAATAAGGACCTCACTCCCGGCCCGCTGGAGATCGGCTTCGATGAGTTCTTCGGATACCCCGCCACCAACGACCGCGTCCCGACCGTTTACGTGCGCGGCCATCGCGTGGTGGGCCTCGATCCCGCCGACCCGATCAAATACACCTTCGATCCCAAAGTCGCCGCCGCCGGTGGCATGGTGAGATGGGCCGCCGGTCGTGAACGCATCGGCTTCATGTCCGGGGGCAAGGCCGCGTGGTGGAAAGACACGACCATCGCCGACACCTTGACCGCCGAAGTCGTGGGCTTCATCGAGCGGAACAAGGAGAAACCATTCTTCCTCTACTTCGCCCCGCACGACGTGCATCCGCCGACCATTCCGAACCCGCGTTTCGTCGGCACCACCGGCCTGGGCAATCGCGCCGACATGCTCAGCGAACTCGACTGGTCCGTCGGTGAAGTCATGAAAACCCTCGAACGTCTCGGGCTGGCGAAGAACACGCTCGTCATCTTTTCCAGCGACAACGGAGCCAGCCCGATCAACGAGGATGGCCATCTTCCGAACGGTCACTGGCGCGGCAAGAAATCGCAGCTCTGGGAGGGTGGCCACCGCGAACCGTTCATCGCCCGCTGGCCGGGACACATCGCTCCCGGCACCACCTCGGACGATCTCGTCTGCCTCGTTGATCTTGCTGCCACCGCCGCCGCCGTGGCCGGCGAGAAGCTCCCGGACGGAGCCGCGCCGGACAGCTTCAACCTGCTGCCCACCCTGCTCGGCCAGCCGAAACAGATGAAGCGCGACACCCTCGTCGTGATGAGCGGCAATGGCGACCTCGCCATCCGCCAGGGCCAGTGGAAATACATCCCGGACCTCGCGTTGGCGGACGGGTGGAGCTCCGGTGCCAAAAAGCCTAACCAACCCGCCAAGCCCGCCCTGTTTGATCTTTCCACCGACCCGGGCGAAACGAAGAACCTCATCCAACAGAAACCCGAGATCGCGAAGCGCATGGCCGAGCTGTTGGAAAAAGCGCAGTCCGCGAAGTCCACCCGCCCGCCCTCGCTATGATGCACATCCTTGAACACTTCCACGACATGAAACACACCGTCTCCCTCCTCGCTGCCCTGCTGCTGGCTCCGCTGGCCGCGCTGCAAGCCGCCACCGACAAACCCAACATCCTCGTCATCCTCGCCGATGATCTCGGCTACGGCGATGTGCAGTGCAACAACCCCGAGCGCGGGAAGATTCCGACGCCCAACATCGACAGGCTCGCCTCGCAGGGCATGCGCTTCACGGATGGGCATTCGTCGTCCGGCGTGTGTTCGCCTTCGCGCTACACTTTGCTCACGGGGCGCTATCACTGGCGCACGAAATTGCAGCGCGGCATCGTCGGCGTGTTTGGCGAACCGCTCATCGCACCGGATCGCATGACGATCGGCACGCTGGCGAAGCTGCAGGGCTATCGCACGGCGTGCATCGGTAAATGGCATCTGGGTTGGGATTGGCCTATCACGAAGGGGCAGCGCTCCTTGCTCTCGCCTGATAAGCAACCCGACGATGAAGTCAGCAAGGTCAGCAAAAAGGCCGCCGCTGCTGGAGCCGTGCCCAGCGAGCAGCAGATCGCTGCTTGGCGTGACGTCTTCTCGAAGCCCATCGCGGGTGGCCCGAGCACGCGTGGTTTTGATCTCTACTTCGGCACGGACATCCCGAACTGGCCGCCGTTTTGTTTCATCGAAAACGACCGCACGCTTGGCATTCCAACCGAGTTTTTGCCACCAAAATACATGGTCAAGAATCAGGCGAGCCACCAGGGTCCGGCGCTGAAGGATTGGAAGATCGAAGGCATCCTGCCAGCGCTCGGCACCCGCACGATCCAGTTCATCAACGAGTCCGTGCAAAAGAAGGAGCCCTTCCTCGTTTATATGCCGCTCACCGCGCCACACACGCCGCTCGCCGTGAATCCTGAGTGGAAGGACAAGAGCCATCTCAATCTCTTCGCCGATTTCGTGATGGAGACGGATGCGGTCGTGGGTCGCGTGCTCGATGCGTTGGAGAAAAACGGTGCGGCGGACAACACGCTCGTCATCTTCACTGCGGACAACGGCTGCGCGCCCTATATCGGCGTGAAGGAGCTAGAGGAAAAGGGTCATTATCCGAGCGGCCCGTTGCGCGGTTACAAGTCGGACGCATGGGAAGGCGGACATCGCGTGCCTTTCCTGGTGCGCTGGCCCGGAGTAGTGAGGCCGGGCAGTGTTTGCGGCCAACTTGTGTATCAAGCCGATTTCCTCCGCACCTTCGCCGACCTGTTTGGCGTGAAGCTGCCGGACACCGCCGGCGAGGACAGCTTCAGCCTCATGCCCTTGCTCAAAGGCGACGACAAACCCATCCGCGAAAACGCCGTGAGCGCATCCATCGGCGGCACACCCGCTGTGCGCAGCGGTTCCTGGAAATACATCCCCGCGCCTGGATCGGGCGGCTGGGGCAAAGGCGGTGACCAGTCGCAGCCCGTGCAGCTCTACAATCTCGCCGACGACCTCGGCGAAACGAAGAACCTCGCCGCCGCCATGCCGGAGAAAGTCGCCGAGATGAAGGCGCTGCTGGAGAAGCTCATCACCGATGGCCGCAGCACGCCTGGTGTGGCGCAGAAGAATGATGTCGAAGTGAAACGCTACCCCGCCAACACCGCCGCGGCACCGAAGAAGAAAGCAAGGGCCTCCAAGTGAACACCACCTTGAAACCCCTCTTCCGAATCCTGACGGATTGGCTGCTACTGGGCGGCCAGGTTTTTCCTGCCGCCATGCGACGCCTTGGCCACTTCCCGATCGCGTTCGCGGTGCTGGCGGCGTTCCTCATCCAACTCGCCGCACCGGCAGCGTAGGCGGCGGCATACTATTGGGACAACAACGGAACAACGAACGGATTCGGCACGGCAGCGGGCATCTGGGCGGCGCCCACCACGGGCGGGGGCCGGCGAAAACCGCGATGCCGTGGCGAACTTGTCCGCTGTCCGCTACGAACATCGATTGTGAAGAATTGCCCCCTTTGCACAGACTTTTTACAAAAACCGCATGACACGCGCTTGATTTTGAACCAAACTGAGGGCTACCGACCCAACAATACTCCAATGCAAACAACGCTTTCGCTCCGCCTTCGGAAAACTCTACTCGCCGCGTTAGTGACCGGTTCCATGATCGCTGCCGCGACTGCGGCGGATCAGGTTCCCGTCAGCGCCGCATCGGGTGCCGGTGACGCCGCTTCGACCAAGAAAGTTTCTTCAAACGCCACGATCACGGATGCATCGACGCGAACCGGAAAGATCGCCGTCGGCGTTTATCTCGACACGGGAGCCGGCCCAAGTGTGAACGATCTCCTGCGCGCGCTGAGCAAGTTCGATCAGGTTTCCGTGACCAAGCTGACCGCCGAACAAATCCGTTCCGGCGGGCTGGCCGGTCTGGATATCTTGATGCATCCGGGCGGCAGCGGCAGCAAACAGGGGCTGAATCTGGAGGAGCCGGGGCGGGAGAAGATTCGCAACTTTGTCCGGGAGGGCGGCGGCTTCGTTGGCATCTGCGCGGGAGCCTACCTCGCCTCAGCGCATTACCCCTGGTCGCTCAACCTTCTCGACGCAAAAGTCATCGATACCAAGCACTGGAATCGCGGAATCGGAACCGTGGACATCGAGCTGACTCCCACGGGACGCGAGATCCTGCACACGACGAACCAGAAGCTCCCGATCCACTACGGCCAAGGCCCGTTGCTGGCCCCGGCCAACCGTCCGGAGATCGAGGACTATGAGGAGATGGCGACCTTCAAGACGGAGATCACCAAGAACGGCGCACCCAAAGGCGTGATGATCGGCACGACCGCGATTGCCCGGGGCCGCTTCGGACAGGGCCGCGTCATCTGTTTCAGTCCCCATCCCGAAATGACCAAGGGCTTGGAACCGTTCGTGCAGGATGCGATTGACTACGTGAACCGGAAACCGGCGGGGCAATCGGCGCGATCAGTTGACACGCGCAAGGTGCCGTTGGTTCCGGGCGCACCCTGAACTCATCACGGCATCAGAAAGTTTCCCGTTCCGACGATTATCGAGACATGACCGCAACGGCTAAACTTTTCCGGAACGACAATCTGACCGATTCATTTTGAGACTCGCATTGCACAAGTGATGATCGCGCCCAAACCGTTTCAAGCCCACCTGAACATCGCCGCCGTGCTGAGCATGGTGGCGCTGCTCGCTGGCTTCGCTGTGCCCTCGGCGTTGGCGGCGACGTATTACTGGGACAACAACGGCTCCACGAACGGCTTCGGCACGGCGAGCGGCACGTGGGCGTCTCCGACCACGGGCAATTCCACGCAGGGGTGGAGCACAAGCGCAGGAGGAACGGTTGTTCCCGGAAATGTCACCACCACCGTTGCCGATGACCTCAACTTCGGCATCACCACGAATGGGTTGGCTGCCGGCACCATCACCGTCAGTGGCACAGTGACCAACAACACGCTGACCTTTGCGTCCGGATCGGGGGCCATCACGCTGACCGGCGGCACCATCAAAATGGGGGGCACGTCTGCCGGAATCATCGTCTTGAACCGGAACGACACGATCAACTCCCCGATCGTGCTGCTCGCCAACGCCACCATCAATGCCCCCGATTTCGGAACCGGCAGCACGGTCTCCACGCTGACCTTGGGCGGCGCAATCTCCGGCTCCGCCAGTGTGATCTTTAGCTCCACCGCCACCGTCGCCAATAACTCGCAACAGACGATTCTTCTTAACGCGCAGAGCAGTTACACCGGCAGCACGACCCTCAATCCTGCGGCAAACGACGCCAACCTCATCATCAAACTCGGAATTGATGACGCCCTGCCGAAGACCGCGGTGCTGTCGCTGAATGGCGTCGCCGGCGGCGGTTCCGGACGGGATGCCCAACTCGAACTGAACGGACACAACCAGACCCTGCGTGGTCTGCAAAACACCGCTGCCTCCCTGAGAAATCAACAGATCAATAACTCCAGCGCCACCACCGCCACCCTGACCATCAGCAACACGGCCAACTACACCTTCTCGGGAACCATTGACACCAACATCGCGCTGATCAAAAGCGGCTCGGGCACCCAGACTCTTTCCGGCGGGAATAACTACACGAACGACACGACCATCACCGGCGGCACGCTCGCGATCAGTGGCGCGGCCAGGCTGGGCGGCGGCAGCTACGCCGGGGACATCTCGATTGCCGGCGGCGCTGCCTTGCTGTTCAAGAGCAGCGCCAACACCACGTTGCGCGGCTTGATCAGCGGCAGTGGGAGCTTCGCCAATGCGGACAGCGGCACGGTGACGCTCACGGGCACGAACACGCTCCCCAGTTCGACCTTGAATTCCGGCACCTTCTCGGTCACCGGCGGTGGCCGCGTGACCGGCGCGGTCGTCGTCGATTCCGGCGGAAAAATAAACCTCGCCAGTGGCGGCCGGGTCAACCAGACCACGGTCAACGCGGGCGGCAGCGTCAGCCTGTCCAGCGCCGGCACGGTCACCAACCTCGTGTTCGCCGGCACCGGCACGATGAGTTTTAATGTTGCGGCGGGCGGCGTCCTCACTGTTGCCGCCGCCAACGGCATCACCAACAACGGTGCGGCGGGTTCCATCACCATCAACATCACTGGCAGCGTGCCAGCCGATGGCACCTATACGCTGATTGCCTACAGCGGCAGCCTGGGTGGCAGCGGCTTCAGCGCCTACCAATACCAGATTGGCACCGGGCCGGCCGGCAAGGACTACGCGCTGGTTAATTCCGCCGGCGCCGTGCAACTGACGGTTACTCCGGGCGCGCCCAAGGTCTGGGTGGAAACGAAGGCGGATGGAACGGGTGTGGTGGTGCCGGCTACCACTCTGTTGACGGGAACGTCCTTGACCAATTTTGCCATTCTCCGCGCGGGCGACGGCACTTTTCTCACCAACACTCCGGCGACGTGGGTGCTCACGAACATCACGGGCGCGGTGTCGAACAGCCATCTGGTCACGGCTCCGGGCGGCAAGAGCGCGGTGTTTACGCCGACCGGCGCGGGCTCGGCCCGGATTCTGGCTGTGGTCAGCGGAACGAATTCCGTTCCGTCCGGCACGATCACTTCCATCGGGCTCTACACGCGTCCGTTCATCTGGGTGCGGGACTCTGATAAGGCGGGCATCCAGTCCAAGATCGCCACCAATACGTGGGCCACGAATGTTTACAACGCGCTGGTTGCGCGCACGGCCGCTGCGCTAGTCAGCCATCAAAACGACCGCGACGCCTATCTGCGCGGGTTGCCAGTCAACTGGTCTGCCAATCCGCCGACGTTCAACACCGGCACTTCTGGCTATGGCACGGGAGAAAACTTTTTCAACACGGCCTTGGATTGCGCCGTGCTTTATTATCTGACGGGCGACACCGACTACGCCCGGTGCGCGGCGGATATTCTCCACAACTCAGTCCAAGCATATCAGAATCTCGCGCCCTCCACCGGCACCGGCAACGGCGGCTGGCTGATTCCGGACGATCTGCTGTATGAAGCCCGCCAGGTGGGCACGCAGTTGCCGATCGTCTATGATTTTCTCTACCAGTATCTCCAGACGAACCAGGTCTATGATGTCGACACGACGAACATGATGAGCTTTTCCTTCGCGAATGCTCAATTCGTGTTCCGCACGTATTATCAGTTGGTGCGCGATCACGGACAGAAGGACAGCAACTGGTCCGCCCTGATGTCCACGTGCATGTTGAACAGTCTGCTGGCATTGGATTCCGTGACCGAGCGAACCAATGCCTTGCAGATCTATCTCGTCACCGGAGCGCCCAAACAGGCCTCGCTCGATTATGACTACCGCAATTACGACCAGCCCGGCGACATCTGGCCCGAATCGTTGCAATACTCTGGCTCGGTGGGGGAGATCCGTTCCACCCACATGGTGCTGCTGGAGCGCTACGACCCGACGCTGAATCTTTTTGGCGTCTATTCCAACCTGCCGACCAGCCTCTCGCGGATCAGTTATCTGGTCTATCCCAATACCAGCCTGCAGATCACTTTCGGTGACGGTTTTCGCTCTGCCGGCGGCCAGCCGTTCTTCCGCTACGAATTGATGTATCAACATGCGCGGGCCCGGGGCCGGACCAATCTCACGTCGCTCTTCGGTTCGCTGATCAATGGCGGCGTGGCAACGGGCAGTTACGATCGCTCCACGTTGAATGCCTACGATAATTTGGGGCAGCACGATGATCCGCTCCAGTTGCTCTGGCAGGCGCCGGTCGTATCGGAGTCATCAGTCACGCCAGTGCTGCCCCGGACGGACAGGCTCCCCTATGCCGGCATCGCGTTGCAGCGCAATCCGTCCACCGTCAGCAATTCCACCTACGGGCTGATGGGCTTCGTGGGCGGCGCGTCGCACGTTCACAGTCACGCCAGCGGCATGAGCCTGGAACTCTTCGGCTTGGGCCAGGTGCTGGGCGCGAAGGCGGGTCACGAAGATTACACCGCGACCATCACCGATAAATATTACCGCCTGTTCGCCGCCAACAACACCATCATTGTGAATGCGGCCTCGCAGGGCTCGGGCGGTTGGGGGGAATTTGGCATCAACACGGTGCAGGTCGTGGACATGGAGCCGCAGCCCTTCGCGACGGCGGTGTCCTCGAACTTCTCGTTCACGTGCAGTTCCTTCGCTGACAACATGGGAACCAACTCCGAGGCGACGCAGCAACGCACCCTGTCCATCATCCGCACCTCGCCGACCAACGGGTTCTACGTGGATTTCTTCCGCTCCAAATCCACCGTCACCAACCGGGTGGCCACGACGCTGAATGGCAATGTGACCAACCAATTTCACGATTACATTTACCGCAACATCGGTTCGACCAACGTGAGCCTGGAGACCAACGACGTCGCGCTGCCATTGGTCGCCCAGCCAAGCCGCTTTCAAAATGACATCGGCGACTCCTACGACCAGCCGGGCTGGCGCTACTTCACCAACACCGTCGTCTCGTTTCCTCACAGCCAGCCGGTGTGGGCACAGTTCAGCGCCACGCCGACGAACAAGCCCACGATTTACATGGATGTGCATCTGCCCGCCGTCACCAACCGGGAATATGCCAGGGTGAACAGTCCTGCCATCATCGATGCCCCCGCGCCCTACGACAGCAGCAACGACCTTTCCGCCGCCATCGTGGTGCGGCAGATCGGTGACGCGTGGGACAAACCGTTCGCGGTGGTTTACGAACCACACTTCGGCGCGACTGGCGGGAGCGTGACCAACGTCACCACGCTGGTTCGGAGCAACATTGTTGTCGGCTTGAAAATCGAAAGCAGCGTGGGCGGCAGCAACCGGGTGCATTACGTTTTTTCAAATCCCAACGCGAATGAAACCTACAGCGACGCCTCGATCGGTCTTTCCTTTCAAGGGCGCTTCGGCGTGGTGGCGGACAACGGCGGCAGCGCCGTGTCCCTCTATCTGGGCGAAGCAAAGTCCCTGTCGTATCGCGGCAACTCGGTGGCCACCGTCAGCGGCACCAACTCACAGGCGGAGGCACGATTTGTGCCCGGGCAGTCGCCGGCCGTCACTGCCAATGCGTCCGTGAATGTCGTCGCTGCCAGCGTGCCGCAATTCACCCTCGTCACCCGGCAGACAAATGAGGCGATTTCGCTCACGGCCGTCGGCTCAAACGGAGTCCCTTACCGGCTGTGGAGCAGCACGAATCTGACGAGTGGCTCGTGGAGTGTCTGGGGTAGCGGCACGGTGACCAACAGCCCGTTTGTGATTCAAGATTCCAACGCTCCCGGCGTCCCGGCGCGAATCTATCGGTTCAGCATTCCCTGACATTCAACCAGGCATTCGTGCGGTTCATAAATGCCTTTCCGCAAACGGAAGATTTTTCAGCACCGCGGAAAGGGTTCGTTGCTTGAGATTGACCCCGAGGCGCCTAGCAGCCCGTTTAAGAAGTAGCCGCCGACGTGAGGAGGCGGACTCGACACGCTGAATTGCTGAACGAATCCGCCTCCTCACGTCGGCGGCTACGAGACTTCGGGAGTTCTTTAACGGGCTGCTAGAGGTGGTCTCCCGGCAGGGCCCGCGAGTTGAGAGTCGAATATCCCAGCGAGATTTATCACCTCCCGGATTCAGGTGACCGTTGCCGCCGGCGTGCCTTGAGGGAGCGAAGGAAAAGGCGCGACCGTCACGGCCCTCTTCGGCCCCGAAGGCATCACCAGCGGCGGTTGGCTGAAAGCGCAGAGACAGCGTGAGTAAGCGGAAACTCTCAGGAAACGCAGCGCCAGAGGCCGGGCGGATTTCTTGCCTGACAAGCACGCCGGAATGGCAGACTATTCATCTGTCTCAACCTGCAGTGAACTGACTTGATTCATAATGATCCGCACGAATCGCCATCGTCTGCCGAGCCTCGTCTTGTGGATCGTCGTCGCGTTTATCGGCCTGATGGGCGGTCGGGCGGGCGCGGCGACGTTTGTGAAAGCGGATGTCACGACACTGCTCGGCCCCACTTTTTTTGTGGATGACGCGGCAATCGGAGGAACCGACACGACGATCAATCAACCGGGCACGGGAAGTTACATCCGCACCTTCGGCGGGTTGCTCAGTTCCAACCAGGGGCCGACGGAGGTTCGCATCACGGGGTTGGGCTTTGCCACGTCCACCAGCGCCGCGGCCAACGACGCCACGAGCCTCACGGTTTCGTTCACTTACCTCGGCGCGGACGGCGCGGTGGGCGGAGGTGATGATGTGTTCATCGGTTCGGCCACGGGCGGCTACGTCTATGACTCCAGCGGCGAGTATGCGTGCGTGTTCGATGCGCCGCTGGTGACGAATTTGAATATTTCCGCGCTGCGCTTTCAGGTTTCCGTGGCGCCGGCAAATGCCGCGACCAACGGCTCCGTGCTGTTCAAGGTGGGCAACATTCCTTACGACAGCATCACGAACGCGAAGTTGAGCGTGGCGGGCACGGTGTCCGGCGCGCTGCCCGCCGTTTCGCAACGGGTCAATCTGGCGAAGTATCAAGTGACGACGGCCTCCACGACCAACGGCCAGTATCAGGCGGATTTCGCCACGGACGGCGTGGTGGGCAAAGGCAACAGTTGGCGCAGCGCCAATGTCACTACGCCGCATTGGGTCGAAGTGGCATTTCCCGTGCCGGTGACGATCCGCAGCGCGCACGTCTATTGTGGCATTGATGACGGCCCGGTGCCGGCCAGCTTCAAGGTGCAATACTTCTCCGGCGGCAACTGGCTGGACGCGCCCGGTTCCGCCCGCGCGGGAAACACCTCGCCCGAGGTGAACGTGATCTTCACCAACGCGGTGACCTCTGACCGCTTCCGCCTCTACTCCGATCAAGATGGCACCGTGCGCGTCAGGGAATTCGCGCTGTTCCCGCCCAACTCCGATCCGGTGAGCGGTGTTGAACTGGGTTTCCCCATCGGCACGGACGTGGAATTGAATCTCGCGAAGAAGCGCCCGGTGACCGCCACCGCCGCGAGCGGAACGAACTACGCCAAACTCGCGGTGGACGGTCTCGTGAGCAGTGCCTCAAAATGGCAGACCAGCCTCGTCGGCAGCAACTCGCTGGAGATCGACCTGCGCGTTGTGACCAAAATCGGCAGCGCGCATCTCTATTCCGGCGACGGCAGTGTGCCGCCGCTGACCAACTTCGTCCTGCAATACGGCGACGGCATCGCGTGGACGAACATCTCCGGCGGCTCCGTCACCGGCAATACTGACGCCGCGCGCGTCATCACGTTCAGCAACGCGCCGACCGCGTCCCAGGTTCGCCTCATCTTCACGAACGCCTCGGTCAGTGCGGTGCGCGAGCTGTGCATTTTTCCGGTGAACGGCGGCGTGGGTTATCCGCTCGGGCAGGACGTGCTCGGCGCGGTGCCGTCGGCGAAGGAGTTCGAGGATTACAACGACGCCTTCTACAGCGTTCAGAATCGCGCGGCCAGCCTGCCGCTCAGTGTCAGCAACACGGTGCCGATCCTCCATCTCGCCACGCTCGACACCAACTTGAGCCATTACCAAGTGCTGCTGAACGTCGGCACCGACACCTATCGGCTCCGCAATCGCGTCACGGGAAGATGTCTCGCGGGCGCGGGCGTTTCGACGAACACCGGCGCGCCCCTCGTGGATGAAGATTACTCCGCGATGCCGCATCAACAGTGGCGGTTCGTCCCGGTGGATGCGACAAATTTTTACCTCATCAACGAATGGAGCGGGTTGGTGGCGGACACGGCGGCGGGCGGCACGAACGCGGGCACGCCGTTGGTGCAGGCGGCGCTCGACGGCTCCGCATCGCAGCACTGGCGCTTCATTTTCCAAACGCATTATCCGAAGAAGGGCAATGCGGGCTACGTGAGCAACTGGTCGGAGTTCCAGGGCAACTGGGCTTACAACTGGGGCCGCGAGACCAGCGTGAACCTGCCGACGGAGGTGCCGTTCAACCCGATGCAGTGGGGCGACTTCAACTGGGACATCGGCGACTCTCAAGGTCCGCTCGAACAGTTCATTTCCGAATGGCACCGAAATGCCCAGAGCACGCATCTCCTCGGTTTCAATGAGCCGGACGGCGGCACCAACCAATCCAACCTCACCGTAAACCAGGCGATTGATCTGTGGCCGCGATTGGAGCGCATGAATTTGCCGCTCGTCAGCCCGGTCGCCAAGAGCCCCGACGCCGCGTGGATGACCAATTTTATGACTCAGGCGCAGGGGCTGGGCGATCGCGTGGACGCCATCGCCGCGCACAATTACCCGGACCCCAATGGCGGCAGTTCCGACGCCTTGGTGAATTTGTTGCAGGCCTTCAACACGGCGTGGAACCGCCCGGTGTGGTTGACGGAATTTTCCGCCGTAAACTGGAGCGGCAATGGCACGTGGACCGAGGAGGACAACTACAACTGGCTGGCCGAGTTCATCTGGCGCGCGGAGTCGCTGCCTTGGCTTCGGCACTACTCGTTGTTCCTCTTCACCGCCGACACCAACCACCCCGTGCCCGTCAATCCGTGGGACACGGTCGGGCCGCGCTCGAATGCTTTCGAAACCAACGGCACCACGCCCACGTCATTTGGGGAGCTCTATTTTGCCTGGGACGGCGATGCGAACGTGCGCGAAGACAAGGCGTATTTCCTCCACAACAAAAGCGAGCGGAAGCGGCTCCAGAATGCCGTGGGATCGAATGCCCCGGCCGGTCGCTGGATTCGCGATGGCGGCAACACCGTGCAATGGGTGCTGCGTCCATCGGGCACCGCGAGCCAGTGGTATATCACCTCGCTGCGCGACGGACGGCGGTTGCGCTATTCCGGCGGCGCGCTCGACTTCGCCCCCGCGCACACCACGGGCACCGCCGTGCGCTGGAGCCTGGTCGCCGATCTGCACGGCTGGTTTTATGTTGAGAATCCCGCCTCCGCCGCCGCCAATCGCCGTCTCAAATACGACAACGGCGTCTTCAGCATGGTCACCAACACCAGCACCATTGATCAGAACAAGTGGCGGTTCGTCGTTCCTTATGTGCCGGTGGACACCGCGCCGCCCAATGCTCCCACGAACCTCACCACTACTGCCGGCGACGCTCAGGTGGTCGTGACGTGGAGCGCCGTCACGAACACGGATTTCTCTTTCTACTCCGTCTATCGCAGCACGACCAACGGCGGCCCCTACACGCTCATCGCCTCGAACCTGACCGCGACGAGATTGACGAACAGCTCCCTGCTGAACGGCGCGAGCTACTTCTACGTCGTCACCGCGACGGATTGGACTGGCAGCGAGTCCGTCATTTCAAGTCAGTCCACCGTCACACCGGTGATCGCCACGCCGCCCGCCTCGCTCGGCCTGTCGTCCACCAACGGGAACATCTCGGTTTCCTGGCCGCTGACTCACCTCGGGTGGTTGCTGCAAACGCAAACCAACGGCCTGGCTTCCAATAACTGGTTCATCCTTTCCAATTCGGCGACGACCAACTCGGTGTTGTGGTCAGGAAATTCCAATGTGAATTCACTCTTCTTCCGGCTGAGACATCCGTGAAGCGGAAAACTTGCCTAACACACCAATCTCAACCATGCGCAAATTACTCCGCCGTTTCCTCTGTTCCATCGCACTCTTTGTCTCGTGCTCTCTGGCTCACGCAGCGGACAGCCCCCAGTGGCTGAGCTATCCCGGCGGCGACGGACCGGGCAAAGGCAAACGCATCGTGCTGATCGCGGCGGACCAGGAATATCGCAGCGAACAATCGATGCCCATGATGGCGAAAATCCTCAGCACGCATCACGGCTTTGACTGCACCGTGCTCTTCGCCGTCAACGAACATGGCGAAGTCGATCCGACGATGCCGGTTTACCCCGAGAAAGGTAAGCCGCTCAAAGAGCACCACATTCCCGGCCTGGAGCATCTCGCCTCGGCTGACCTTGTCATTTTCTTTCCCCGTCTGCTCACACTCCCGATGCCTGAACGGGAGTTGATCGTGAAGTATATCGATTCCGGCAGGCCCATCATTTCCATCCGGACGGGCAATCACGGCTTTCACGCCCCGCTGCCTTACAAGATCAACGGCCGGCAGGTGCGCTGGGGCGAGGACGTGCTCGGCGGATCGTTCATGGGCCACCATGGCCGCTGGCCGCACTCCACGCTGCCGAGCCGCCGCTCTTCGATCCCAACGATCCTGCCGTGCGCGTGGAGAAACCCGAAAAGACCGACGAAGCCTGCGATGCGAAAAGGAACTTCAAAGACTGGGAGCGCCCGCAAATGACGCAGTAATCGCC
Source organism: uncultured Verrucomicrobiota bacterium (assembly GCA_964539075.1). GTDB lineage: Bacteria > Verrucomicrobiota > Verrucomicrobiia > Limisphaerales > CAZIFU01 > CAZIFU01. The sequence continues at coordinate 31,402 of CAZIFU010000052.1, read as the reverse complement.
GCCTTCAGTCGTTTAGATCAACTCAGGTAAAACCTGCATTCAATGAAATACGCCCTCTTCACCGCTCTGCTGCTAGCCCCGCTGGCTGCCCTCCAAGCCGCCGACACCACGAAGCCCGTTGAACCCATGCCTGCGGAGTTCAAAACCAAGCTTCAAGTCACGCTGGTAAAACATCTGAACCAACTCCTCAAGGATGATGGCTCCATCACCGAAATGAAGGGCAAGACTTCCGAAGGGAATGGTGCGTTGGCGTTTTATCTGATGTTCGAGGTCACCGGTGAGCAGAAGTTTCGCCAAGCAGCGCTCACGCTGGCGGATCAGGTCCTCAAAGACATGCGCGCGACCAAGCATGGCGTGCTGCCGATCAAGGAAAAGGACAAGCCCGGTGGCAAAACGATTATCGGCGGAGGTCCGCCTGCGTTGGGGGCTTACACGTCGGGCGTCGCTTACATCCTCCACAAGGAAGGCGGACGCAGCGATGACCTCAAATACATCGCCACCGTGCTCGACCGTTATCCGTGGAGCGAGGAAGGCTGGTTCGCCTCCACCATCGACGTGGACACTGGCGAATCGAAACTGCCGATGACCAAACCCGCGATCATCAACAAAACCGCCGCCGTCGCCATGGCCGCGGGAATCGTCAGCGGCTATGTGCGCGAGATCGCCCCCGAACTCGCAGCGAGCCTCAAGCGCAAGGCCGACAAGTGCATCTACAGCCAGATCATTCCCGCGCAGTTGGAGGATGGCTTCTGGCATTACAGCCTCCTGGACAAGGATCCGAAGGACAAAGACGTGCTCGGCTACTTCATGCTCACGACGAAGGAACTGATGGACCTGCAAAAGTTCAATCCTGCCTATCGCGAAGAGAAACTGACCGCCGCTGTGAAGAAGGCCCAAGCCTTCACGCTCAAGCACATCGCCCCGATGACGGACCCGAACACAGGCACATCGACCTCAGAGCACGCCACTCGCGGCACGCCGACTCACTACGCTATCAAGGAAGACCTGAAACGCAGCTTCCAGCTCGGCCTCGTCCTCATCGGCGGCGGTCACACAGACGAAGGCATCAAAATCATGACCACTGCACTCGATCACTTCCCCATTGGCAATGCCGGACAAGATGGCGCTCATGCAGCGGAACCGTCCGCGCTGATTCTGTCGGGCTTTTGATGCAACGAATCCAACCATGAAACACACGCTCACACTCGTCACGGCGATGTTGCTCGCCATCAACTCCATTGCATCGGCGGAAGACAGGCCCAAGCAAGTCGCGCAACTGACCACCATTGGCATCGACGGCTCCGACCCGGGAGTCATCTATGAAGGCAGCGGCTTCGAAGCGCCGAACTGGTCGCCCGATGGCAAATGGCTCGTCTATAACAACGGCGGTGCGCTCTGGCGCATCGCAGCCGATGGCAGCACCCAGCCCGAAAAAATCCCCACCGGCGACGTGAGTGGCATCAACAACGACCACGTGCTCTCGCCCGACGGTAGGACCATCTACTTCAGCGCGAATGGACACCTTTATGCCGTGCCCTTCGAAGGCGGGCAGACACGACGCGTCTCCAATACCCATCCGCCGGAAACCGCCTTCAAGTATTTCCTCCACGGCGTCTCGCCCGATAACAAGACGCTCGCCTATGTCGGCGTCGAGGCCGTGGGAAAAAGCGAATGGGGCCGCCTCGACCTCTACACCATCCCCACCGCCGGCGGACCCGACACCCGCCTGACAAACACGCCCGCGCCCGACGATGGCCCCGAGTATTCGCCCGACGGCCTATGGCTCTACTTCAACTCCGAACTCAACGCCAAAGTCCCCGGCCACGCCCAGTGCTACCGCATGAAACCCGACGGCACCGGCATCGAGCAGCTCACGCACGACGAACGTGTAAACTGGTTCCCTCATCTCTCGCCTGACGGAAAATGGGTCGTCTTCATCAGCTTCCCGCCGGGCACGAAAGGGCATCCCGCCAACAAAGAAGTCATCCTCCGCCGCATGAGGCCCGACGGCAGCGAGCCATCCGACATCCGCGCCTTCCGCGGCGGCCAAGGCACCATCAACGTCAACAGTTGGTCCCCCGACAGCAAACGCTTCGCCTTCGTCGCCTACCCGGCGCCGCCGGATGAGGCGTCAAAGTGAAGCGCCCATCTGCACACTCACTGACCTCACTTGCGCCATGAGAAACGCCTGCTCGATCCTCACCGCCCTGCTCGCTCCACTGGCCACACTGCTCGCCACCGATGTGCCTTTGTCCCCCATTCAAGTCTGGGCGGACTTCGATCCGAACAAGGGCGACTTCAAGGAGGAGATCATCTCGGAGGAAACCAAGGACGGGATCACCAACCGCGAGTTTTACATCAGCGCTTATGTGCTGGGGGAAGACGTTCGGGTTTACTGCAAATACAGCGTGAAGGCGGGCGTGACGAAAGCGCCGGGGCTGTTGAATGTGCGTGGGTGGATGAGCTGGCCCGGCATCAATGTGCCGTATGTGAAGGAGGGCTGGGCTTGCCTGTCGTTCGATTACTGTGGGAAGACGGGCGACCGCAGCCATTACACCAAGTATCTGGACCGCTTCAGTTATGCCAATCACGACCGCGCTTCCGGCGGCGTGGTTCACGACAAGACGCTGGACGAAAAATCCATCACCGACCCGCGGCAGTCCGCTGACTATGTTTGGATCGCCATCGCGCGGCGGGCGCTGAGTTATCTGGAGCAGCAGAAGGAGGTGGATAAGACGCGCCTAGGGGCGATTGGCTATTCGTATGGCGGCACGCTGATGTGGGCGCTGGGGACGGACCCACGGCGCAAGGCCATTGTGCCGCACTTTGGCATCGGCTGGATCGAGTATTGGCGGAACAACGCGGTGTGGATGTATAAGGTCCCTTACGTCGAGCCGCCGAAGACTCCCGGCGAGGAACTCTTTCTCGCGACCATGGCCCCGGAAGCCTATGTGCCTAACGTCACCGCTGCGACGCTGAATTTGAACGGCTCCAACGATCACCACGGCTGCGGCGAGCGCGGGCTGGAGAGTTTCAAACGCTTTGCGCCCGGCGTGCCGTGGTCCTTCGCCGTGCAGGCGCGCGGGCATCACAACACCGACAAGCTCGACCAGAACACGAAGATGTGGCTGGAGAAGTATGTCCTCGGCAAAGACATCTTTTGGCCCGCGCACCCGAAATCGGAGATCCAGCTCGATGCCGACGGCGTGCCGGAATTGCGCGTCACGCCCGCATCGCCGGAGCGCGTGCAGAAGGTGGAGATGTATTATGCGCAAAAGGAGCCCGTGTGCATGAACCGCAATTGGCGCGACATCACGCCCGTGAAACAAGGCGCCACCTGGATCGCCAAGATGCCCGTGCTCAATGTGAACGACTACGTCTTCGGCTACGCCAACCTCATCTACGACACCACGGTCGTGCGCTCCACCGACTTCAACGCCGCCATCCCCAGCAAGCTCGGCAGCGCCAAAGCCACCGACACCACACTGCCGCTCTACACCGGCGACGGCGGCATCGGAGCCTGGAGCAACGTGGTTGAAACCGAAGGCATCGGCGGCATCAAAGGCTTTCGCTGCACCGACAACAAACTCGGCACCGACACCGACCTGACCACCAAGCCCGAGTGGAAAGCCACCTCGCCGAAAGCACAACTCGGCTTCAAATTCTACTGCACCCAGCCGCAGACCTTGATCCTCACCGCGGGCGACTTTGCGACCGAGATCGAAATCACCGCTGCCGAGGATCGCTGGCAGGAAATGACGGTCCCCGCGAACAAGCTCGTGAACCCCACCAACCAAAAGCACCTCGCGAGCTGGAAGGGCGTGACCGCGATTCACCTCAAACCGAAAGGCGATGCAGACATTACGAAGGTGCTGTTTGCCCAGTTCAAGTGGGTGTTGCCGGACCCGGCGGCGGCCAAGAAGACTCCGAAGCCATGAATCCGTTGTTCGTCGCCTCGGGCAACTGCGGCAAGATCAGCCCATCAACATGAACAAGCTGACGACACGCCGGCAATTCATCGCCATCACCGGAAGTTCACTCGCCGTGAGTGCGCTGCCGGAATTCAGCCTCGCCGCCGAGGCGGGCATCGCCGATGTCTGCATTTATGGCGCGACAGCGAGCGGTATCGCGGCGGCGCTCGGTGCTGCGGATGCGGGCGCGAAGGTGATCGTTGTAGAGCCGTCTCGCTGGCTCGGGGGCATGAGCGGCGGCGGGCTGAATGCGATTGATTGGGGTTACAAACGCACCGTCGGCAAGATGGCGCTGAAGCTCCTCATCGAGAAGGACGACGTGGCGATGCGCGAACTCTACAAGCGCGAACTCGCGCAGCGCGGCATCCCGGTCATCTTCGAGCATCGGCTCGCAAGCGTGACCAAGGAAGGCGCGCGCATTCGTAGCATCACGCTCGACTATGCGCCGCCGGACAAGCTCGGCTGCCCCATCGAGCAACCTTTGGCGAAGAATGCGAAGACGGTGGCGGCGCGGGTTTTCATCGATTGCTCGTATGAGGGCGACCTGATGGCGAAGGCGGGCGTGAGCTACACCTGGGGCCGTGAGTCGCGCGAGGAATACGGCGAATCGCTCGGCGGCGTGCGGCCCATCTTGATGCGCTACGACATCGATCCGTATGTGAAGCCGGGCGATCCGAAGAGCGGGTTGCTGCCGTTGCTACAGGACATCCAGATCGGCCCGCTCGGCAGCGCGGACAAGCTGACGATGATGTATTGCTTCCGCTGGGTGCTCACGAAGAAGGACCCGATCCGCATCGAGAAGCCCGACGGCTATGACCCGCGCACGTATGAGATTTTCCGCCGCGGTTTTCAGAAAGGCGTGAACATGCGCGCGGGTCGCAAGATGCACGTGCTCGGCGAATACTCGGACAATCCCGGCTGGGGCATCTTCGGCGGCAATTCCAGCCGTGCGCTTTGGGCGCAGTCCGTCGCGGGCGCGAACGCGGCGTATCCCGATGGCGACTGGGCCACGCGCTCCCGCATCTGGCGCGATGAGATGAACTTCGTGCGCGGCATGTATCACTTCCTGCGCACCGATCCGTCCGCTCCGGCGGATTTGCGTGAGCGAGCCGAGACCACTGGATTTCAGCGCGGCATCTTTGATGAGACCGGCGGCTGGCCGCATCAGCTCTACGTGCGCGAGGCGCGGCGCATGAAATCGGACTACGTCGTCACGCAAAAGGATCTCAAAGGCGCGACGAACCCAGACGACTCCGTCGGCCTCGGCAGCTACGGCGTGGATGATTGGCCGTATGCGACCGTCGCGCATGAAGGCGGAATCGCGCTCAGCGGCGGTGAGTTCAGCATCATGAAGGCGAACCCGAAGCACAGCGGCATTCATCGTCTCCCGTATCGCGCCATCACGCCAAAGCAAAGCGAGTGCGACAATCTCCTCGTGCCCGTGTGTTGCTCCGCCAGCCACATCGCGATGACCTGCATTCGCATGGAGCCTGTGTGGATCACGCTCGGCCTTTCCGCCGGCATCGCCGCCGCGCACGCGCTCAAAGAAAAGGCCGCCGTGCAGGCCATCGACTTCCCGCGCTATCGCCGCGCCTTGCTCGACGCGGGCCAAGTGCTGGAACTGAACGAGACGAGCGAGACCGGCTGGAACTCACGCGACGAATGGAATCAGGCCAAGCGCGGCTACGAATGGGCCTTCGATGCGATCGACGAAGACAAGGACGGCCGCATCTCTCCCGCCGAGTATCGCGAGTTTCAAGCCTTCAAACAAAAGCACGCCGACTGGCAGCAGCTTCTCAAAGCCAGGATCGGTCGCAAATGATCCCACAACAATCTGATCCGGCCTGACTCCATGAACCCCACCGTCACATTCCTCGCTGCCCTGCTGCTCGCACCGCTGGCCGCGCTCCGCGCCGACGAAGCCACGTCATCCACGGCTCTGCACGACGACGCAGAGTGGCTTCGGCAAAAAGGCACGCTGATCTTCCAAGACACCTTCAACCGTCCATTAGACGGCAATGGCATCAAGGCCATCGGCAACGGCTGGGAGAGCGCGACCGCCGACCGCGCGCCGAATGTGAAGCAGGCCGACCTCGATGGAGGTGTTCTCAAAATCAACAGCGACGGCAAGGCGGCGGGTCACGGTGTTCACATTCATCACGATGCCGGCTTCGCCGATGGCGGCACCACGCTGCGCTTCCGATTCCCCGGGCTGAACAAAGGCGAGAGCTTCACTGTGGGCCACGTGGATCGCGAGATGAAGGGCGTCCACGCCGGCCATCTGTGCTATGCGAATCTTTATCCGACCAGCATTCTCCTGCGCGACAACAAGACCGGCATCAGCGATGAGAAACTCCGCGCTCGTCGCGCCGTCTTTCTCGACAAAAAGGAAAAGCTGCCGGCCGATCTGGATACGCTGCTCCAAACGAAGGAGAAGACCGTCCCGTGGAAGGCCGACAACGAATGGCACGACCTCACTCTCGCCTTCGAAGGCGACGAGATGCGCCTGAGCATCGACGGCAAGCTCGTCGCTGCGCACCGCTCCGAAGGCTTCGCCCATCCGTCCAAACGCTGGCTCAGCTTCTCGGCCGCGAACACGGTGTGGATCAGCGACGTGAAAATATGGAAGATCAAGTAATCACCCCAACCATGAAACTCACCTCTACACTCCAGCGTCACACCATGCCCTCGATGAGATTCTTGCTGCGAACCCTGCTGGCAACATCCCTTGTCGTCCAGATCGCCGCCGCGCAGACCCCCATCTCGCCGCCGCCCCCCGACCCCTGGCAACCCGTCACCGCTGCGATCGAGGCGTCGCAGTCCGAGTTTCCGAGCGGACTCACTTTGGAAGTGATGACTCCGGCGGGCGTTGTGTTCTCACGGAACTTTGGCGGATTCTCCAACTCAAGGCGCGCGATCATTGCATCGGCCTCCAAGTGGGTCACGGCCACGGTGCTCCTGCGGATCGTGGAGCACGGCGACCTGTCCCTCGACACGCAAACCAAGTCACTCCTCGTGGACCGCGCGGGTCGACCGTGGTCCGGCAACATGGGCGAGATCCGCCTACGGCATCTGCTGAGTTTCACCGCGGGCATCAGCTCGGATTCGAAAGCTTCCGAGGACAAGAAGATCACCTTGGAAGAGGCGATCCTGCGGATTTATGACGACCAATCGCCCACAGCCTCGCCGCCGGGTTCCACCTTTTTTTATGGGGGAGTGACCCAAATGCGCATCGCCGCCCGAATGGCGGAACGCGCCACCGGCCTCAGCTGGCGGGAACTTTACGACAAGCATTTCCGCCTACCGCTCGGCTGGAGCGCGGAGAGCACCTACGGCGGCGCTACCAACCCCAGCAACCCCAGTCCTGGAATAGGCTTGGTGTGCACCGGACGTGAATACACGCGCTTTCTGATGATGCAATTGAGGTCGGGCATGGATGGCAGCACGCGCTTCCTGGATGCAACGAGTATTGCCGCACAGCATGCCGATGCCTTCGGCCCATCCACCACCATCACCCACAGCGCCTATGGCTTTCTCGGCAAAAAATATCATTACGGCTTGGGAAACTGGCTCGAAACGGAGAACGGGCAGGCGCCCACCCGCAACAATCCGGTCAATCGCTGGTCGAGCACCGGCAAGTTTGGCTGGGCACCGTGGATCGCCGCCGACGGCAAATACGCCGCCCTCATCATGACGCAGCAGGCCGATACGCCAACAGCCTTTGTTCCTTCCGAGAATCTGAAAGCCAAATTGGATCCGCTCATTCGCCAAGCGCTCGCGAGCAATCCGCAGCCCATACGGGTGGTGCCATAGGTCTGTTAGATTCACCCGCGCGGCGGATTCAGCGCGAGTTGGCATCCTCGAGAACAAAACCATGAAACTCACACTCCTCACTGCCCTGCTGCTCGGGCCGCTGGCCGCACTTCACGCCGCCGACGCGCCAGCGACGAAGCCCAACATCCTGATCATCCTCGCCGATGACATGGGATTCTCGGACCTCGGCTGCTACGGCGGTGAGATTGCGACGCCGAATCTGGACCGGCTCGCGCGAGAGGGGACGCGGTTCAGCCATGCGTTCGTCACCGCGCCGGTGTGTTCGCCCTGCCGCTCGGCGCTCATCACGGGGATGTATCAGACGACCATCGGCGCGCACCATCACCGCAGCGGACGCGGGACGGAGAAGATTCACCTGCCCGCCGGTGTGACGCCGGTGCCGGCGTTGTTGCAGCAGGCGGGTTACTTCACCTGCATCGGCAGCGGCCTGCCCGGCGCGGGCCGCGCGGGCAAAGGCAAGGCGGCGAAAAAGAAATCCGCCGACGGTGAAGGCAGCGGCGCGGGCCTGGGCAAGACGGATTACAACTTCGAGTGGGACGCGAAAATGTATGACGCGAATGACTGGGCCGGTCGCAAGCCGGGCCAGCCCTTCTTCATGCAGGTGCAATTGAGCGGCGGGAAACTGCGCGGCGGTTCGGATGCGAGCGCGAAGCAATTGCTCGAACGCGCGAAGGCCGAGTTTGGCAGTGCGACCGACCCGGAGAAAGTCACGCTGCCGCCGTATTATCCACGCGACCCGGTGCTGCTGCGCGACTGGGCGGCGTTTCTGGATGCGGTGCGTTTCACGGACAAGCACGTGGGCGACGTGCTCGCGCGCCTCGAAAAGGAGGGCATTCTCGACCAGACGCTCGTCATCTTTATGACTGACCACGGCATCAGCCACGCGCGTGGGAAGCAATTTCTCTACGACGAGGGCACGCACGTTCCGCTCGTGGTGCGCGGGCCGGGCATCGCGAAGGGCAAGGTGCGAGATGATCTCGTGGAGCACATTGACCTCACGGCCATTTCGCTCGCCGCCGCCGGCCTGCCGCTGCCGCCGGCGATGCAGGCGCGCGATGTGTTCGCGAAGAACTACCAGCCCCGCGCCGCCGTGTTCGCCGCGCGCGACCGTTGCGATGAAACGGTGGAGCGCATCCGCAGTGTCCGCACCGACCGCTTCCTCTACATCCGCAACTTCCACCCGCAGCGTCCGCACTTGCAGCCGAACGCCTACAAGGACGGCAAATCCATCGTGCAGTCGTTGCGCGCCTTGCACGACGCCGGAACACTCGACGCGCTCACGGAGAAACTTTTGTTCAGCCCCACGCGTCCCGCCGAGGAGCTTTACGAATGGACCACCGACCGCTGGCAGGTGAAGAATTTGTCTGCCGACCCCGCGCACCAGGCCACGCTCGAAACGTTGCGCGCGCGTCTCGACCGCTGGATGGTCGAGACGAAAGACCGCGGCCCCGAAACCGGGAAGATGTATGACAGCGACATGGTCGAATACCTCGGCAAAGGAAACCCGGCCGTCGAGAAGAACATCAAGTTGATGAAGCAGTGGGCCGCCGAGGGGAAGTGACCCGGTTGCGGGTCACCCCTCCGGATCATCGAGGATGGTGCGCAGGCGTCCGCGAAGCGGTTCCTCGAACCTTGCCAGCCAGGTTTCATCGATGAGGTTCACCGCGAGCAGGTCGCGCAAGTGCATCCGGTCCTTGTCGCGGAACGAGGTGAGTTTCATCCGCACGAGCGGTTCGAGATTGATCAACATGAACCCGCCGGCGTCCTGAGCCTCCGTGACATCCGGCGACGGGGCGGCGCTGTCCGGCAGCACGTTCTCTCCCGCCCACAAGACGTGGACGGCATCGCGCACCTTGGCGTCCGGGCCGTCGAGAAACACGTCCATGGCACCCACCTTGCCGAGCGAGGCCACGCGCCGATGCACGAATTCGGCCTGCGCCAGCACCGTCTTGATCTGCCCGAAATCCGCGCGCCGCAGCAGCACATTCACATCGCGCGTGTTGCGCACCGCCGCCTCGTCCACGCGCGAAACCCACGCGGCGACCGCGTTGCCTCCGACGACGGCATACGCGAAGTTCGCGCGGCGCAACGCCTCTGCCACTCGCAGGAGGCGTTCCTTCACTTTTTCAAGGCCCCGATCCATGCGCGACCATGACACCGGGGAAAGTGGCATCGCACTCATGTTCTGATGCTACCACACCGGGACACTGCGACAATCCCGCAGAAGGTTTGCTGTCGGCGCGGCTTATCGAAGGACTCGCCAAAGCATGGCACTTCAATCAAGCTCGCCCCATGAACGCTTTGACCCGCAGCTTGAAAAACTCTTTGCGTCTCCTCCTGCTCCTGACCCTGCCGGCATTCGTTGCCCGCGCGGCGCAACCCAACCTCATCCTCTTCCTCGCCGATGACCTCGGCTACGGCGACCTCGGGTGCTACGGGCATCCGCTCATCAAGACGCCGAACCTCGATGCGTTTGCGAAGCAGGGCGTGCGGCTGACCCAGTGTTACTCCGCCAGCGCCGTGTGCAGCCCGTCGCGCTCGGCGCTGCTCACGGGGCGCACGCCGCATCGCAACGGTGTTTACACGTGGCTCACCGAAGGTGCGCCGGTGCATTTGCGCACGAGCGAAATCACGTTGCCCAAGCTGCTCAAGGGTGCGGGCTACACGACGTGTCATAGCGGCAAATGGCACTTGAACGGCCTGTTCAACAACCCCGCGCAGCCGCAACCGAACGACCACGGTTACGACTGGTGGATGGCCACACAGAACAACGCCGGGCCAACGCACGAGAACCCAAACAACTTCGTCCGCAACGGCCAGCCGGTCGGTCGGCTCGAAGGCTATTCCGCGCCGCTCGTCGTGGGCGAGGCCATCACGTGGCTGAAGGAGAAGCGCGACCCGGCCAAGCCGTTCTTCCTCGCCGTGTGGACGCACGAGCCGCACTACCCGATTAAGTCCGACCCGAAGTTCAAGGCGCTCTATCCCGATCTCACCGACGACGTGCAGCGCGAGCATCACGCCAACGTCACGCAGATGGATCACGCGTTCGGCATGCTCATGAAATCGCTCGATGAACAGAAGCTCGCCGACAGTACGTTTGTTTTCTTCACCTCGGACAACGGCCCAGAGGGCGACGGCATCAAGTCGCCGGGGCGCGGTTCCAGCGGCGGCTTGCGTGACCGCAAGCGCTCGATGCACGAGGGCGGCATCCGTGTGCCGGGCATCGCGCGCTGGCCCGGCCACATCAAGCCCGGCACCACGAGCGATGTGCCCGTCATCGGCAGCGACATCCTTCCCACGATGCTCGCGATTGCCGGCGTCAAGCCGCCCACCGACCGCGTGCTCGACGGCGTGAATGTTCTGCCCGTGCTCACCGGCGCCGCGACCAAAGTGGAGCGCCCGCAGCCGCTCTATTGGCGGCTCCTCATGGCGCCGAACGCGAAAGTCGCGATGCGCGTGGACGATTGGAAGATTCTCGCGAATGCCGAGCTGACGGAGTTCGAACTCTACAACCTCAAGACCGACACGGCGGAAACCACCGACCTCAAGGACAAGGAGCCGCAACGCTTCGCCGCCTTGCGCGAGCAACTCATCAAGCACAACGCCAATATCGACGCCGAAGGGCCCGGCTGGTGGAAGACGAACAGCCCGAACGGCGGCAAGGCGAAGGCGGATGACTCGGCCCCGAAGAAGAAGGGGAAGAAAAAGCAAATCGATCAGGATTAAAATGAGCGGCCGAACATCCCGAGCGATTCACCGGTTGATGAGCATCGCCACAGCGGTCGTGCTGTTGGCCGGGGCGGTCAGGGCCGTTGAGCCGGTGCCCGAAGGATTCACTCCGCTCTTCGACGTCCGGACTTGGGCCAACTGAAACCATGCCGCGCATCTGGACGGCGTCTGGGAATTCGCCGATGGCGTCATCCGGTTGCGCACGGACGAACCCGCGCGCGTGAAGGGCAAGGATTACAACCTCTCGACCGCGCGGAAGTTTCGCGACTTCACCCTGATGCTCGACTGGCGGCTCACCGGCACGCCTCAGGTGAAGCCGCACCAGTGGCTCACGGACGACGGCCAGTTCCACACTGACGCCGCGGGCAAGGTGCTCATGAAGGACAACCTGACGTGGGGCGACAGCGGCGTGTATCTGCGCGGCGTGCGCGCGGCCCAGGTCAACATCTGGTGTCAGCCGTGCGGCAGCGGCGAAGTCGGGACGAAGTTCAAGGACCTGCAGGCGACGAAAGAGGAGCGGTTGAAAACCATGCCGGGCGTCCGCGCCGACCAGGGCCCGGGCGAATGGAATCGTTTCGTGATCACGCTGCGCGGCGACCGCGTGGACGTGTCGCTCAACGGAGTGCAGGTCATCAAAGGCGCGCGGGTGAAGGACATTCCGGCGGAGGGCCCGGTCACGTTGCAGAACCACAAGGACGCCGTGGAGTTCCGAAACATTTTCATCAAAGAGCTGGGCGAGTCGGGAGACTCAGCAGGCAGGGCAGCGAAGGCGAAGAAGAAGTAGGTCGCGCTCGAAGCTGTGATGCACAGACGCTTCACCTCGCGGCTTCCCTCCCGCGTCTGCCTTCGGGTATGTTTCGCTCCATGAAAATCCTGTCTTTTATCGTTGTGGTTTGGTGCGCGTTGCTCGGTCCGGTCCACGCCGCCGCCACGAAGCCCAACGTCATCTACATCATGGCCGACGAACTCGGCTACTACGAACCGGCGTTCATGGGCGGGCGCAACATCAAGACGCCGAACCTCGACCGGATGACGGCGGAGGGCATTCGCTTTAAAAATCTCTTCGCCGGCTCCGCGGTGTGTGCGCCGACGCGCTGCTGCTTTCTCACCGGCAAACACAGCGGCCACACCTCGGTGCGCGCGAATGGTGGCGGCACGCCGTTGCGCGCGGATGATGTGACGATTGCCTCGATGCTGAAACCGCTCGACTATGCCACGGGCGGCTTCGGCAAGTGGGGCAATGGTGGGCGCGATTCGACGGGCGTGCCGGAGAAGCACGGGTTCGATGTTTTTCTCGGCTACTACGACCAAGTCCACGCGCACAGTTATTATCCACCGTATCTCATCCGCAACAGCGAGGAGGTGAAGCTCGACGGCAATCACGGCACGGGCGGCAAGACTTACTCGCATTACGTCATTCACGAGGCAGCGATGAAATTCATCCGCGACAACGCGAAGCGGCCGTTCTTCGCGTATCTGCCCTACACGCCGCCGCATGGGAATTTCGACATTCCCGACAGCGACCCGGCGTGGGCGCTTTACAAGGACAAGCCGTGGACCGAGCCCGCGCGCCGTTACGCCGCGATGGTCACAATGATCGACCGCCACGTCGGCGAAGTCCTCGCGCTGCTCAAGGAACTCGGCATCGACAACCACACGCTCGTCTTCTTCAGCGGCGACAACGGCGCGAACGATTACTTCAGTTCGGCCGAGTTTCCGCGCGGCGTGCATCTCGGGAACAAGAACCCGCAGACCGGCGTTGAGTATCGCGGCACCAAGGGCACGCTCTACGAAGGCGGCGTGCGCGTGCCGTTCATCGCGCGCTGGCCGGGTAAAATCGCGCCGGGCCGCGTGACCGATCATCTCGGTTACTTCCCGGATGTGATGCCCACGATCGCCGAGGTCACGGGCGCGAAGGCACCGGCGGACCTCGACGGGATTTCCATTTTGCCGACGCTGATCGGCGAGGCCGCGGCGGGCCACGCGCAAAAGCAGCACGAGTATCTGTATTGGGAAATCGGCGGCTGGACCGCGATTCGCCAGGGCAACTGGCGCGCGGTAAAACCGGCGAAGAGCGGGCAGTGGGAACTCTACGACCTCGCCACCGACCCGAGCGAATCCAAGAACCTCGCCGTCACGAAGCCCGACATGCTCGCCAAGCTCACCGCGCTCGCAACCAAGGCGCACGAACCGGTCCGCGAAGGCACCTTCTCCCGCACCGACCGTCACGAGCGCGACCGCCGCGCGAAGTTCGGCAAGCAGGATGAACCCGAATCGTCGGAGCCGAAGAAGGCGAAGGGCAAAGGAAAAGCGAAAGCCGCCGCCAAGTCCGCCTCAAAGGCCGGCGCAGCGCTCAATGTGCCAGGGTTGTTGCCCAACAAGGATTGGAAAATCGTCCGCGTCAGCAGCGAGAACACCGGCAACGAGAAGTTCGCCCGCAACGCCATCGACGGCGACCCCGCCACGGTGGAGGCGGACGCTCACTACGCCAGCCATGCGGACTTTGCGGGCGCAGTTCTCCGAGGCTGCCGCTTCAGGGTGCGACCAGGACGCGATAATAGAGTTGGTCGACGGCTGGCGCGGGGGAATCAATCAATTGCACCACGCCGCCGGTGCCAGGTTCGGGCAGGCCGACGTTCGTCCAGACCGGTAACGAAAGCGACGTGGCGCGTTTCAACTGATAGTTGTGGTTGGCGTAAGTCATGATGCTGATAGTTACGTCGCCCCCGGTGAGGTCAACGGATTGAACCGCGACGCTGGATGAATTGATGATGACGCCGTTGTTGATGATGCCCGGCGGCAATCCCCCCTCGCTGGTGATGATGTCAATGACGCCGTTGTTCACAAACGTGCCGGTGACTTCGAGCGCGGTGCCGGCGATCAATTGCAGCGTGCCGTGGTTGGTAAAGCTGCCGTTGATCGTGAGTTTCTGACCGGCACCACACACGGCAACGACTGTGCCGTGGTTGACGAGCGGGCCACTGATGGTTCCGCAGCCAGTGAGGGTGCCGCCCGAATTGATCTGCACCAAACCGGCGGTCAACGTGCCGCCAAGATCGAGCGTCGCGCTGCTGGAAACGATGATGAAGTTTGTCGTCGCAAGCTGCCCCAACACTTGCAGCGTCCCGGCGGCGACGGCGGTCAGCCCGGAATAATTGTTCGTGCCGGTGAGGGTGAGCGTGCCCGTTCCGATTTTGGTCAGCGCCAGCAGATGCGCGGTGTCGGCCATCGTGCCCGCGAACGTGGTGTCCAGATTCGCCGCGCCGATGACGCAGGTGTTAGTCGAGCCGGGATTCACCACCTGATCGGTGGCGAGAAGCTTGGAGGCCGGGCCGCCTGCGAGTCCGCCAAGATAAAGCGTGCCGCTGCCCGTGAAGCGATTGCGAATGATGCCCAGCGTGCCGGCATCCACGACGGCATTCGACAGGCCCCAAGTGTTCGTGCCCTGATTGAAGCGCAGCGCGCCCGGGCTGGTTCCCAAGGACAGCGTGCCGCCAAAATCATTCCCCGGGCCTCCAACGGAGATGACATTATTGGTCGTGATGGTGAACGTGACCAAGCCGTCTCCGCTCCAGGAACCGTTGAGCGTGTTGTTGCCATTGTTCAACACGGCACTTCCGAACTGCACTTGGAGCGCATTATCAATGGCAGCATTGCGCAGCAGTTGCAGCGAACCGCCGGCGAGGTTGAGGCCGCCTGTGCCGAGCGCGAAGTTTGTGCCGAGAACGATCTTGCCCGCCACGAGCGTGGTGCCGCCGAGAAATATATTGGTCGTGTTGATCGTCAGCGTGCCCGCACCGTATTTGGCGAGCGTCATCGCGCCCGCGAGCGAACCGGCACCGCCGAAGACATAATTACTGCCGGAATTCACCGTGACCGTGCCGGGCTGCAAGACGCCGGTCAGCGCGATGTTCAAATTGTTTGACCCGCTGTTGTCAAACGTCGCGTGGTCGCCATCCGCGAAGAGGGTCGCGACGCCGTTGCTCTGCCAGTTTTGCGTCGTGCTGATGTCCCACGCGTTGCCCGAAAGACCGCCGCGCCAGGTGAGATTGCGCGGCGGCGGCGGATACCCGGCGTTCAACTCGATGCTGTCATACATGATGCCCGCCGAAGGCAGCACCGGTTTCGTGCCGCTCCACTTCAAGTTCGACCCGCCGGCGCGCACGGTGAAGGTGATCACGTTTGTGCCGGGCTGGAGCAGATTTGCGTCGAAGGAGAGCTGGTAACTTCTCGCCAGGCCCCCCAGCACGCCGTCGCGATAGATCGCCGCATCGTTTACGTTGCCAAAACCAGAAACCGGATTCGGGGCGAGGCTGGTGCCGTTGACATAGACATTGAACGCACCTTGGATCGAACCGGCGAGATCGAGATTCAGCACGGCTGTCACCGGTCACTTCAAAACCAGCCACGAAAGGTCGAATTGAACCGGCCACTCAAAACAGCCCAAGAGAAATGAGCATTTTCATCCAAGAAGCTCCTCAGCAGAGCGTTACGGGGAGGTTCTTGGATGAAAATGCGAATTTATGTCGGTGGCAGTGGCCGGTTCAATTCGACCCTGGCTGGCCGGTTCTTGGTGATCGCTGACACGGCCGGCTGCGGCGGCGTGTTGGTCAGGGTGAAAATCACATTCCACTTCGGCGCGACATAGATGCCATTGGTGTCGGCGGCCGCGCCCAACGGGATGACGCACTGCGCGTAATACCAGTCGTTCGACGGCACACTCGGGCCGACGACGAAGTCCAAATCGTTCGTGCCGCGCTCTTCGAGGTAGCGAAACCAGAGTCCAAACTGACGCTTCCGGTCGGCGAAGCGAAAGCCACCCGTCGTCAAATCCGGGGTGCCGATGCGCCAGAGCGTCTGCTGATACTTCGTCGGTGTCCACGCGAGCGTGCCGAGATTGTTGGTCTGGTTGGCGGTGACGATCACATTCGTCAGTTCGTATTCACCGAAAACTCCGGGCACACGCGCGAAGAGCGAATACGCTCCGGGTCGCACGGCGGGAATCGTAAATTGTCCGTTGCTGTTGGCACGCGTCCAGAAAATGTAATCACGCGACTGGCTTTGCCAATAGCTGCCGGGTTGCGCCAGCACCAGCAATGCATTGCTGGTGGACTGGCCGCTGATCGTCAACCCGCCCGTGACCCGGCCCCGCTGCGTCGGATACGCCGGGCTGTTGACCCACGAATAGGGCCACGCGGCTTTTTCGGTGGCGGCGCGATTCTGCGCGTCCTGCCAGAGCTGGTCGTGACTTGCTCCGGCGTTGGCATAGACAAAATACGGCCCGTAACATTTCTCCCAGACTTCGTTTGTCGCGATGGTGATGGAACTGCCGCCAAAATGACCGCCTTGAAATTCATTGATCATGAGCGGATTCGTCGCCCAATGATCGAGCAACACGCCTTTCGTCGGGCCGCCGTTGTAATACTCCATGCTCGCGAAGATGAGCCAGATGCCGTTCGTCTCGCTGGCCAGCCCATGCGCGGTGTGATTCTCCAGCAGGTCGGCCCAATCGTATTTGCTATAGACCGGCATGCCGTTGTAATTCGAGCCGACGGCGTTGGTGTAATACGTTCCCGGCGGAAACTCCGTCGTCGCGTCCGTGATCTGCTGCGGATTTTCCCCGGGAATGACGCCGCGCATCTGGCCAAAATTGTTCTGCGACGAATACGCGTAGCGCGTCACGCCCGCGCTCGAAGCGAAGAGGTCCGGGTCGGTGCGGGTGACGGTGCGCGTCTGTTCGAGTTTAACGCCCGGCTGGCCCGCGCCATGCCGCCAGACGTTGTAGCTATAGAAACCATCGGAGTTGGAATCCATTACGAAATGCAGTTCCACGTCGAACCCGCCCACCGTCCAACCGCCCGGCTGAGCGAAGTTGGTGTTGCGGCACATTACTTCAACGCGGGCCGCAGTATTCGTCACGACGGAATACGTCGCGGGTGAGAGGCCGGTGTAGAGCGAGTTCGTGCCGACAGTGACGTTGGCGTCAAAATACATCCCGCTGCCGCTGGTGTTGCCGACGAGATTCGGACCACCGATGCGATTGAACGTCGTGACCTTGCCATCGGATTTTTGCACGACCATCGAGACGAGACCGTTGGCGATGGTGACGGTAGAGCCATTGTCCGTGAGCGCGACATTGCCAGCGCGGACCACGATTTGCGATGCACTGATGAACGCGCACGCAAGCAGCGTAAAGAGCCGGGTGCGACGGGACCAACCCTGATGAACAGCCATGGATTAATGCTTGCACTTTCATGTTCCAAAGTAAATCTCCAACAGTCGTCAACTTCCCCACTTCCCGAGAGGGTCTGCTGTCAGGTATGTTTCACCCATGCGTTCCCTTACATTGCCCCTCGCGCTCATGTGCGCGTCGTTCATTTCGTTTACCGTCGTCGCGCAAAGCAGCGGCTTGAAACAAGCCCTCACCTTCCACGCCTCGTTTGACAAAGGGCTGGATGCCGACTTCTCGCGTGGCGACAAGGCGTGCCTCGTCCGCACCAAGCAGGGCACGGCGCCGTTGGTGGCGAACGAGGAGTTGAAGCTCGTGCCCGACGGACGTTTCGGCGGCGGTCTGCACTTCACGAAGAAGGGCACCACGCAGCCGCGCTTCAAGGGCGCGGGCGTGCTCAACTACAACGACAAGAACTGGAGCGCCTCCGTCTCCGTCTGGCTGCGGCTCGACCCCGACAAGGACTTGGCCCCGGGCTATTGCGACCCCGTGCAAATCGTCGGTGACGACACCAAGAAGGGATTCATCTTCCTTGAATGGTCGAAGGACGAGTCGCCGCGCCACTTTCGCTTCGCCATCCGCCCGCGCGTGGAGATTTGGAACCCGAACAACCTCGACTGGGCGAAGATGACCGACGCGCAGCGCCCGGCGGTGAACCTGCCGCGCGCGCCGTTCTCGCGCGAGGCGTGGACGCACGCGGTCTTCACGCTGGAGAACGTGAACGACAAGGCGAAGAAGCCCGTGGGCCGGCTCTACTTGAACGCCAAGCTCATGGGCTCCATCGAGAACTGGGACCTCACGCTCGGCTGGAATCCCGACGCCGTGCAGCTCGTCCTCGGCGCGTCCTACGTCGGCCATCTCGACGACCTCGCCGTCTTCAACCGCGCGCTCACCGATGCGGAGGTGAAGGTGCTCAACGGGCTGAAGAACGGCGCTCGCGAGCTGCATCCGTAATCGTCCAATCGTTTGGTTGAATTCGCATGAAAAGATTCCTGCCACCGCTGTTGCTCGCGTTGCTGACGCTGGTGTCATTCGCTCCGGCGGAGGCGGCGGACCGGCGGCCCAACATCGTCCTCGTGCTGTGCGATGACCTGGGCTACGGCGACCTCGCGTGTTTCGGCTCGAAGATTTCCAAGACGCCGAACCTCGACCGCTTCGCGTCCGAGGGACTGCGCCTGACGAGTTGCTACGCCGGCCACGCCAACTGCTCGCCCTCACGCACGGCGTTGATGACGGGCCGCACGCCGATGCGCGCGGGAATTCGCAGCGCGATTCCGCTCGGCTCGCCGATGCACCTGCGGCGCGGCGAAACCACGGTCGCGTCGTTGCTCAAGCAGGCGGGCTACGCGACGGCTCACGTCGGCAAGTGGCACCTGAACGGGAAGTTCAACCAGCCGGAACAGCCGCAACCGGGCGACCACGGATTCGATCACTGGTTCTCCACGCAGAACAACGCGCTGCCCAATCACCACAACCCGACCAATTTCGTCCGCAACGGCAAGCCCGTCGGAACGCTCGAAGGCTTCGCCGGGCAGCTCGTCGTGGATGAGGCGATCCGCTGGCTCGACACCGGCCGCGACAAATCGAAACCGTTCTTCCTCTACAACTGTTTCCATGAGCCGCACGAGCCGATCGCCAGCGACACGAAGTTCGCGCGCAATTTTCCCTCGGACGATCCGAGCTTCACCGCCTACTACGGCAACATTGCGCAGATGGACGATGCCTTCGGGCGGTTGCTGCGCGCGCTCGACGAGCGCGGCCTGCGCGAGAACACGCTGGTGTGGTTCACGAGCGACAACGGCCCCGCCATCACGCCGATGCACCCGCACGGCTCGGCCGGCCCGCTGCGCGACAAGAAGGGTTCGCTGTGGGAGGGCGGCATCCGCGTGCCGGGCATCGTGCGCTGGCCGGGACGAATCGCACCGGGCAAGGTCAGCGACGAGCCGGTCGGGGGCGTGGATTTTTTCCCGACGGTCTGCGACGCGCTCGGAATCAGGCCACCGCGCGACCGCGTGCTCGATGGCGCGAGCGTGCTGCCGGTGTTTGCGGGCAAACCAGTGGCGCGCGCCACGCCGCTCTACTGGCACTTCAACGGCGCCTTGGGCGAGCCGAAAGTGGCGCTGCGCGACGAAGACTGGAAACTGCTCGCTTCCTTCGGTGCGGTTTCGGGGCCGCGGCAGAACAACATTGATGAGCGTTCCGAGCGCGAGGTAAAGACGGCGGAGTTGCAGAAATTCATGCTCTACAATCTGCGCCGCGACATCGGCGAGGCGAGCGAGCTGTCAGCAACCGAGACGGCAAAGCTCGACGAATTGCAGCGCACGCTCGAAGCGAAGTATCGCGAGGTCCGCGCGGAGACGCCGGTCTGGCCGCACTGGACTTTCACCAATCTCGAATCGGAGTTGATCGTGTGGCCGGACTACTACTTGAAGAAGAAGCCGGCGCCGAAGAAGAAACAATGACCGGCGCGGCCCGCATTGACTGCCGACCCGAAGGAGGCGTTTAATTTACCGATGAAACCCACACACTTGCTGGTGCTCGCCCTGGCGTGGTCGCTCTCGCTCTCAGCGACCAACGCCGCTACGAAACCCAACGTCCTGTTCATCATCGCCGATGATGCCTCACGGCATTTCGGCGACGCCTACGGATGCAAGTGGGTGAAGACGCCGAACATTGACCGCCTCGCGAAGGCGGGGCTGGTGTTCGACAACGCTTACACGCCGACCTCGAAGTGCGCGCCGTCGCGGGCCTCCATCCTCAACGGCCGCAATCCGTGGCAGCTCGAAGATGCGGCGAATCATCAGCCGTATTTCCCCGCGAAGTTCATGGCCTTCAGCGAGGCGCTCGCCAAGGCCGGCATTCAAACCGGCGGCGCGGGCAAGACCTGGGGCCCCGGCGAAGCGAAGCTGGCCGATGGCAGCCAGCGCAACTTCGCACTCGGCGGAGACGGCGGAAAAAATGCGAATGACCCGGGCGCCGGCCTCACCGCGTTTCTGAAGAAGCGCGCGCCGGGCACGCCGTTTTTCTATTGGTTCGGCAGTCACTATCCGCACCGTGCTTACAAGCACGACTCCGGCATCGCCGCCGGCAAGAAGCCCTCCGACATCGACCGCGTGCCCGCCTACTGGCCCGACAACGATCTCATCCGCCGCGACATGCTCGACTACGCGATCGAGGTGGAGGCCTACGACGCGCAGGTCGGCTCGTTGCTCGCCGCACTCGAAGCCAGCGGCGAGGCGAAGAACACGTTGATCATCGTCACCTCGGATCACGGCATGCCGTTTCCGCGCGTGAAGGGTCACACCTACGACGACGCGCATCACATCCCGTTCGTCGCGACGTGGCCTGCGGGCATCGCGAAACCGGGCCGCCGCGTCGCCGACTTCATCAGCTTCATCGACCTCGCACCGACGTTCCTCGAATTGTTCGGCGTGAATGGGGCCGCGCAGGGCATGTCGCCCATCACCGGCCGCAGCTTCACGGATTTGCTTCGCAACGAACCGAAAGGCGAACGCGCCATGGTCATCGTCGGCCGCGAGCGCAATGACGTGCTCGCCCGGCCCGGTTCGCCGGCGGGTCTCGGCTATCCCGCGCGCGCGATTCGCAGCGGCAATTTGTTTTACGTCCACAACTTCGCGCCTGACCGCTGGCCGTGCGGCAATCCCGAGCTGGGCGCGAAAGACACAGACGCCAGCCCGAGCAAAACGCTCGCGACGGAAAGCGGCGAGAAGGATCCTTTCTGGCAGCACGCCTTCGGCAAACGTCCGGCCGAGCAGTTGTTCGACCTCGCCAGCGATCCTGATTGCGTCGTGAACCTCGCCGCCAATCCCGCCTTCGCGGAAAAGCTCGCCGCCCTGCGCGAGACGCTCATGAGCGAACTCAAAAAGCAAAATGACCCGCGCGCGCTCGGCCAAGGCGATGTGTTCGATCAATACCTCTCCCCGCGCACCAAGTCCGCCGAAGCCACTCCGGCGAAAAAGAAGAACAAGAAAACGAAGCAATGAAACGCCTCCTCACGCTCCTCATTGCGCTGCTGCTTGCGCCACTGGCCAAGCTCCACGCCGCCGATGCCGATGGCAACCTGCGCATCGTCATCTTCGGCGGGCACCCCGATGACGCGGAATACAAGGCCGGCGGCACGGCGGTGAAATGGGCGCGGCTCGGGCATCACGTGAAGCTCGTCTCCGCGACCAACGGCGACCTGAGCGATCGTCCGGGCACCAAGAAAGAAGTCGCGACCCGCCGGGCGGCGGAGGTGGCGGCGTGCGCCCGCAAACTGGGCGTCACCTCCCAGGTGTTGGACTTCCACGACGGCGAACTCGTGCCGGACCTCGAAACACGGAAGGCCTTCGTCCGCGTCATTCGCGAATGGCGTGCGGACATCGTGATCGGACATCGGCCCTCGGATTATCATCCTGATCATCGCGCCGTCGCCATGCTGCTTCAGGATTCTTCGTTCCTCGTCACCGCGCGCCGCTTTTGCCCGGAGGTCCCGGCGCTGGAGAAAATGCCGGCCTATCTTTTCACGAGCGACGATTTCACGACGCCCCGCCCTTTCAAGCCGGACCTCGCAGTGGCTCTCGACGACGTCTTCGAGCAAAAGCTCGACGGCCTGCACGAGATCGCCTCGCAGGTCTATGAAGGCCGCGTGCCGCTGCGCGGCGTTCCGCCCGCGAATGACGAAGCTGGGCGCCGCGCGTGGCTGAAGATTCGCTGGTCCACCCGCCAGCGCGCCGAGGCGGACAAGTATCGCGACCTGCTCGTGAAGCTCTACGGCGGGGAAGCGGGGCGCGCCGTGCAGTATGCGGAGGCTTTTGAAATCAGCGAATACGGTCGCCAGCCCTCACCCGAGGAACTGCGGAAGCTCTTC
Source organism: uncultured Verrucomicrobiota bacterium (assembly GCA_964539075.1). GTDB lineage: Bacteria > Verrucomicrobiota > Verrucomicrobiia > Limisphaerales > CAZIFU01 > CAZIFU01. Next base: position 8,769 of record CAZIFU010000052.1, on the reverse strand, counting down.
CCCTTCTTCGGGGCAGAATAATCACCATCATGCAACCCAAACACACACTCATCGCCGCCCTGTTGCTGGCATCGCAGGTTACACACGCGGCTGACTTCATCCTCGTCGCCAAAGATACCGCACCCGCGCCGATCATCGTTTTCAAAAACGCCCCACCGCGCACGCGGGATGCGGCGGTGACCTTGGCGAACTACATCGAGAAGATCAGCGGCAAGAAGCCCGCGATCTTCGATGGAGAGCCAAGGCCGCTGCCGGAGCGGGCGATCTGGATTGGCGTGCAGCCGGTGGTGAAGACTTTGTTTCCGAAGACCGACTTCGATTTCAAGCATCCCGAGGAGACGCTCATCGCGGCGAATGAAAAGCATCTCGTCATCGCGGGGCGGGATCGCTGGGACTCCGCGCACATGACGGCCAAAGGTCGGCTAAGCACGAAGACGGGCGTGCAGCAGGAGTATGGCACGGCGAACGCGGTCTATTCCTTCCTCCGCGACCAGCTCGGTGTGCGCTGGCTTTGGCCGGGCGAAGAGGACGTGATCAAACAGGAGCGCATCGCGATTGCACCGATGGAGCAGCGTTATCATCCGCAGATTCGGGCGCGGGCGGGCTTGTTCACGAAACTGGAGCTTGGCGATCACAAGGAAGGTCCGGACCTCGAATGGGCGCGGCTTCAGCGTGTGCAGCTCGATTCGATGGAGCTCGAGGGCGGCCACGGCTTCGGCCACTGGTGGGAGAAATATTCGAAGACGAATCCCGACTTCTTTGCACTGCAACCTGACGGCTCCCGCAGCCCGAATGCAAAAGCGTCGAACACGAAGATGTGCGAGTCCAATCCCAAGGTCTGGCAGCAGTGGCTCGCCGAGGTGGACGAAGAGCTGCGTGAGAATCCGACCAAGCGCCTCTTTAATGTGAGCGAGAACGACGGCTATGGCTTCGGCCACTGCGTGTGCAAAGAGTGTCAGTCCAAGGACCACCCTGACGGCGAAAAATTCCCCTTTCGCTGGAAGAACTATGGAGAAGATCGTCCCGCGCTGAGCGACCGCCAAGTCATCTTCGCCAACACGCTTGCTCGCATGTTGAAGCAGCGTTACCCGGACAAGGAACTGTATGTGCAACTACTCGCCTACGGTTACTCGCGCCCCGCGCCCATTGCCGCAGTGCCGGATTCAAACGTCATCATTGCCAGCGTGAGCAACTTTCCCATGCGCGGTCCCGCCGAGCGCGAGAAGGCGATGAAGATGCACGCGGATTGGTCGAAGAAGGCCGCGCACATGATGTGGCGCCCGAATCTCGGCAATCCCGCCGGTCTCACTTGGGGCATGCCCGACGTGGCGATGACGCAAGCGGCCGAGGACTTCCGCTTTGCTGCCGACACGCATTGCATCGGCATCTTCTTTGACATGTTTTGGTATCACTGGGCGAATCAAGGCCCGCACTACTACGCGCTCGCCCATCTCGCGTGGAATCCCCACGCTGACGTGCCGGCGCTGATGAATGACTACTACCAGCGCACCTACGGTCCCGCCGCCGCGGACTTGAAAGCCTACTGGGAACTGCTGGAGCGCACGCGCATGGAATTCGTCGCCGCTAAACCCAGCCGCATGCGCGTCTTCGACCTTCCCGAAAAATACACGCCCGCACTGCTGGCCAAAGCACAGTCCCATCTCGACGCCGCCGCAACGAAGCTGGCCACGGCGGATGAAAAATATCGCCGCCGGCTGCATTTCACGCGCTGCGGATTCGAGTTCACCCAGCTCGTCGTCAGCACACGAGCCTCGATGCAGAAGTTCGAGGCCGGCAAAGGCAAGGATGCCGCCGCCAAGGCGCAAGTGCTCGCCAACTGGGCCAAGGTCGATGTCATGGAAAAGGAGTATCCCGCCTTCGCCATCAACTGGCGTTCAGTCTTCGCCATTGGCACTCCCGGCGGACGCAACAAACGCACCGAAGGACTCCACCCCGACGCCCCACTTTCCCCGCGCACGCTGAAGGAGATGAAAACCTCGGACGTGGAATAGTCGCATAGCAAATCTATCCTCATGAAACACACTCTCCTCCCCCTCATCGCTCTGCTGCTCTCACCATTCGCAGCACTTCACGCCGCCGGTGCTCCGAAGCCCGCGGCCAAGCCCAACATCGTCTTCATCTTCGCGGATGACTGGGGCTGGGGTGATTTGTCGTGCCATGGGCATCCTTGGTTGAAGACGCCGAACTTGGACAGGCTCGCGAGCGAGGGAACGGACTTCCAGCAGTTCAATGTGCTGAATCCCGTGTGCTCGCCGAGTCGCACGGGGGCGATGACGGGGCATTATCCCGCGCGGTATTCGATTCATCAGCACTTCGCCACGCCGGCGCAGAATGCCGAGCGCAACATGCCCGACTGGCTCGACCCGAAGGCGCCCAACACCGCACGCCTCTTTCAGCAGGCCGGCTATCGCACCGGGCATTTCGGCAAATGGCATCTCACCAGTCGCAACATCCACGGTGCGCCGCCGCCCACGGCTTACGGCTTTGACGAATTCGCCATCTTCAACGGTGGCGCGGAGACGCCGCAGGCGGGCCTGCACGACACGGCCGAGAATGCGGCCAAGTTCATCCTCGCCAGCCAGGGCCGGCCATTCTACGTCAACGTGTGGCTGCACGAGAGCCACCTGCCGCACGTTCCCACGAAGGCTTCGATGGAGAAATGGAAGCACCTCGATGAGCAGAAGCAGGTTTACTCCGCCGTCATCACCGACGGCGACATCGCCGTGGGCACCGTGCTCGACGCACTCAAGACCGCCGGCGTGGAGCAAAACACCATCGTGCTTTTTTCCAGCGACAACGGCCCCGAGTCCACCAGCGCGGCCAAGGAGAAGGGCAAGCTCGACGCCGAATCCGGCGAGCGCGGCTACGGCGGCTACTACAGCATCGGCGACACGGGCGGCCTGCGCGGTCGCAAGCGCAGTCTGTTTGAAGGCGGCGTGCGCGTGCCCTTTCTCGTGCGCTGGCCCGGCCACACTCCGGCGGGCGTGCGGAACAACACCACCGCCTTCACCGCCGTCGATCTGCTGCCCACGCTCTGCGCCGCCGCCGGCGTGAGTCTGCCCGGTGACTACCACAGCGACGGCGAGAATCTGCTCACCGCCTTCCAAGGCAAGCCGATCGCCCGCACCCGTCCCATCTTCTGGGAATGGACCGGCAAAGCCGCCGAGCCCGACTGGTGGCCGCGTCTCGCCGTGCGCGACGGCGATTGGAAACTCGTGCTCACCGCTGATGCGAAGCGCGTCGAACTGCATCGCCTCACCGACGACCGCGCCGAGGCCGCCGATGTGGCGAAGGAGCATCCCGACATCGTCGCGCGCCTCACCCAGCTCGCGCTCGATTGGAAAGCCACGCTGCCTGCAAAGCCCGACCCGGCCTGCATCAGCGCGGCCGACCGCGCCAATGCCAAAGCCACACCGACGAAGCGCGGCGAGAACGCAACGACTCCGACGGCGCCCGCGAAGAAGGCCACACCCGACCGCGCGAAAGCCTTCGAGCGCATGGACACGAACAAGGACGGCATTTTGACGCTCGACGAATACAAGATTGGATTGAAGAATCAGCCGAACCTTGAAGCCCGTTTCAAAAACTTCGACAAGAACGGCGACGGTAAACTAACGCATGAGGAGTTCGTCGGTTCGGGTGCGAAGTAGTCATCAACGACAAACACAATACGATACCCAACCATGAAACCCTTCCTCCGCCTTCTCCTTTCGTGCCTGCTGTGTTTTCCGTGGCTCACCCACGCGGCTGCCGCCAAGCGTCCGAACCTCCTGTTCATCCTCGTGGACGACCAGTCGCCGTTTGATTTCAAGTTCTACAACCCCAAGTCGCCGCTCCGATCACCCAATCTCGACCGGTTGGCGGCGGAGGGGATGGTGCTCGACGGCGCGTATCACATGGGCTCCTTCAGCGGTGCGGTGTGCACGCCGTCGCGGCACATGATCATGACCGGACGCACGGTGTGGCATCTGCCGATCGGGCCCGGGGCGAAAGGGCATTGTCCGCCGGACATTGTGCAGAACACCATCCCCGCCGTGTTCAATCGCGCCGGCTACGCGACGATGCGCACGTGCAAGACGGGCAACAGCTACGAGGGCGCGAACAAGCTCTTCACCGTCCGGCACGATGCAAGCAAACGCGGCGGCACGGATGAAACGGGCAGCGCCTGGCACGCGGAGCAGGTTCTGAATTACCTGAACGAGCGCGAAGCGTCGAAGGACACCAAGCCGTTCCTGATCGATTTCAGTTTCTCGCACCCTCACGATACGCGCGATGGCAAGTTCGAGTTGCTCGCCAACTACGGCGCGGTCAATCACACCGACAAAAACGCGCTCCCGCCGACGAATTCCAAGCAGCCCAAGCTCCCCGCAAACTGGCTGCCCGCGAAACCGTTCCCCGATGGTCATCCGGGTCTGCGCGACGAGACCACCGTCAGCGGCGTGTGGGAGAAGCGCGATGAGCGCACCATCCGCAACGAGCTGGGCCGCGAGTTCGCCTGCGCCGAGAACATCGACATCCAGATCGGCCGTGTGCTGGCGAAGCTCAAAACGATGGGCGAACTGGACAACACCTACATCATTTACACCGCCGACCACGGCATCGCGATTGGCCGACACGCTTTCCAGGGGAAGCAGAATCTCTATCAGCACACGTGGCGCGTGCCGTTTGTCGTGAAGGGGCCGGGCATCAAGCCGGGCTCGCGCGCCGAGGGAAACATCTACCTGCTCGACGTCCTCGCCACGCTCTGCGACTTCGCCGGCATTCCCGCGCCGGAGTCGAATGAAGGCCTGAGCTTCCGTCCGGTGCTGGAAGGGAAAAAACAAACCGTCCGCGACGTGATGTATGGCGTTTACAACGGCGGCACCAAGCCCGGCATGCGCAGCGTGAAACAGGGCGACTGGAAACTCATCCAATACGACGTGATGAACGGCGCCGTGCGCGAGACGCAGCTCTTCAACCTCAAGGACAACCCGGAGGAATTCCTCGCCGAACACCACGACCCGAAGGTGACGGCCTTGACCGGCGCGAAGCCCACGAAGGAACAGGTGAACCTCGCCAGCGACCCGCGCCACGCCGCCAAGCTGGCGGAAATGCAGACGCTGCTGCTCGTTGAAATGCGCCGCCTCAACGACCCGTGGCGCCTGTGGAACCAGCCCGCCGACGGACTCACCCCGCCGCTCGAAGGCCCGCTTACCGGACAGGGTAGGGCGAAGAAGCAGGAGAAGTGAGAATAGCGCAGTGAAACATGGATACGGATGATCTGGCGATGTCCGCCAAGCCAAGGCTACCGGCTGCTAAGGCCCCAACTCTCACACCCACTCCGCGCAAAGCAACTCCGCCTGCGCCAGCACGGTCTTCACGGCTTCTTCCTGCAAGTCCGGCGGGTAGCCGTGTTTGTTCAGGATGCGTTTCACCATGACCTTGATCTTGGCCCGGGCGCTTTCGCGGAGGGTCCAGTCGATGGTCACGCTCTTCTTCACCTGGGTGATGAGTTCGGCGGCGATGACTTTCAGCTTCGCGTCGCCCATCGCGGTCACGGCGGAATCATTCGCGGCGAGGGCGTCATAGAACGCCTTCTCGTCTTCCGTCAGGCCCATCTCCTTGCCCGCCTTGGTGGCGGCGTCGAGGTCCTTGGCGAGTTGGATCAACTCCTCGATGACCTGCATCGTCGAGATGGCGCGGTTATGGTAGGCGTTGAGGGTCTTTTTGAGCTTCTCGGAAAAGACCTGGCTCTGCACGAGGTTGCGCTTCGAGCGGACTTTGAGTTCGTCCTTGAGCAGCTTCTCCAGCAGCTCGGCGGCGACGTTCTTGTGCTTGAGGCCGCGCACTTCGGCGAGGAATTGATCGCTCAGGATCGAAATGTCCGGCTTGAGCAATCCGGCGGCGGTGAAGACATCGAGCACCTGGCCTTCGGTGGTGATGGCCTTGCTCACGAGCTGGCGGATGGCGGCGTCGATCTGCTCGGGCGTCTTCCGGTTGGTGCTGCTCTGCTTGTTGGGCGCGGCTTGCAGGGCCTGGAAGAAACTCACGTCGTCGCGGATCTCCGTGGCTTCATCGCTGGCGGCGCAGAGGGCAAAGGCGCGGGAAAGTTCCGTCACCACCTGCACCCAGCGATTCTTGCCGTCTTCCTGTTCGAGGATATGCTCCTGTCCGGCGGGGATGAGGGCGAGGCGTTCGGCAGGTTTGCCGGTGGTCCACTTGTCCCAGCTGAACCCATGCATCAGGTCGCAGGCGATGCCGTGTTTCGCCAGCATCACGGCGATGGCTTGCGCAGTGTCGAACGTCGGGTCGCCTTGGCCACCGCTCTCGGTGTAAGTGATGAGCGCCTTCTTGAGCTGATCGGCAAGGCTGGCGAAGTGCGAATGCAGAAGTGCGAATTTCGAAGTTCCGACCATTCGTCATTCCGAATTCGTCATTCGACATTCCGTGGCCGTGGCCCTGCATCGGCTTGTCGGCATACATCGTGTGCAGGCAGGGCGCATCGAAACCGGTCAGCCACATGTCCCGCACGATCACGATGCGGAACGGGTCTTTGGCGTCTTTGAACTGATTCGCCGCCTTAGGGGCTACAGCCTCCCCGCTTCCAGAAAGCTGAAATAGCCCGTCCGGTTGAAGATGATGTGGTCAAGGAGGTCGATGCCGACGATGGCCCCAGCGGCTTTAAGTTGGGCAGTGATGTCGATGTCGCTGGGCGATGGTTCGAGGCCGCCGCTGGGGTGGTTGTGGGCGACGATGACGGCGGAGGCGCGATCGGACAGGGCATCGGCGAAGACTTCGCGGGGATGCACGGGGCTGCGGTCGATCAGGCCGATGGACACGACCCGGATGTTCAAGATTTCGTTCGCGCCGTTGATGCTGGCGCAGAGGAAATGCTCCTGCTTGCGGTCGGCGTAGTGGCGGACGTGTGGGAGCAGGTCGGCAGGAGTCACGATCTTCGCGCCTTCCGGTTTGATGCGGCGGCGGGCGAACTCGATGGCGGCGACGAGAAGCATCGCCTTGGTGGTGCCCATCCCTTCGAGGCTCACAAGGTCCTCGACCGTCAGGCCCAAGCCCTTCTTATCCGCGACAGTGGTGACGTTCCGGGCCAGCGCCATCACGTCTATTTTGGTTGTGCCTTTGCCGAGGAGCACGGCCAGCAATTCCTGGTCGCTCAGCGCAGCCGCGCCTTTGCGCAGGAGCTTCTCGCGCGGGCGGTCGGCTTCGGGGATGTCGTGGATCGTCTTGCTCATGTCGTCACGCAGCGAGGGACAGATGGGTTTGGATGACGGTCACGGCCATGATGTCGAAGATGCCGCCCGTGTCCGTGTATTTTGGGTCGGCGAGTTCGTCATAGCGGCCGTGTGCATCGTAGGTCGTCTGAATGTCGCCGTTAACCTGGCCGCGATACGGTCCTTCGAGATAAATGCGGTCGTCGCGGTGCGCGTGGACGGTGGTGCGAATGGCAGGGTCGGCGATCTTCTCTTCGGTCACCTGCTTGATGTAGAGCGCCTCCTCGTCGGTGATGTCGAACTTGGCGCGAATCTGAGCAATCACGTCCTGCACGGAGACCTTCACCGGCACCGGGCCTGCGCCGCCTTTTCCTTTACCAGGCTGGAGCTTCACCGGACCGCCGCTGGTCATCACGCCCTGATACTGCACCGCAGCCTTGGTGACGATGGTGGCGCGAATCTGCTTCATCAGGTCGGACACGGTTCCCGCCTTGATGAGCTGCGGGCCGACCCATTCCGCGAACGTGACGAACTCCTGAATCGCCGCCGAATAGGTGAAGAAGCAGGTGAGGAAATGGTAGCTCTTCACGAAACGGGCCAGCAGATACACGAACGCCTTGCGGTCTTCCCAATCGGCGAGCTTCGCCTGAAAGCGCGTCCGCAGCGCGTTTACTTGGAATTGCACCTGCGCATCCGTCCCGCTCTTGAGCAGCGCCAGCAAATCGGCGGCGTCCTTCTGGGTGAAGACGCCCGCGGCGAGAATGTCCGCGTGGAGTTTCGGGCAAGTCTCTTGGTCCGGTTCCTCCGGCTCGAACGGCGTGCCCTTCCGATATTTCGCGAAGGCTTTGAGGATTTGCTTCGCGTTGTTGGTGAAGTCCACGACCACGACATCCTTCTTGCCGTGGTGGCAGCGATTGAGGCGCGAGACCGTCTGCACCGCGTTGCGGTCCAGCACTGGCTTGTCGAGGAACATGCCCGCGAGCAACGGCTGGTCGAAGCCCGTCTGAAATTTGTTTGCCACCACCATGATCCGGTAGTCGTCGCCCTCGAAGCGGTCTTCGATCAACTCGCCCGTCTGCAACTCATTCACGGCATGTTCGCTGATGGCCGCGTTCGTCTCCGGGTGGACGAAATCCGAGAAGGCATAGAGCACCTTGTAGTTGGCCCCGCGCTCCTTGAGCTTCTCCTTGATGATGTTGTAATACCGGAGCCCGGCCACGCGCGACGACGTGACGATCATCGCCTTGGCACGTCCGCCTATGAGCGGCTTCACGTCCTTCTCGAAGATGCGCAGCATCACCTCGGCCTTGTATTGGATCAGCCCGTCGTCCTGAAACGCCACGTTCTGGAGCGCCTTGGACACGACGCCCTTCAGATAGACCTTCTCCTCGTCCGGCTTCGGGACGATGGGGCAATGCAGGTTGTAGAGCGTCTTGTAGGAGATGATGCTCGCCGCCACGTCCACGATGTAGCCCTCGGCGATGGCCTCCGCCTCGGTGTAGCTGTCGAACGGCTTGCCAAACATCGACACGGTGGCCGG
>CAZIFU010000051.1:0-32122 GCA_964539075.1 uncultured Verrucomicrobiota bacterium | reverse complement strand
GCTGGCGCTGGCGGAGCGGCCCGAATTTCAAGACCTGGCCAAGGACACACAGTTTAGTGAAATGATGTTGTCCCAGCCCAGCCTCGAAAGCCTTATCAACCACCCTAAAATCCAGCAGATTGCCAAAAACCCGGAAATCCTTGCCCAACTCTCCCAGCTTGATCTGCCCGACCTGCTGCAATTTGTGCAAACGGGCAAGTCGGCCAGGTACGACAGCGAAAAAATCCTCGGGCGCTGGCAGTTTGATCTGATCTCCAGCTTCGCCCTGGAAAGCAAAAAAAACACCAAACTCACCGCCACTGATTTGCGGAAGTTGAAGAAGGACCTCGAGGCGTTGGAAGGGGCCACTTTTATCGCCACGCCGGACAAAATGGTCTGGTTCAAAGGGCCGGATTTTTCCAACACCGGCTCCTGGTCGAGCGCCGGCGCCAGCTATCAACTGGCCATCCAGTCCGGTGGCATCACGGTCGGCAAAACCAGCAACCAGTTCGACGAGGCCGCCGTGGAAAATGGTCTGCTGCGCCTGCGTTCCTCCAAAACCGACCGGGTGCTCGTCTTCGAACGGCCCTGAATCCAGCCGGAAAGCTTCGCCGGCTGCGGGCCGGGACGCCGCGAGCTGACTTATACCACAGTTCAGTTTGAGCAAGGGCAAAAAGACTTTGATTGACGGCAACTCAGGGTGGTGTCATGAAATTCGCGACAGAGCCGGAAGCAGTCGCGCTTCTAACTCGGTTGGCCGGGAACTTTCGGTGACAGCGAAAGCACGCCCGGGGTTGACCTGGACAGCACTGGATGTGGGTGGCCCGTGTGTTGAAGCGTTCGGAATGATAAGTGAAAACTCCTCCCCATTGTGGCAGGGCAGGTGAGTAACGTGAAGCTGCTCCGGTATTGTTTTTGAAATAGGAGGCATCCGCCTTGCTATTGGTTGCCGTCTGATTGTTGTCAATCCGCTCTCCCGTGATCGCGTCTTGACCCGCCACCGTTTCGCCGAACATCTTCAAACCCCCGACCCCCGGCACCAGGTTCAGAGTCGCCGAGGCCAATTGGCCCGCCGTGATTCCGGGCCCGCTGATGTAGTAGGCCGACGCCAGTTGCGCTTGCACCCTCTGGTAACTCCAAATCGCGGCATCGGGCTGGAAATCCTCCGCGCTGTAGCTCGGCCCCCGCAACCAACTGGCGCCGATCTCTTGCGGCCCGGTCCCGCCTGGGTCAATCACGCTGATTGGATTGCCGGCCGCGAACGTATAGAGGTTTAGGGAGAAGCAACCGATAACCAGTAACCACTGGGAGGAAATTCTGATGAAGTTCTTGACCATGCGACCCTCAACTTTATTCTCCGTTCAGACGCTGCGCCGAGTTTTCGTCGGAGAGGAGTTCCGCCTCCCGTTTCCGTCGAAGTCGCTCTATTTCGGTAAAAGCTGCCAGATTGCCTGCCAAAGTATTGGCCGCATATCTTCTGAACAGTGTTGAGAGCTTTCGGACTTCACTTTCGAGGTCGGCTTCTGCAATCGAGAATGGCTCCTTGTATTCTTCAGCGGCGCTCTTATCTGTTAACAGCATCAACTCCATCAGACTGAGTGGCGGAACTCTTTTGGGATCGGCGTTTCTTCTCTTGATTGACACGTCAAGTTCGCTATGCCTTCCGATGCCATAATAGATCAAGACTTCAAGGCTGGTCGACGTAAAGATTACGAATGGTTTTTGAGACGATTCGAATGTGAATCCGAACTCACTTTCTAAAAAACCGAAACTACTCATGACCGCAGCGACAAATGTTTCCCACGTGCTCATGTTATTTGGTTGGTGGCATCCAGTAACCTGAGCGGTAGGTCCACGTGGAGCTTCGCAAAAAGCCTCGCTCTCCCTGCAAAAATGTGCCGCTCGTATCAAGTATTGATGTGGCATCTCGAATCGGAAGATTGAGACGCATCACCTCTTGGAGCTTGAATTTGTTCGCAAGCAACTCGGCATCGATTTGTGCTTGAGTCGCTCTTTGGCCTTCTGGAAGGAACCCCAGCCATGTCAACCTGTATTCACCTGGCCCCAGTGCTCCAGGTGCGCTCAAATGGGGAGATCGACCGATAACAAGTCCCGAAACTTGACCCACATCAGGTCTCGTAAAATCTTTCACGAAATCGAATTCCAGCTGAACAGGCACGCTACGCGCAGGAGCGCTTGTTGCTCCGGCACTTAATGCACGACTTCCTCCGCCCACGGCCCGCCCCGCTCCCGCCGTGGCCGTTGCCAAATTGAGTACTGCTCCTGCCGCGTGCGAGTAGCTGTCCGCAATCCGCCCCCCCGTGATCGCGTCTTGCCCGGCGAGAGTTTCGCCGAACATTTTCAAGCCTCCGACCAACGGCACCAGGTTTAGCGTCGCTGAGGCCAGTTGGCCGGCTGTGATCCCTGGCCCGGTGATCGCATACGCTGACGCGAGTTGGGCTTGCACCCTCTGGTAGCTCCAAATCGCCGCGTCATGCTGGAAATCTTCCGCGCTATAGCTTGGCCCTCGTAGCCAACTCGCCCCAATCTCTTGCGGCCCCGTTCCACCAGGATCAATGAGGCTCACCGGATTGCCTGCTGCAAAGGCATACACATTCAATCCCCCAGAAAAGCCGGCCGGATCCGGCGTCGTGAATCGGCACAGGCGCGGGGAGTAATATCGCATACCCATCTTGACCAGCCCGTTGGCATCCGTCTGCACACCGTGCACTCCGTGAAATTGGAATGGCGTGTCGGTCTTTCCAGCGCGATACGTTACCTCTCCATAGGGGTCGTATTCGAAGCGATCCGTGAATTTCCCTTGTCCGTCCGTCAGCGCCACAGTGCTGCCGCGCAAATCGTAATGATACACGCGCGTCTGCTCTTGCTCATCCACCTCATACAGCAGCACCGCGCCATACACGTAAAACGTCCGGCTTCCGTCGGGCTTCTCCCGCATCAACGCGCCGCCCGGAGCGATCAGCCATTTGTTCGTCTGCCCGTTGACCGCCACGCCGATGCGATTGCCCGCAGGGTCGTAACGGTAGTTCACCGTCTGCGTGCCGTTCACGCTATTGGTCACCCGATTCCGCGCGTCATATTTGAGCGTCAGCCAGCCATTCGTGGCGGGCACGTCCACCAGATTCCCGTCAGCATCGCGCGTGAGCGTCGTGCTCGCGTACTGCGTAATCTCGTTGTCTGCGTTGAACGTCGCAGTGAATGTCGGCGCCGTGAAGGACGCCGGCGGCGGCACGCGCACTTCATCGGTGATGCGCCCGCCCAGGTCGTTCGTGAAGATGCTCTGGAAGATTTTGGTCGTCCCGTTGGTACCGTATTCGGTGACGCTCGTCACCTGCCCGGCGTCGTCGTAGTCGAGCACGCGCTGCGTGCCGTTGAAGCGGAGAATCTGTCGTAATTGCCCGGCCAGATCGTAGCTCAGGCTGGTCTGCCGGTTTGTCCAGTCCGCGATCAAGGTCAGCCGGTTGTGGCTGTCATAGGTATAAGTCACCGTCCGGTTGCCCGGATAAATGACGTTGGTGAGGTTTCCGCTGGCATCGTAGCGCAACTGAATCTGGTTGTTGTAGGCGTCAACGTAATTGGTGGCGCGGTTTAGTGCGTCGTAGGCGAATTTGAGTTTCAAACTGCCTTCCGAGTTTGTGAGGACGTTGCCATTGGCATCGTAGTCGTAGGTAATCGTGCCCGCTGGGTCCGCCAGCGTCTTGAGCCGCCCGCGAGCGTCGTATTGGAAAGTCGCGGTTTGGCCGGACGGCTCGTTGTTCGTGCCGAGCAATCCGCGCGCCTCGTAGCGGTTGGTCACGCTCTTGCCCACGGGCGAAACCGTGTTGGTGATTCGGCTCCGCCCGTCAAAGGCAAACCGGAAAGTGTTCGTGAGGCGATTGGTAAGGGCCGTCTGATTGCCGCCCTCGTCGTGAAGGAAACCGATCTTGTTGGCGTTGGCGTTGGTCACGACGATGGTTTCGCCGCGCGCATTGTAAACTGAGGATGACTTAAACAAGAGCGCGTCCGTGGTGTTGGTGCGCTGGCCATTGGCGTCGTAGCCGAACCGGTTGGTGCGGTTAAGCGGGTCGGCTGTTGCCAGCAGCCATTGGTTGGACGCGTAGATGAAGCGGGTCGTGTGTTGGAGAGGATCGGTCACTGCCACATGCCAGTCGCGCGCGTCGTAGGTGTTGGTGACGACGGGCGCGCCGACACTTGGAATCGCTGGCAATTGGGCGCGCAATAGCTTCCGCGTGGCCGAGTAGAGATTGGTGATGCTGAAACCGCGCGGGTCGGTGTTCGTGGCCGCGTTCCCGGAAGGGTCATAGACGACGCTGGTGTCGAAGTAGTTGGTCAGGTATGTGCGGGTAAGTTGGCGGCGTTTGTTGTATTCAAATTGAGTCTTGTTCCCGTTCGAGTCGGTGTGCCACTCGACATCCCCCCGGTCTGAGTTTTGGAAGCTTTCGCTGCCCAAAGAGTCGGGATAGGCGATCGAGTTTAGCTGCCCTTTGCTGTCATAACCGAGGGTCGTGGTCTTCCCTGCCTCGTCGGTGGAGAATTGAATTTGACCAACGGCACCACCTGAAGAGACGTAGGTATAGTCCACATGCTGGCCAAGGGGGTTGGTGGCGCTGAGAAGCTGATGTTGGTCGTTGTAGCCAAAAGTGTTCTTGAACCCGCGAGCGTCCCGCACAGCAATCAGGCGATGGAGGGTGTCGTACGTATTCGTGATCGGCAGACCGAGCCGGTCCGTGGTCACGAGTAGATTGTGGTTTCCGTCGTACTGAAATGTGTTCGTCTCGCCCTGGGCGCTGACAGAGGAAATAATGTGGTCCTGGCCGTCGTAGCGCCAAACGCTGTTGTTGCCGATGGCATCTCTCATCGCAACCAGGCGTGAGCGGGTATCGTAGAAATAACCTTTGAAGGCGCCTGCCGGATCTTGTTCCGTGTTCAGGATGCCCGCGTAATAAAACCGCCAGGTTTTGTTTGCGTCGCCTTCGCTGTGCTGCTCGATGACGCGACTGAAGGCATCGTAAATGTTCGTCGTGATGATACGGTTGAGCGGGTCACGCGTGGTCTGCATCCGGTGTTCGCCGTCGTATTCAAAATGCCAGTCTTTATTTTCCTCATCGGTGATCTTGGTCAGGTCGTAGTTGTCGTAGGTAAAGGAGATGCTACGATTCGTTCCGGTATTCTCGCTGACGCTGGAGACATAGTTTGTCCCGTTGTAGGTGATGGTCAGAACGCGAGAATAATCGTCGGCTACGGTCGTAAGCCGGCCATCCTGGTAACTGAAAGTCAGTTTCTTGCCGAAGAGGTCTTCAATATGGGCCAGGCGTTTGTCGGTGTTGAAGCGAAAGATGTTGCCGTGGCGTTGGCGCAGTTCGTAAACGCCGTTGCCCAAAGCATTGTTGGTCAAGGTCAAGGTCATGGTGCAGCCCGCGGGCGGCGTGAACGTGCCGTCGGGCTGGCGAACGAACTGGATGGTGTCTTTGCCCATGATCACCGCCAGCCCATTCGTGAGCAGTTGATCCACCGCCCATTTGGCGATCAGTGCAGTTGTCAGCCATTCTTTTGCGGTGCTGGCGCCGTTTTGCACTTCCAGCGCCGCTTTCGCTGCGACGACATAGGCCGCCATTGCTTCGGGAGTGGTCAGACCCATGGCGGCTTCGATGGCGGGCCGCTCGACAATGCGAATGTCGTAATTGTGCGTCCAACCGTAGCCGAGCTTCGTTTCACGGTGATCGCGCCGGCTGCTGCTATAATGCGGGGCGAAAGAAAACCCTCGTGGCTCCGATTGCCCGACAACCAAGTGTTGCGAGTCGTAATTGAAGGAACCGTCGGCCAGATTGACCGGGTCGGCTGCCCGCAGCGTGGGCGCAAAGGTGGGCACCAGATCGAAATAAGTCGGCAGTGAAACGGCCGAACTCACGACAGGACCGTAGTCGAGCAGCGATTGCCAACTATTATAGCCGCCAAAGAAACCGCCATCAATTAAATAACCCGTGACATGGTCTCCTCCGGTGATTTTGACGAAGGCGTATCCTGTGCCGAGCCAATGATTGATCGGGACTGTTGCATTGCTTGTGACCAAAAGAACCGCGCCCGTGTTCACTAGCTGATCAAATGAAGTAAGTTGACTCGACGTGTACCCCCCGGAAACAAGCCAAGGCCTTATGGTCCCCCAATTAGTTGATGACGCTCTGAAAATGTAGCCGTTTGTCTCATTAGCCCGAGCAATTAAGCGCACTGTCGAAACACCGTTATTCGTTGGCCCCTGAAGCTGTCCAATGATGGCGTGTTCCAACGCTGAATCCAACGTCGTGGCAACATCGGGATAGGCTGCGTTTGCTCCTGCGGCCGAGCCCCACGAAAAGCTCGAACTCATGCTTACGTCAACAAAGAAGCCTTCTTCCTGAGCCATTCGCCCAATTTGATGGCGGTTAAAAGTCACGACCTTACCGAGAGACGAAGCAAGTTGATCGCTCCGGTAGGATTCCCAAAGCCAATGCAGACCCATTACATTCAAACCTTCCAGCACAACCTCGTGAGAAGAAGGGGAAAGATTGTTTCGGAGGTATTGATCTAGTTTATCCTCGCGACGTCGCAACGTTTCTCTTGGATCATCAAACGAATAGATGATGGCGTAACGCGGCTCCCAGCCGTACTGGCCAGGCAGCGTTCTTCGGAAGTTGTTGGTGACGGATTGACCGTAGCGATACGGCCCGACGATTGACAGTTGGGGTGCAATGGAATTATACATCCATTTACCAAACGGATGGCGCACCGTCAGAATTACTTGAGCAAGGGTATTGGTTCCAGGCCCTATAGTTTCCTCTCCTCTCTTCACGTCATCCAATGACAACTTAGCTTGTTGGTTGGTTTCGAAAGTCAGCGCAAGCCGCGCTCCTTTAAGCTCGGGTAGGAACAGGTTCGTATCCAGGTTGCTCCCCGCTCTAACCTGAAGTGACGACATGAAGTTGGTTGGGATTTCCGAGAATCTCAGCACCCCTGGAAACTGGGAGTTCGTGTAAATGCCCGCGTTTGCGTTGGTCGACAGTGGGCTGACTAGCCACGGGAGGATGAATCGTTGATCAATTAGAGCTCCTGGGTCAGAATTTGGATGTTGCGTTCGGATGAACTGAAGGAGATCGCTCGTCAATCCTCCAAGGTGATTGCTAAGGGCCGCGGCATCAATCCCATACACTGCGTCTCCCGACCCAAACCCGCCCGCTGCGGCTAAGATGTTTGTGCGGTTGAGGCCGATGCTGTTTTGCCAGTTGGTCGCAAAACTCCGAATGTGTGCTTTCAGTGACGGATCAAGGTAATACCCAATTCCGTTGTTGGTGAAAACAACGGTCACTCGTGGGAAAAAGAAGTTAACATTCGTTACCGGAGGCGAGCCGCTGACAACAACTTGAGGAACTACCAAAGGCCAACCGGCATTTGTCATGATCTGAGACACCTGATTGCTAACCCCGGCGATGTCACTTGAATTGGCGTCGATGCCGAGCCAAGTCCTCATACTGACAGCGTTTGTTGATTCGTAGGGAACGAGTCGCACCGCAAAGCGATAGGCACAGGTAAAGCCGGACTCGCGCAGCAGAGCGGCAAGCAAGGCACATTGATCGAAATCGTTTCCGCTGCGCTCCTGCAACGTCAACGTCGCCCCTTTCTTGCTCCCAAAGTAATGAGAGTACTCGATCTGATTGAACACAAATGCAAAAATATTGGTCGGATTGTAGAATAGACCGGCAGCCAGGCTTTTGATGTCTGGTGTGATCTCGTCTGCAAAATTTCCTTCGGCGGATGGTAAGCTTGCATCAGCCGTCGCCCCACTATCATAGGCGTTTAAGTCCGATGGAGCCGAAAAGTCTAGTTGCATGGCGTTCGTGTCTGGAACCGTGTGTATCCAACCCGGCCCGGCCAGTTCTTCGTCCACAGCGAATGCAACACGGATGAAAACGAAGTTAACCAGTAAACAGGCAAGCCACTTCTGTTTCATTTTCATACTCTTTCCTGGCTACGGATTTGTGCGCTGAACATTCCCCTCTGCGTCTGGTTGGAAACGTTGGGTCGTGGGCTGCACCGCATGCAGCAGCCGGCCAATTGCGTCGTATTCGTAAGTCATCGTTCCCGTGCCCTGCGAGAGATAGTTGACGTGCGGGTCCAGTCCGCGCTGGTAGCATTCCAGATTGGTCAGACCCGGCGTGCTGGAATTCCCATTGGCATCGCCGGAGTTGTTCGGGTCCAAGCCATGATTGACCTCCCAGTTGTCGGGCAGCCCGTCGTGGTCCAGGTCGGCGCCGCTGGCGAGCAGGAAGAACGCAGTCGCGTTGGTCAGGCCGCCAAGGGTCAGGTTCGTCTGCCCCGCGGCGAAAGTGGCAAAATACTGCCACGCAACATTGGTGCTCAAGTCTGCTTTCCAATAGAGTTGCCATGCTTGGTTTGTGGTGGCACTGCTGGCGTTGGTGCTCGTGTCGGCGTAGCTGAACAGCATGTTCGTTCCTTGAAATGTCGGGCCGAAAAGTTTCACTCCAGGCGGCGAGGTGTAAAAGTTTGTTGAGCCACCCGAGGCGGCGTTGGTCGAATATTGGAAAACGAACGATCCCGGGGCGCCCGGCCAGTTGGGATGGTCACTCGCGTTGTTCGGCGCGGTTCCTTCCATGTATTCCAAGAGGTTGCTGTAACGGTCCCCATCAGCGTCTCCCTCGGCGTCATTAACCAAGGGATTGAGTCCGTGCTGCACCTCCCAGCAGTCCGGCATGCCATCGCCATCAGAATCTGCATTTGCCCAAGACCGGACGGTCACCGCGGCAACCTGAACAGTGATGGGCGAACAGACACAATCCAGGGGCAGCGTAGAGGCGCCGGGCGGTGAATTGGTCCACTGTTTCCCCGCGCTGCCGGCTTGATAAATGGCCTGGATGTCATTGGTAGACAAAGCACAGCTGTAAATGGAAACTTCGTCCAACAGGCCTTTATAATAGCCGTAGCCAGTGCCGTCCTCACCGAAGGAACAGGACGGATGGGAAGGTCTCTGGCTGGTCAGCCCGGTGCGGACCAGAACTCCGTTGAGATAGAGTTTCGGCTGCCGGTTCGAATACACCACGGCGATGTGTGTCCAGTTGGTGATCGTCGTGTTATAGACCAGCAGCGAAGGCAGATAAAAATCCCCGTGCTCGAACACACTGACGCCGTTGGTGCCTACGGATACGCCTGACCCGGCCCTGGACGAGCCACCCTGGCGCGGGAAGATGGCGTAACGCTGGTTTACGATGCCGGCGTATCCAGAAACGCTTTCTACTGTGCTGGCCCGTCCGGCCGTCGGCCACGCCCAGAATTCCATGGTGTAAGAATCCTGCGCGTTGGTCAGCCACCGCACGGCGTTGGTGACACAATCGTTGGTGCCGTCGAAACTGAAGGCTTGTCCGACTTTTCCACTGGTGAACGTCGTGCCGTTGTGGAGGACACCGTTGTATCCGCCGAAGATGTCGTTGGCATTGTTTTGGCCGGGCCACCAGCCGAGCAGTGAGGTGGGCCGTCCGTCCACCAAGGCGGCATAAACATTGGTGGCGGCGTTGGTGAGCAAAGTCGGCATCGTTGGGAAATAAAGGGGGCCGGGAAAGTATCGCACCACGTTGGTTTGCCAGATGGTCGTGTCCGAGCATCTGAACGTCAGTGCCCGTTTCATCAAGCCGTTGTAGAAGGTCGGTTGACTGACCACGACCGGCTTCACGATGGTCGCATTGACGCAGACATCAATGGTCGTGAGATTCAACGTTCCCAAAGTGTTGCTCGCTCCTTGCAAGATACAAGACCACGCACCGTAGAAGGGACCGTCTTCAATGCAGATGTTCTGCGACCAGCCGGGTCGCACGAGAACGAACGACGCCAAGGCGCTGAGAATCGTCAGGAGGATTGGTTTCCTCATTTTTGGATCGCTTAAGGTTTTCGTCCGTTGAATGCGTTGCTTCCAACCGTTCGCTGCCGGATGCGTTGGGCCGCTACCGTGGCGGCCGGCCGCAACTGGTCATTGCCGTTGGCGACGAGGCGTTCCAGCGCCTTTAATTCAGCGCTACCACCCAAGAGACCGATGGCCCCGATGGCTGAAATCCTCAACGCAGTCGTCGAGGGACTCTGGGCAATTTCCAGCGACAGCGGCAGCGCCTCGTTGACTTTCATCCTCGCGCTCACTTGCAGGGCGCTGATGCGCACCCCGTCGGTCATTGTGGCGTCTCCGGCCAGTTGCAGCGCGACTGAGGCGAGGCGCGCGCGGTCGAACCCCGGGTGCGTTTCAGAAAGACGATTGAGGCTCAGCAAAGCGGTCGCCCCGATGCTCGAATCAGTCTCGCCAACCGCTTCCCAGAGCAGCGCGCTGATTTGTGTGCGTTGCGAACTGACCTGGTTGGCTGGCCAACCTGCGGTTTCATCCAATCGCTCGTAAAGCATGGCAAGGTGTTGCACGGCATAGTCACGAAGCACGACGTGTTGGTCCTGGTCGCGATACACTTCGGCGAACAGGCCCAATAGTTCGCCCGGCAGTGGATTTTGTGCGACGAGCGCGTCCATTACATCGCTCTTGAGTGCATGGCCGCGCTGGTTGTCATCCTCGGGATTCCTCTCCCGCAGAAACTCATAGAGAACCTTCAGTTCTTCTGGCGACAGACTGGGCCTCAGTGAACGCGCGGTTTGCAAGCGCTCGTTATAGTTGTGTGCCAGGTCAATGATGGCGCGGACAGAGACAGGAACAGTCGTGAGATCAATCGCAGCAGACTTCGTTTGCGGTAATTCTTCACGGGGCGCGCTCGACTTCGCCGTTGTCACGGCCTTGGCTTGAGGCAAAGGAGCGGTTTCGTTTCCGCGAGGTGCGGCTCGCGAGGCCGCGCGATCCTTCAATGTCCACAGCCCAAGGCCAACAGCCGCCAGACTCCCTGCCGCCGCGATGAGGAAGGTTCTCGTTTTCATGCGCCTGAGGCTGTTTCGCGAGGGTGGGTCACAGCATTTACGGGTAGGTTCCCAGGAAAACTCCGTCCTGGTAGGCTTGGGTTCGGTGGCACACGGAAGTTTTCCAAGCGGGCGGCCGGAGGAACCGCACTTTGACCCGGCCAAGTTCATCGAAATCTGCGGCGGTCAACTCTCGTATGGTCGTGCCGTCGTCAAACACGACTCCGCCGGCATGGACTTCCACACGGACCGTGACCCCGGGCCGCACCGGGCTAAGCACCAATCCCATCTCAACCAGCTCCGTGCCGTCCTCGTAAGTCAGAACGTGCCACACGCCGGTTTCGTAGCCCGAGAACAAGCGGAAGCCGTCCACGCTTGTGCTGGCAACGACTGGGCCGTTGTTGTCAACTCGTGCCAGGACAAACCGTTGTTCCGGCGCATCTGTGGCCAGGTCTGTTTGAGAACCTGTGGCGCCCGTTACAGTTGTCAGCTTCAAGTGTGGGTCCGCTTGAACCGCGACCCCGGCAGGAACGCCATACTCCCAGCGTCGCCACTTGCCCGCCCACGCTGCTGCGGTGGAACCGAGTGATGCCGACTTCACCTCCACAGTCACAGTGCGGGTTTGCGGCAGGCCGTCTTTGGAAACATACGTGCCGGTGACGCTATACACTCCGCTCTCGCCGAACCGATGGACGATCGGTTGGTCTGCGGAACTGCTGTAATTCGTCACGCCGACAATCGCGATCTGCATCTGGCCTTTCTCGGCACCGGCTGGCTTCGCAACCAACAGCAGCGAGTCTCCCCGCCGTATCGTCTTGTTGTCGGCGTCCAGCACGTTGATCGGACGCCAGACAATCTGATTGGTCACGCTGAGGCCCCCATTCTGAAAGGAACAAACAACCTCGGTGCGATTGGTCGGCGACAGGGGCACGTCGGCATACCAGCGCTCTCCGACCCCATGCTGTGGCGTTATGCCACCGGAAATGGTCATCATGCCCAAATATGTGCCCTGGCCTTCCATGCAGATCGGGGATACAGCACTGGACGCCGCGGCCGCGTCCACGGTGCAGGTGTTGTGAAGGCGATTCTCAACCCAATCCTGAATGCCGTTGCCGTTACTGTCCGCTCCTTGCAGCGCTTGCAACCGCACGGCGTTCAGTCGCAATGCACGGTTCCAATTCGCATTGTCCCAGAAGAGGCGAATCCGGTGTTCCCCCGCTTTCAGCCACGGCGTAAACTGGTGCATCACACTTGGGCTCCCACGGCCCGTGTCCAGCACCGAGCGGCCCAGGTATTCTCCATCAACCCAGAGCATCAGTTCGAACTCTCGACGCGGGTCGTCTGGATTCTGGGAGGCTCCCTCCACTTCCAGCCGATACATGTCCGCTTGCGGCGCCGCCATCACGTATTCAACCTGGCCCCGCCCTTCCTCCGCATAAATCGAGTCGCCGTCGACAGCCCAGCGACCCAAAGTTGCGAGAGTGTCAGAGCCGTTGACCTCGGCGACAGTCACCAGTGTCAGCTTGTCGGAGACGAGCGGGTTGGTCCCGGTTTCGCGCAGTTCCAAACCATCGGGCAACCCGTCGCCGTCCGTATCTTCCAGGGTCGGGTTCGTGCCCAGGCGGAACTCTTCGAGATTGGTAAGGCCGTCGTGGTCCAGGTCTTTGTTGGCATCGGATGGGTCGAGCGGATTCAAACCGTGTTTCACCTCCCAGCCATCGGGCAACCCGTCTCCATCCGTATCGGCTTTCCGCGGATTGGTTCCCGCCAGGTATTCCTGCAAGTTCGTCAAGCCGTCTCCGTCAGGGTCGGCAGCGGCATCGCTGGCGTCAAACTCATTCAAACCGTAAAGCCGTTCCCAGGCATCCGGCATGCCGTCGTGGTCCTTGTCCTCAATTTCTTTGAAGGAAGGATGCTCCGGTGAATAGCATTGGCTCTGCGGAATCGGTCGCTTGGGCGTGCTCGGACCGCTCCACAACAATCGGACGTGCCCCACGTTCTTTGAGGAATACTCGGCCTGGAGGGCATACCGGTGGCCAGCCAGCATGGACACCCGCACCTTCTTCTCGTGCCGGGCGTGAGGACTCCAGTCATCGAGAATCATGTTCCCATCCAGCCACAGGCGCACTCCCCCGTCGCTGATCAGGTGAAGGGCATAAGTCTCGCTATGCTGCGCTTCCAGCAGCCCCTGCCACCGCGCGCTGAATGGCGCCCGGCTGATCCCCTCCGCAGGCCACTGCCGCCCCCAGGCAAAATTCAGTGTCGGATCGATCCGCGCCACCGAATTGCTGGTCGCCAGGTCGTAATACACCGCCCCCAGACCGTCCCCGCTCCCGACCAACGGCCGTGAGCCGGGTTGTAAACCGCGCACAATCACTTGCTCAAAATGCGCGCCGTAGCGTTGGGTATATTTGTGACTGCTGAGCGCCAAGCCAACGTAAAAGTTGGCGGACATCGGCACCTCCGTCTTGGCCAGCCAGGTCCAATTCTCTCCGTCGCGCGAGGTCCATGCGGTGAACATGCTCCGGCGGCGGCTCAGTTTCACCCATGTGTCGCCTTGCGGCGCCCGATCAATGGTCTCTGCGTCCTCAGAGGACCGCCGACGCTGTTCAAAGCGGATTCCGTAGGGGTGCGTTACGGTCAAGGAAACGTTGGCCGCGTCAGGAGCCAGGTTCTCCCGGATCATCACTCCTGCTTTCGCTCCAGGACTGCCTTCCAGTCTGCCGGTCACTCGCGCCACGATTTCTCCATCGCCAGTCCAGGGCTGGAACACGTAATGGAACTCGTCCGCATTGCCCCCGATGTCGAAACCGTTTCCTTCAATGTAAATGCCGTCGCTGGTTTGCACCGCACTGCCCGGCTGGCGGCTTCGGCCAATGTCACGACGCGCCCAAGGAACCGGTAGATCCGCTGTGACCGAGACGGGAGGAATAGCCGACGCCTGCGCCTTCTGCCAGTCGGGCGGATACAACTGGCTTTGGGGAATGACTTGGCGGGGAGTCGAGGGGCTGCTCCAGAGCAGTTTCAGAGTCGATCTATTTGCTGCGGTGGCGTATTCCAGCCGCACGTGGTATTTCCGACCTTCCTCGAAGCGAAATAACGCCTTCAAGGTTCTCAACACTCCCTTTTCAGGCGCAACCCAATCGTCAATCACCTTGCGATTGTTTATCCACAGTCGAACTCCCCCTTGGGTCACCACTTCAAGCGCATACATTTCGCTGTGCTGCGCTTCCACGTAGCCGTCCCAGCGGGCTGTAAAATTGCCCTGGGTCACTTGTGGCAACGGCGGTCTTTTCGTCCAGTTGAAATCCAAGGCGGGAATCAAACGAATCACCGTATTGCTGGTCGTGTTGCCGTAATAAAACCCCCGCAGCCCGGTGCCGCTGCCGGCAACAGCCGCCGTCTCCTCTGGCGTTGGCAGTGACCGAACCCGCACCTCGGTAAAGTGCGCCGAGGTGCGCTGGTTGAAGTCGTAACTGTTGACCATCGGCCCCACAAAAACGCGACGCGGCAGGTTGACTTGCTCCGAGCCGAGCCATTTCCAATTGCGACCCGTGGGCGAACAATACGCGCTCACGACATTCCCTTTTCGCACGAGCTTGACCCAATAGGTCTTGCCGGCCAGCTTCGCCTCCGCCGGTTCAACCAAGTTCGCGTCCGTGGTCACCGCCTGCCAGGCATGCGTTCCGGTGAGTCGCCAAAACCGATTGGTCGAGTCGATCAGCCGAAGCGGCGTGGATTGCAACTCCGACGGTTCACCCACTCGCTCACGCCACTGAAAGGCGATCCCGTTGGTTGGCGTTACCAACACCGCCGCACAAGCTGCATCAGGGGCCAGGCTCTCCCGCATCATCACCCCCGCTTTGGCCAGGCCGCGGGCGGGTTCATTCATCACCACGCAAGCCACCATCTGGCCGTCGCCAGACAGCGGCCGGTAGTCAAAATGAAGGGAATCTTCGGTGCCTTGAATACCAAAACCGCCGCCTTGCATATCGCGGCCACCGTCAGCCTGGACGGTCGCTCCCGCCAGCTTCACCCGGCCAATGTCCTTATTGGTCCGAAGCAACTGAGGTTGCGGCGAGCCGAGTTGAGAAGAAACTTGGGAGCGCAAGGAAAGGGCCAGAAAAAAGCCCGTAGCCAAGGCGGTTAGGGCGATCCCATAAAAAGATTTTTTCACCCTGGCTTACCCTTGGTCGGTTGTTTGGAAACTCTTTGTCACCCGATGGCACTCCCGTATCGCATTCAGCGCAATGCCTTGCTGGGAGATGCGGGCTGTTCGTGCGTGAAGCTGCCCGGAGCGTAAACGGCCCAGGAAGGCAAAAGGCGTCGTTGTCATTGCCGCTGACAGGTGAATGCCCGACCAGCTTTTCCGACCGGCCACCGTTGTCAAGCCTTTTTCTCCCTCTTTATGCAAAGTCCGCATAATTTGGCGGGCCTCTCCCTGCCATCGTTTCCCCGATTTGGGACTTGTGTGAAGAAAACACGTCAGGCGATCCACCGGAATGTGATTGGCAAGCGCGTGCAGGAAGCACGCCTGAAGGCCCGGCCGCGTATTTCCCAGGACGACCTCGCGGGTAAACTGGCGGCCAAGGGGATTAATATCGATCAACCCGCCGTTTCCCGGATCGAAAACCAGACGCGCTACGTCATGGACTACGAAGCCGCAGCCTTGTCCCGTTGTCTGAAAGTGTCCGTCGCCTGGATGTTTGGAGTCAAAGAGAGAACCTCAGCCGGTTGAGCATGTGACGATGACATTCGAGCGGTTCAGGTATGAAGGCTCTGGAAGCTACTTCTTGC
This sequence comes from uncultured Verrucomicrobiota bacterium, assembly GCA_964539075.1. Taxonomy (GTDB): domain Bacteria; phylum Verrucomicrobiota; class Verrucomicrobiia; order Limisphaerales; family CAZIFU01; genus CAZIFU01. The sequence goes on along the minus strand of CAZIFU010000051.1, from coordinate 16,402 downwards.
CGTCGAGGTTGAAATTGACCGGTTGGGGCTGCGGTTGTTGCGGCCGCAAATTGAGCCGGTTGATGTCGAACAGAAAACCGGGCGCTTCGTCGCTCACCACCGGATCGACGCTGGAGGAAATGTCCGCTTCGGTGGAAGCCGCCAGTGGTTGGAGCATCGGCTGGCCCACCGGATTGAGCAAACCCGTGGGCTGGACCGCCAGTGCCGGCCCGTTGTTGACCGGCAGCGCCAACGTGGGCGGCGCCTCGCCCGGCGAGAAACTCAACGCGAACAAGACCAGTCCTCCCGCCGCTGCCGCGTAAGCGCCCACCAACACCGGCTTCGCGTCGAACTCGAAGAGCAGGCGGCGCCACCAGGTGTTCTGCTGCGCCACTTGCGCCGCGGCGATGCGGGCCATGACCTTGGCCGAAAACGTGTCGAAGTAGCCGGGCGGCGGCCGCTCATGCCGTTTTAATGCCAGCAGTTTTTTCAGATCTTCAAAATCGTCCGGAACCCTTTTCATATCGCTTTCAAATAATCCGATAAATACGCCTGCAACTGTTGCCGGGCGTAAAAGAGCCGCGAGCGAACGGTGCCGGTGTTGCAATCCATGATTTTTCCAATTTCTTCATGCGACAAGCCTTGAATGTCATGCAACGTCACGACCATTCTATGATCTTCCGACAGCTTCTGCATGGCGGCGTTCAATTCTTCCTGAAGTTCGGCCAGGTTCACCTCCCGCCGCGGCGTCTTGTCCGATATGAGCGCCACCAGATCGGGATCGTGCTCGGCGTTGAAATCCAGATCGTCCAGGCTCAGGTGCGTCCGGTTTTTGCGTTGCTTGAGAAAGTTGATGGTCTTGTTGACGGCGATCCGGTAGAGCCAGGTAAAGAAACTGGAGTCGCCTTTGAATGATTTGAGCGCCTGGTAAGCCTTGATGAACGCCTCCTGCGCCAGATCGTTGGCGTCCTCGTGATTGGAAGTCATGTGATAGATCGTGGCGTAAATCCGCTGCTGGTAACGCCGGATCAATTCATCATAAGCCGAGGAGTCCCCCGCTTGCGCGCGCTTGACCAGTTGCCGCTCGGAAGGCGGGGTGCCCACGGGAGCCGGTTCCGGAGAGACGGGTGAAACCGCCGGTTTGGCCGCGCTCGCTGGGGCTGTGGGAGGCATAACCTGCGCCTGTGTTACGCCGAACCGCCCAGCTCGGCGGATTGCTGCGCGAGTAATTCAGTCAACTCCCCCAGCGCCGTCCGGCTCTCCGATTCGGCCAGCGCGCCCAACGCCTCCCCAGCCTGCTCCAGATATTGGAGGATGGAGCGGCGCGATTCCTCGAGCGCCTCATGCTGGCGCAGCATCACCAGAAACTGTGGCAGGTGGGCCGGTTCCCAGCAGACGATCATTTCCCGCAAACGGCGCCGGTCCGCTTCGCCCCCCCGTTCGAGGGCGACCAGCACCGGCAGCGTCAGCTTGCCTTTGGCGATGTCCGTGCCTAGCGACTTGCCGACCGCCGCTTCCGACCCGAACAAATCCACGCAATCGTCGTAAACCTGATACGCCGTACCCAGCGCCAGACCGTAGTCCCGCAACGCGGCCCGCTCGCTGGCCACGGCCCCGCTCAACCACGAGCCCAGATCGCATGAGAGCGCGAACAGCTCGGCGGTTTTCATCGCCAGCACCTTGAAATAATCCGCGCGGGAAAACTGCATGTGCCGGCGCGCCTGGGTCTGGAGGATTTCGCCCGAACAAACAATGTTCGTCGCCGCGGCGACCGTACGGCAAATCTCCGGCGTGGGAAAACTGGCCGCCAGCTTCAACGCGTGGGCAAAGAGGCAGTCGCCCAGCAGGACGGAAATCTCGTTGCCCCAGCGGGCCGCCAGCGTGGGCCGCTGCCGCCGCAGCCGCGCCTCGTCCATCACGTCGTCGTGGACGAGCGTCGCCAGATGCACCATCTCAATGATGACGGCGGCGGTAACGTGGCTGTCGTTGAGCCGGCCGGTCGCGCCGGCGCTCAAGGCGAGCAGGACGGGACGCAATTGCTTGCCCTGGTTGGTCAGCGCGTATTGGGCGTAATCGGCGATGCCGGGATCGAAAGACTGGACCTGCGCGGCCAGCCGGGCGGCCACGGCCTGCAAAAACGGCTCCACCGGCCCGCCGATCTGCTTCCAGGAAATCCGCGTCCGCAGCGGGGGGGCGGTGGCAGCAGGAGGGTTGACCGCGTTGGTTTCAGCAATGAACATCGCGCCGTAAATTACGTGCCACGCGAACCTTAGTCAAACCGTTATCACCGACGGCGTTTCCACCGGACAAGCCCACCGCGCAGATTAACCGCAGAGGGCGCGAAGGTCCCCGGAAAAGGACGCAGCGCGGCAAAGTCGCAACCGATCTGCAACGCTCGCCTGATTTAACGCAGAGGACGCAAAGGTCAGCGCCAAGGGACGCGAAGGCGAATTTCTTTGCGACCTTTGCGAAAACCTTTGCGTCCTCTGCGTTAAAAATCTTCGCAAGATTATTTGAAATTGGTGGAAAGCACTGCGGAGTCTACGCCGCCGCTCTGCGATCCCGCAAAGCGGGACGCAAACCTCCGCGTCCTCTGCGTTAAACCGATTATTCGCGCGACTTGAACGAACTGGGTACCAGGACGCATATCCGGCAAACACCCATGCGGGCAGTCACTCGTCGCACACACACGCGTACTCCGCCCGTTGACAGGCATTGCAGGGATGCGTCTCCAGCTTGAAACGGAAATTCTGCGGCTTGGCGTCGGCGGTCGGTTTGAACTGGACGACGAGGTTGTAGCCGTCGCCTTCGGGGAGTTTAGTCTTGCTCACGAGCACGTCGCCATTTTTTTCGAACTCGACCTTGGCCTTGCCGTTCTTCGCGTCGGCGATGACGGTTACGGCCTGGGTGGCGACAGGAACAGGTTTGAGTGCCGCGTCGTAGAAGGTGAAGGTGACGGTGTGATCTTTCTCCAGATAGAACTCGGCTTTCGGCTCGGTCTTTTCGAGCAGGCGACCGCCTTTTGGGCCGCCGAGGTGTTTCTTGTCGGCGGCATGGAGCGTCAGCAAGCCGGTGCAGAGCGCGGCGATGAGTGGGAATAACTTGGTCTTCATGGTGCGGTCAGTTTTTAGGAGGTTTGTGGTTTTGTTTTGTTTTCCGCCCACGCGTAGAGCACGGGCAACAGGAGGAGTGTCAGAAAAGTAGAACTGAGGATACCGCCGATGACGACAGTGGCCAGCGGGCGCTGGACTTCTGCGCCGGAGCCGCTCGCAATGGCCATCGGCACGAAGCCGAGGCTGGCCACGAGCGCGGTCATCAACACCGGCCGCAGTCGCGTGAGCGAGCCTTCGAGTACCGCATCGCGCACGCCTTGGCCTTCCACGCGCAATTGGTTGAAGTAGCTGATGAGCACGACGCCGTTGAGCACGGCGACGCCGCTGAGCGCGATGAATCCGACGCCGGCCGAGATGCTGAAGGGCAATCCACGCACCATGAGCGCGAACACGCCGCCGGTCACCGCCAGCGGAATCCCGGAATAGACCACCAGCGCCTGCCGCAAGCTGCCAAACGCGGCGAAGATGAGGACAAAAACGAGCGCCAACACCAGCGGCACGACAATCGCCAACCGGGTGCGCGCGGCTTGCAAATTCTTGAACTGACCGCCGAACTCGAAATAGTAGCCCTTCGGCAGCTTCACTTGTTCAGCGAGCTTTTGTTGCGCTTCGGTCACCCAACTCTGCACGTCGCGCCCACGGAGATTGACCAGCAGTGCGGCGCGGCGCTGGCCGGCTTCGCGGTTGATGGTGCTGACGCGCTCGACGAGCGAAATGTTGGCGACCTTGCCCAGCGGGATCAGTCCGCCGTCGCTGGTGCGCAGCGGCAGCCGGTCGAGATGTTCGAGTTTCTCGCGCCGTTCCTCCGGCATCCGCACCACAATGTCGAAGCGGCGATTGCCTTCGATGAAAGTGCCCACGTTCTCGCCGCCGAGCGACGCGGCCACGGCCTTGTTCACCTCGCGCGCGTGGACGTTGTAACGGGTCATGTTCGTGCGGTTGAGGCTGATGTCGAGCACGGGCGCCTTGCCGAATGCATCAAACTCCACGTCGCCGGTGCCGGGAATCTTTTCGAGGATGGCGCGGGCTTCGGTCTGCGCTTTCTCCAAGACGGCGAAATCCGGCCCGAAAATTTTGACGGCGATGTCGGCGCGGGCGCCTTCGAGCAGTTCGTTGAAACGCATTTCGATGGGTTGCGTGATGGCGGGGCTGAGGCCCGGCGTTTTGGCAGCGACCGTCTTGCTCATGAGTTCGGCCAATTCCTCCTTGCCGATGGTGCGCCCGTTGACCTTGCGCCACTTTTCGGGTGGGACGAAGAAGATGAACGTGTCCGAAAGATTCGGCCCCATCGGGTCGGTCTGCACTTCCGCCGTGCCGATGCGCGAATAGACGTAGGCGATTTCGGGGAACTCCTGCATGAGCGCCCGCTCGGCTTTCTTCTGTTGCGCGAGCGACGTGTCGATGCTGACGCTCGCCGGGCCGGTGAGCATGAGCACGGTGGAGCCTTCGTCGAGTTGCGGCACGAACTCCGCGCCGAGGCGGTTGAACTGCCACACGGACGCGGCGAAAGAGACCACCGCGACACCCAACACCGCCCAGCGATGGCCCAGCGCCCAGCGGAGCACCGGCTCGTAGAGTTTCTTTGCCCAGCGCATCAGCCGGTTGTCGCCTTCGTTTACCGAACCGCCGATGAAGAACGAGCACATCACCGGCACGACGGTCAGCGTCAGCACCAGCGCGCCGATGAGCGCAAAGATCACCGTCAGCGCCATCGGCTTGAACATTTTACCCTCGATGCCCGTGAGCGTGAGGATCGGCACATAGACGATGGTGATGATCGCGACGCCGAAGACCATCGGCCGGCCGACTTGCTGGCTCGCCACCAGGACGGTATGCATCCGTTCCTCAAACGTCAGGCGGCGCCCCAGGCGGTGCTGCTTCAAGCCGAGTTGGCGCACGACGTTTTCCACGATCACCACCGCCCCATCGACGATGAGTCCGAAGTCCACGGCGCCGAGGCTCATCAGATTGCCCGACACGCCGGCGCGAACCATGCCGGTGAGCGCAAAGAGCATCGAGAGCGGGATGGCCGAAGCCACGATGAGCGCCCCGCGCCAGTTTCCCAGCAGCGCCAGCAGAACAACCACAACCAGAATTGCGCCTTCGAAAAGATTCTTCTCCACTGTCGCAATGGTGTGGTTCACCAGATCGCCCCGGTTATAAACCGTGCGGACGACGACGCCCTCGGGCAGCTTCGTCTGAATCTCCTTCAACTTCTCGTCCGACTGCTGCGCGACCAGTCGGCTGTTCGCGCCGTTGAGCATCAGGACCCAGCAGACGATGGCCTCGTCGCCATTCATCGTGGAGACGCCCGTGCGGAACGCGGAGCCGATGCCCACGTCGGCGACGTCTTTGACCAGCAGCGGCATGACGCGCCCGCCAAAACGGATCGGCAGATTGGCGATCTCCCCGGTCGTCTGCACGCGGCCCACCGAGCGGATGGTGATTTGCTCGCCGCCCCGCTGCACGATGCCTCCGCCCGCGTTCTCCACGTTTTCACCCACGACGCCAGCCAGTTCGTCGAACGACAATCCGCAGATCATCATCTTCTCCGGGTGGGGCAGCACGACGATTTGCTTCTCATAACCCCCGGAGGTGTTGACCTCGGTTACGCCGGGCACTGTGCGGAGCATTGGCTTGATGATCCATTCCTGAATCTGGCGCAGTTCGAGCAACTGCTCGTAGCGCGTCGCCGGCTTATTCGTCGCGTTCGGCGCGTAATCGACGGTGTAGAAAAACACCTCGCCGAGGCCGGTGGTGATGGGCGCGAGCTTGGGCTGTGTGCCGGGCGGCAGTTCGCCGAGCACGTTTTGGAGTCTCTCGGTCACCAGTTGCCGCGCCCGGTAGATGTCCGTGTGGTCGTCGAACACAAGCGTGACCTGCGACAGGCCGAAACGCGAGATGGAGCGCATCTCGACCAGTCCTTGCAAACCCTGCATTTCCGTCTCGATGGGGAAGGTGATCTGCTTCTCGATCTCCTCCGCCGCCAGCGCGCCGATGGAGGTGTTGAGTTGAACCTGGACGTTCGTGATGTCCGGCACCGCGTCAATGGACAGCCGCGCCGCCGACCAGACACCGCCGACCACCAGCGCCACGACGCCCAGAAAGACGAAGACGCGCTGCCGAAGTGAGAACTCAAAGATTTGTGAAACCATAGCGGGGGGTCATTTCTCCGCGTTCTTCTTCGGCGCCGCGCAACAAGGCGTGCCCCCTTTGAGGGCGCTCAACTCAACCAGCCAGAGACTCTCGACACCCTTGGCCGCCACAGAATCGCCCGCATACAGCCCGTCTTCAATCGCGATGAAGCCGTCGCTCGCCGTTCCCGCCTTTACACGAGTGCGCGTGAAATGACTTCCGTTGACGGTGTAAACGTAACAGCCATCTGCAGCGGTGAGCAGCGCGGACTCCGGAACGACCAGCGCGAATTTCACTTCGGCATTCGTGAACGTGGCGGTCAGAAAGGTGCCAACCGCGCACTGCTGCTGCGGGTCGGAAAACTCGACCAGCGCCTCAACCTGACCGAGTGCGGCGTATGCTTGTGCGTCCAGGCGAACCAGCCAGCCGGTGAGTTCCACCCGCTCGCGGTGCGCTGCCTTGAGGCTCACCGGTTGGCCCACTTTCAAGACCTTGCTTTCGTCCACACCGAGCAGCAGCGTCGCGCGGCACGGGGAGCCGTCACCACCGGGACGATATACTTGCGCGACCTTCTGAACGCATTGGCGCACCGGTTTCTCCGCGGCCTCGGCGATTTCCACGCCAAACAGCTTTCTTGTCTCTTCCGAGAACAAGACACCCTTGCCGTCTTTGAAGATCGCCACGGTCTCGGCCTCCGGCGTAGCGGTGTCCGTGCGCATCGGGTTGCAGCCGGTCAGTCCGACAACAGCAAACAGGAACAACAACGCACGTTGGTTCACGGTTTCTCCTCCTTCCCACTCGTGCTGGCCAGTGGCAATGACAAACCCGTGAGTAGTTCCAGTTGCGCCGCCGCTCCGAGCGCTTCCTTCTTCGTGTCGAGCAAACTCTCGACCGCTTCCAGATATTGCTTCTGCAACTCGACGTAGGTGGAAATCGGCACCGCGCCGAGCCGGTAATGGCGGTCGGCGAGTTCCGCCGCTTCGCGAAAATGCGCTGCCGAATCGGGCCGCCATTTGCCCATCTCGCGCCGCTTTGTTTCGTAGGTCAACGCCGCTTCGATGACGCGGCGCTCGGCTTCGCGTTGCGTGACGTAGAACGAAGTCTCAGCCTGCACCTGTCGCGCATTGGCCGCCTCGATGTTCGCACTGTTTCGATTCCAAAGCGGCAGAGGCAGCGACACGCCCATGCCGATGATGCGCTCGCGGTCGCCCGCGTTCTCTTCGGAGATTGTCGGACCAATGGAAAGAGCCGGGAAACGTTCGTTCTTTGCCAGTGACACGCGGAATCCCTGCTGCGCCAGTTCGATGGCCCGCACCCGCAACTCGAAATTATTCGTTCGCGCCAAGCCAAGCAGCGTCTCCATAGGCTCGGCCGGACGGAACGTGAGTTGGGTCTGCTCCACGGAGAGGCGCGCGTCGGGCGCGACCCCGCGGAGTTGGTTCAATTCGAGCAACGCCGCTTGTGTGGCGACCGCCGCCTCGCTCGCTTTGCGTTGCATGTTCAACTCGGTCGCCTCAATGACGCGCGTTTCGAGCAATGGCGTCAGCCCCGCCGGGTCGCGTTGAACAAGGACTTCCCGCAACGCTTTGAAACGCCCGGCGACTTCGCGCGCCGCCGCCGCTTTCTCCTGTGCGGCGAACAAGCCGTAGGTCAGCGTCCGGACTCGCGCCGCCAGCGCCACCTTGAACCGCGCGTAACCAAGTTCGGCCAGCTCAATGTCGCGGTTCGCGATCGCCTTCCGCAGCCCGAGGCGACCCGGCCACTCGAACGGTTGCACGACCGACACCGACCACGCGACGCCCTCGGCGCTCAAGCCCGGGCCGCGCACGGTCTTGCTGCCCACGCTGCCGCTCAATTCCGGGTTGGCCAGTAAGCCCGCGGCTTTGCGTCCGGCCTTTGCGGCCTGAATCTCCGCTTCGTAAAATCGGAGTTCAGGATTCTTCTCCAGTGCTTCCTTCACCAAATCATCGAGCGTCACTTGATTCGTGAGGGCTGATGAGTCGGTCGCCGCGGACACCGGATCCGCTGCATTCAACGGCTCAACTGCAGCGACTGCCAATGCCGTCGCCAAACAATGAAATTTCAAAATGTTCTGCTTCATAAAACCGAGTTCAAAACGAACAACACCACATCACGCAAGGACACAACGGCGCGAAATCACGCCGAACGATTGGAAGAGAAGCCCCCGAACGAGGACTTTATTATGAAGCGAACGAAGGCGCGCGCGGCGGTGCGGCAGCGCGGCAGGAGAATTGCCACGTCACCGACAACTCCAGTGACGCGACGGTGCAGAAATCAAACAGGCCCGTCGAGGGCTGGGGCAGGTCTTCAACGGAGGTCGGGATGAAGTCTCCAACCAGCAACGGTGGAACAACCAGTGTTTCCTGAATATCATCCGACTTGTAAAAACCGTTCTCAACCAGGGCGCAACCGTCTGTCTCACAATTCTTACCCTGACCCGGAGCCGCCTCCTCGCGATCGCAGCAGACGAGGAAACTGAGGACCGAAATCTGTTCGAGCCGGCAATGGTTGGTGGCCGGGAGCCAGAGCGCCAACAGTAAAAGCGTGACGATGATTCTAATGCGTTTCATCAAAAGTCGTGAATACACCACCGTTCATTGATTTGCAAGCCTTACCTTGCACCCGGCATCACCCACGCCGCTCTCAGCCGGCCACCGCCCTCCCTCCCTCAGTTCATCCGCGCGGTGATTTGCCCCAGCTTGAGCAGCGCGTTCTCCACCGTCTCCGACCAGAGCAGCGCGCAATTCAGCCGGATGAAATTGCGGAATTTTTGGGTCGCTGAAAAAATCGGTCCCGGCGCAATGCTGATTTTCGCCGCCAACGCCTGTTCGAACAGTTCGAGGGAATCCACTTTTCCCGGCAACTCGACCCAGAGCACGTGGCCGCCCGCCGGGCGCGTCACCCTGGTCCCGGCCGGGAAGTAACGGCCGATGGCGCGGGTCATCTGCTGCATTTGCCCGGCGTAAATCCGGCGCACCTTCCGCACCTGATGATCATAGCCGCCGTTGGCGAGGAATTCCGCCACTGCGAGTTGCGGCAGCGTCGCGGTGGCGCCGGTGTTCACAAATTTCAAATGCTCGACCCGCGCCTGGAAGCGTCCCGGCGCCGCCCAGCCCACGCGATAGCCGGGCGCCATGGTCTTGGAAAAAGAGTCGCACAACAACACCAGCCCTTTTCGGTCAAACGCCTTGGCCGTCTTGGGCCGCACCGCGCCAAAGGTCAGATCGCCGTAAATGTCGTCTTCAATGAGCGGGATTTCACGCGCGGCGAGCATCGCCACCAGTTGCTTCTTTTTTTCATCCGGCATGCAACTGCCCAGCGGATTGCTGAAGTTGAGCGAAAACACGCAGGCCTTGATGCGGCAGCACTTGAGCCGCTTGGCCAGTTCGTCGAGGCAGATGCCCTCGCGTGGATACGTCGGAATTTCGCACGCCCGCATGCCGAGCGATTCGATGATTTGCAGGATGCCAAAGTAGGCCGGCGATTCGATGGCGATGGTGTCGCCCGGTTTGGCGACGGCGCGCAAACAAAGGTTCAACGCCTCCATCGCGCCGCACGTGGTCACGATGTCGTCCGGGGAAAGCGTGCAACCGGATTCCAGCGCGCGCCGGGCGATTTGCACGCGCAAGGGCCGCACGCCGGGCGGCATGTTGTAGCTGTTGCCCAGGTCGGGCGAACGCCGCCCGATGGCCGCCATGAGGCGGTGGAGCTGTTTGCTCGGCATGAACTGCGCGTTGGGACACGCCGCGCCCAGGCTCACCAATTCGGGATCGCGCACCGCCTGGATGACCCGCATGACCAGGTCACCGACGCTCACGGACGTCGCCTTGGCTGCCGGCCGGGTCATCTCCGGTTCGGGCGGCAGCGTCCAGCGGCGCGCGCGCACGTAGTAACCGGACTGCGGCCGGGCCTCGATCAAGCCGCGGCTTTCCAACAGCCGGTAAGCCTGCATCACCGTGGCGATGCTCACGTCCTGTTGCGCGCTGAATTTGCGGACCGACGGCACCCGTTCGCCGGATCGCAGGGTGCCGTGCTCGATGAGTTCGGAGATGCGCAAGGCCACCTGCTGGTAGAGGGTGCCGTCCGGCTCCAGTTGCGCCGCCAGGTGCCCGGCCAGGTCTTGGGTTATCATGATCGAATCTTACCCCGTCAACATTTTTCCCATAGTCACACTTTCGGTGAAAGAAGACCAGTACAGTTTTTACAGAACGAAAACTGTTACGGTTGAAAATTTAGCACACTGAATCTGTGCTGAACGAGGACGGTTGATTAGGTTGGCGTCATGAAAAAGACGCCCGCCCCCGCCTTCCACCCGACCTCTCTCGCGGAAACCCTCATGCGGCCCGTGGCCACCGCCGGTTCCGCGCCGCTCCAGGCTTTTTCCTTTTCGCCCCGGAAAGTGTTTGTGCCCGTGCCGGCCGGGGTGAGCGTGCCGGTTCAATGGCCGGCGGAACGGGAAGCGCCCGGCGCGGTGGTCCGGATGGACAAGATGATTGCTCTTGAGACGGCCCGTTCACAATCGTTGCGGCGCTTCGAACGGGAACTGGCGCGCGCAGCACTGGCCGAGACGCTGGCCTATATCGTGTTGGGGTTTTCTTTCGCGGCCCTCGTGGCCATCGCCCTGTCACTGTGACTAGAAGTGGTTTCAAAGGGTGGGGCGAGACTCCGTCGAGCCGTGTCGGGCGTGGATTGAATCGGCTCGACGGAGTCTCGCCCCACCGAGGTTGGCCTTATGAAACCACTTCTAAAACGTTCAAAAATGCCTGCCTTGCCGCCGGAAAACTTTTACGGTGGCGTCATGCGATGGGCCCGCGGCGAATACCTGCTGACCGACGACATAAGCCGGCTCGATCTCGAAGTCATCGGCCGGTTGCTGGCGACCACGTATTGGGCGGCGGACCGGCCCCAGAGTGTTTTGGAGCAGGCCGTCCGACATTCGGTAAGCTTCGGCCTTTTCCACGGCTCGCAACAGGTCGGCTTCGCGCGTGCCAACACCGACCACGCCACCTTTACCTGGATTTGCGACGTCATCATCCATCCCGACCATCGCGGCAAGGGCCTGGGCACGTGGATGGTCGAGTGTGTGATCGCCCATCCGGAACTCCAGACGCGCAGCCAGGTCCTCGCCACCCGCGATGCTCATGGACTTTACGAAAAGTTTGGATTCGAAAAAGCCGAATACCTGAAACGGTCGCTCAAGCCGGTGTCCAATCCGGACGCCAATTCGTCGCAAAAAAGTTATGCCGACAGTGAGGATTAAAAACATGGGGCTGACGATTCATCAAGTGGACGCCTTCACCGACCGGCCGTTTGCCGGCAACCCGGCGGCCGTGTGCCTCTTGCCCGGTCCGCACGACGAAGTCTGGATGCAAAACGTCGCCCGCGAAATCAATTTGTCCGAAACCGCCTTTTTGCATCCGGAAGACGACGACTGGCGGTTGCGCTGGTTCACGCCGGCGGTGGAAGTGCCGCTGTGCGGTCACGCCACGCTGGCCAGCGCGCATATTCTCTGGGAAACCGGCGCGCTGGAGCCCGATCAAACCGCGCGGTTCCACACCCGCAGCGGCGTGCTCACCGCGCAACGCCAGGGGGACTGGATCGAAATGGATTTTCCCGCCCAACCGGTCGCGCCGGCCACCGTGCCGGACCGTCTGGTAGAAGCGCTCGGCGCCACACCGAGCGCGGTCAGTTGCCACGGACAAGATTACCTGTTGGAATTTGATTCCGAGAAAATCGTCCGCATGCTCCAGCCCGACTTCACGCTGCTCCAAAAGCTCCCGCTCCGCGCCGTCATCGTCACCAGCCGTTCCGTTTCGTCGGCGACTGATTTTGTCTCGCGCTTCTTCGCACCGGCTTTGGGCATCAACGAGGATCCGGTCACCGGCTCCGCGCATTGCAGTCTGGGCCCGTATTGGCAGGCGAAGCTGGGCCGGTCGAATTTCACTGCCGCCCAGGTCTCCGCGCGCGGCGGCATCATTGGCGTTCGCGTCCAGGGCGATCGCGTGCTGCTGCGGGGCCAGGCGGTCACGGTCCTGCGCGGCGAACTGTCGGAGCCGTCATGCAAATAATCCGCGCCCAATCCCGTGAGCACCTCGACCTGGCGCGCCAAATTCTTACCGAGTACGCCCGGTCGCTGAGCTTCCATATCTGCTTTGAAGACTTTCAAAAGGAACTTGCCGGCCTGCCAGGTGACTGCGGTCCGCCCGCGGGCAGGCTGTTGCTGGCCTTGAGCGATGGGCAAGCGGCTGGCTCGGTGGCGCTGCGGGAAATCGAGGAGGGGGTCGGCGAACTGAAGCGGCTCTACGTGCGCCCGGCCTTTCGCGGGCAGAAACTGGGCCGCGCGCTGACTGAAGCCATCATTTCCGAGGCGCGCCAGATCGGCTATCGGACCATCCGCCTGGACACCCTCGACCAAATGAAAACCGCCCGCGCGCTTTATCAATCCCTCGGCTTCCAAGTCATCCCGCCCTATTACGATGATGCGGACGACGAAGTGATCTGCCTGGAATTGAAACTGCGGTGAGTGAACAAACCGCGTATAATCCTTTCGCGATTTCCTGTTTCCGTCCCGCCCTCAAATGCGGTTTAATGGGCCGGCATGTCCGTCGCACCCGTATTGCTGCAACTGAAAAATGTCACCCGGTGCTTCGCGTCGCCCGACGGCGCGGAGCCGCTGCAAGTTGTGCGCGATCTGAATCTGGAGATCAGCCGCGGCGAAGCCGTCGGCATCATCGGCCCTTCCGGCTCCGGCAAAACCACGCTGCTCAATCTCATTGGAACGCTCGACCGGCCCACCAGCGGCCAGGTCATTCTGGACGGGCAGGACCTGGCCCGGCTCGACGAGGTGGCCCTGGCAGCGGTGCGCAACCGCCAGATCGGTTTCATCTTTCAAGCGCACCACCTGCTGCCGCAATGTTCCGTGCTGGAGAACGTGCTCGTGCCGACCTTGGCTGCGAACGACAAAGATTTGCGCGCCGGCGCGCCAGAGCGGGCAAGGAAGCTGTTGGACCGCGTCGGATTGAAGGACCGCGCCGGCCACCGCCCCGGCCAGCTTTCCGGCGGCGAACGCCAGCGGGCGGCCGTGGTGCGCGCGCTCATCAACCAGCCCAAGCTCCTGCTCGCCGATGAACCCACCGGCTCGCTCGACCGCGCCACGGCGCTGAATCTCGGACAGCTTTTGGTCGAACTGAACCGCGAGGAAAACGTCACGCTCATCGTCGTCACCCACGCGCTGGACCTGGCGCACAAGCTGGGCCGGGTGCTGGAGCTGCGCGACGGGAGGCTTGTGGCGTCAAATGACGAATGACCAATGACGAATGACGAAAGAATGACGAAGCACGAAGCACGAAGGAAAGGCAGGACGCTCATTCGACATTCGTCATTGGGAATTCTTTCGTCATTCGGATTTCGTCATTAGTCATTTCCCATGAGTCACTGGACCCTGATCATTCGCAGCCTGCGTTTCCACGCGCGCTCGCACCTGGGCGTGCTGCTGGGCGCGGCGGTGGGCAGCACGGTGCTCATCGGCGCGCTGCTGGTGGGCGATTCGGTGCGGGTGAGCCTGCGCGAGATGGCGCTGGCACGGCTGGGAAGGATTGAGTGGGCATTGGCTTCCAATGACCGCTTGTTCCGAGACAAGCTGGCGACGGAATTTAAGGAAGCTTTTGTGGGCGGTGTCGTGCCTGTCTTGCAGTTCCCCGGCACTGCAAACCTCAGCGACGGCTCGGCCCGCGCAAATCACGTTCGCGTGCTTGGTGTGGACAAACGTTTCTGGAGAGAGGCCGACCAACCGCCAGCGTTCGCGAACATTCCTGATGACGCCGTGGTCTTGAACCGTCCGCTTGCCGAGCAACTAAAAATCAAAGCCGGCGACAGCATCGTGCTGCGCGTGCCGAAACCAGCGCGGCTGTCGCGCGACGCGCCGCTTGCGCCGACAGGCGACGACTCTGTCGCGTTGCGCCTGACAGTCAGTGGGGTTGTTTCCAACGAAGAGTTTGGCCGGTTCAGCTTGCAAGCAAATCAAGTTGCTCCATTCAACGCTTTCGTTCAGTTGAGCCAACTCCAGCAACAACTGGGGGTCACCAACCGGGCCAATTTGCTGCTGATCGGCCACGTGGAAGATACGACCAGTTCATCGCAACCTGATGCCGAAATGAGCAGCCGCTGGCAACTGGCCGACGCCGAACTCGAGCTGCGCGAACTCCCCGGCACGGGCGGGTTGGAACTTCGCATCAGCCGCGTTTTCCTCGATCCGCCGGTGGTCGAGGCCGCGCGCAAAGCGGCGACGAACACCACGTCGCTTCTCACTTACTTCGTGAATGAATTGCGCGCCGGCGAGCGGGTGACGCCGTATTCGATGGTCACGGCGATGGACCCGCCGGTCGTGCCCGCGGAGATGCGCGACGACGAAATCCTTATCAACCAATGGCTCGCCGACGATTTGCGCGCGCAACCGGGCGATGCTTTGAGCCTGCGCTACTTCGTCGTCGGCCTGGGCCGCGCGCTGGAGGAGCGCACGAACAGTTTCCGCGTCCGCGCCATCGTGCCGATGACGCTGCCCTACGCCGACCGCGAATTGATGCCAGACTTTCCTGGCGTGGCCAAGGCCGAGAGCACGCGCGACTGGGACGGCAGCCTGCCGATTGACATGAAGCGCATCCGCCCGCAGGACGAGAAGTATTGGAAGGACTGGCGCGGCACGCCCAAAGCATTCGTCACGCTCAGCGCGGGCGAAAAAATGTGGAGCAACCGCTTCGGCGTCGCCACGGCCGTGCGATTTCCGATTCCGGGTTCGGAGTCCCGCCTTCAGGCGGTCGGGCGTGGTCAAGCTGCGTCGCCCGACCGGCTGAAGCCGGAACTCCAAACGGTGGAAGCCTACCGCGTCATGCTCGAAAAGAAAATTCTCGCCCACCTCGACCCCGCGTCCCTCGGCCTGCATTTCGAACCGGTGCGCGAGCAGGCGCTGGCGGCGGCGGACCAGGCGCAGGACTTCGGCGGGCTGTTCCTGGGCTTCAGCTTTTTTCTGATTGTCGCGGCGCTGCTGCTGATGGCGCTGCTCTTTCAATTCGGGATCGAACAACGCGCCGTGGAAGTCGGCACGCTGCTGGCACTGGGCTTCACGCCCAGGCAAGTGCGACGCCTCCTGCTCCTTGAAGGCGGCGCGCTGGCCTTGTTGGGCGGCGTGGCCGGCACGTTTGGCGCGATCGGGTATGCGCGCGCGATGCTGCACGGGTTGACGACGATCTGGCGC
Organism: uncultured Verrucomicrobiota bacterium; assembly: GCA_964539075.1. GTDB lineage: Bacteria > Verrucomicrobiota > Verrucomicrobiia > Limisphaerales > CAZIFU01 > CAZIFU01. The sequence goes on along the minus strand of CAZIFU010000051.1, from coordinate 904 downwards.
GACGCCGTGGGCACGTCATCGCTGCAATTCCACGCAACACCGGAAACGCTCGCCCTCGGGGTCGTGGCTGGCGTCCTCGTTGCGCTCGTCACCATCTGGTTTGCGCTACGCCGGCAGGCGCGTCAGCCACCTTATGAACTGCTCGCCGGGGAAAACGTAGCCCAGGCGTCTCGTCTTTCCTCTGCCCCGCCCACACCCAGGGACAGGCGAGACGCCTGGACTACATTGTTGCGGACGCGGGCAGGCCAGGTCGCACTGGGCAGCGCGCTCGCCGGGTTGGGTCTGGTGGGCTGGGCGTTGGCGAAGGGAGACACCGCGGCAGCGGAGTTGTTCTTCGGCGCGGGCGCGTTGATGCTCATCGCGACGCTGGCGGCCACGGCGGCCTTGCTCTCGCGGCTCGAATTCGCCACGTCCGGAACTCGTGGCAGCCGCCGTGAGGAAGCCCACCCTTCGTCGAAGGAAAGTCAGAGCTTCCTGACGCCGGCTGCCACGTTTCGGCTGACGTTGTCCGGCATGGGAGTGCGCAACGCAACGCGGCGGCGCCAGCGCAGCCTGGCCACCGTGGCGATGCTGGCGTGCGGCAGCTTTCTCATCGTTTCCATCGGCGCGTTCCGGCTGGACGAAAACGAGAATGCGACGCGGCGAAATTCCGGCACGGGCGGCTTTGCATTGATCGGGGAGTCCACGTTGCCGGTGCATCAGGATTTGAACACGAAGGCCGGGCGGGATTTCTTTGGCCTGGACGAGTCCGCAATGAAGGGCGTGGCGGTCGTCCCGTTTCGGGTGCGCGATGGGGATGACGCGAGCTGCCTGAATTTGAACCGGGCGCAGAAACCGCGGCTGCTGGGCGTCAAACCGGAGTGGCTGGCGGAGCGCGGCGCGTTCGCGTTCGCCGGCGTGGCCA
>CAZIFU010000050.1:0-20579 GCA_964539075.1 uncultured Verrucomicrobiota bacterium | reverse complement strand
CCGACCCGATTGATGTGTTCACGCTTGTGCAATTGATGAACCATCTGGCGCGAAGCAACGACGTGTATTACCTGGAGCCGAGCTTCGGCTATTACTTTGAAAACCTCCTCCTGGAACCGCACGGGCTGGTTTACCGCTTTGTGCCCTACCCCACGAATGCCATCGCGCAGCCCCCGCTGGCGCCGCCGCTCATTGAGGAAAACCTCGCGTTCTGGCAGCAACTCGAACCGCGCCTGGCGGAAGTGAACCGGCTGGGGGCGAAAAAAATCCCCGCCGCGCTGGTGGCAGGCCGGCATTATTCGCGGGCGCTGGATTACTGGGGCGTGGAGCTGCAAAAAAACGGGCGCCTTCCCGACGCCGCCCGGGCCTTCTCCCGTGCGCTCCAACTCAACCCGGAGAACCGCAGCGCCCAGATCAGCCAGGAGTTCAACCAACTCCTGCAAGCGGGCCGCCCGATCACGCTCAAACCGGGCGAGTCACTGGACGAAAAGTTCGGGCGGTTCCGTTCCTGGGACGCCCTGCTCGGCATGAACGGGCCGGTGGATGATCCGGATTGTTGCTACCGGCTGGGGCTGGTCTTCGCCCAGAACCTCCAATACCGCCAGGCTATCAACCAGTTCCTCCGCGTCCAACAGCTCAACCCCGACAACCTCGAGGTCCGGCTCCTGCTGATCAACGCCTACCTGCAAGGCCAGTGGCCCGACCCGGCGCTGACGCTCATCGCCGAGACTCGCGCCCAGCAAGACCGCCGCCCGCTGAACATCACCAACCAGACGGAATTGATCCGGCTGGAAGCCTGGGCGAATTTCCGCAAGCAAAATGTTTCCACGGCGGAACAATTGTTGAAACAGGCCGTGCCGCGATATCCGCAGGACCCCGGCCTGTTGGAGACGTTGGCGCAGATTTATCTGCTCTCCGGCCAATACACCAACGCGCTGACCACGCTCGACCAGCAGTTGCAGCTCGTGCCCGACAACGTGCGCGCCTTGCAGAACAAGGGCGCCATCTACATTCAGATCAAGGACTACGCGCCGGCCATCGAGCCGCTGGACCGCGTGTTGAAACTGCAACCGGACAATCGCGCCGCGCTGATGAACCGCGCCATCGCCCACCTGCAAAGCGGGCAGCTCGACGCCGCCCAACAGGATTATGAAGCATTGCGCGTGTTGTTACCGAACCTTTTCCCGGTTTATTACGGCCTCGGTGAAATCGCCTGGCGCCGCACCAACACCCCGGCGGCGCTGGCGAACTACGAGTTGTATTTGAAATACGCGCCGGCCGCCGGCGAAGAAACCGCGTTGGTCCGGACGCGCGTCAAGGAGTTGAAATCCAAAAGCCCCGGCAAGTAGAGTCGGAGGCCGCGATTGCCAACAGGCCTGCCATCCGACACACTCCGCGCCGCATGACGAAGCGCTTCTTCATCACGACCGCCATTGATTACGTCAACGGCCAGCCGCATCTCGGCCATGCTTACGAGAAAATCATCACCGACGTCATCGCCCGCGCCCGGCGCAGTCTCGGCGAGGAAGTGTTTTTCCTGACCGGCCTGGACGAACACGGCCAGAAAGTCCAGCAAACCGCCGCGGCGGAACGGAAAGACTCGCAAGCATTCTGCGACGAATTGGCGGCCGTCTGGCAGGCCTTCGCAGGAAAATTGAAGCTTACCCACGACGATTTCATCCGCACGACCGACCCCCGCCACAAAAAGGTGGTCCAGGCCATTTTGACCAGCCTCCACCAGGCCGGTCATTTCTACAAAGCGACCTACCAGGGCTATTACTCCACCAAGGAAGAAACGTTCCTCACCGAGAAAGACCGCCGGCCCGACGGCACCTTCGATCCCGTCTATGGCGACGTGGGTGAACTGTCCGAGGACAATTACTATTTCAAACTCAAGGCGCACCAGGGCTGGCTGATTGAGCATATTGAAACGCATCCGGATTTTATTCACCCCGCCGTCCGCCGCAACGAAGTGCTGGGCTTCCTGAGAAACAACGTCTTGGAGGACCTTTGCGTCACGCGGCCGGCCAGCCGGTTGACCTGGGGCATTCCCGTGCCCTTCGATCCCAACTTCGTCACCTACGTCTGGTTCGACGCGCTGGTCAACTACATCAGCGTCCCCGCCGCGCTGGGCGACGAAGTCGTTTTGTCCGCGTTGAACGGCTCAACATTCAATACTCAAAATTCACTGCTTAATTTGTGGCCCGCCGACGCCCACGTCATCGGCAAGGACATCCTGAAATTTCACGCCGTTTATTGGCCCATCATGCTCAAAGCGATGGGGCTGCCCTTGCCAAAACAAATTCTCGTGCACGGCTGGTGGCAAAAGGACGGCCAGAAGATGAGCAAGAGCACCGGCAACGTCGTGGACCCGCTCGCTGTGATTGACGAGTGGGGCCTCGATGCCTTCCGCTTTTATGTCGTCCGTGAACTCGACATCGGTCCCGACGGCAACTGGACCGACGCCGGGTTCCGGGCGCGCTACTCCGCCGAACTGGCCAACGGGCTGGGCAACCTGATCAACCGCTCGCTCGCGATGCTCAAGCGATACCGCAACGGCGTCGTGCCGCCGCGCCACGATGAACTGACGCCGGAAGCGACCAACGTGATCGAAGAAACGATCGCGCACCTGCGCCGCCATGAGCTTCAAGCCGCGCTGCAAAGCATCTGGTCGCTCATCAACCGCGCCAACCAATACGTGGACCAGACCGCGCCCTTCAAACTCGCGCGCGACGACGCCAACGCCCGGCGCCTCGATGAAGTCCTCTACAACCTGGCGGAAACCTGCCGTGTGTTGGCCGTTTCGCTCTGGCCGTTTCTGCCCGACACAGCGACAAAAATTTACGCGCAGCTTGGTCTGTCGGGTTCGCCGGACAAAATGGCCGCCGCGCGCTGGGGCGGCTTGCCCGCCGGCCACAAAATCGGCGAGCCGTCCGCGCTGTTCCCGCGCAAGGACCTGCCGGCCAGGTAAAGTCGTCCGTTTGGAGAAAAGTTTATCAACGCAGATGAGCGGAGATCCGCGTGCGAATCAGCCTCACTTCATCGGCTCGCGTTGAAATGCTGAAGCCTCGCGCCCGGCCCACGGCTCATTGATCCAGGCGTGCACGCACGGCCGCCCGGACTTTTTCAGGCAGGTTAAAGTCTTCCTGGCGGCTTGCCAGCCATTGCCAGGCCTGGCGCAGATCGGAGAATTTTCCCTCAAGCTGCGCGTCGTAGGCTTCCTTCAAAATCATTCCCAATTCCTTGTCCGGCTCCACGCCGAGTTCGACCAGATGCCGTCCCTGCAAAATCGGCTTCGGCGCGCTGTCCCGCACTTGCAGCGTCGCCGCCGCAACCTGGATCGCGCGCACGCCCTCCGGCACGACCGCCGGTTTGGGCGGACGGCCAAAGGCGTCCGCCGTGATCACCAGGCACAGCCCGTCAATGGTCTCCGGCTCCAGCCGCCGCGCCAGCCGCCGCACCGAGCGGTCACTGATCGTCTGCAAGTGCGCCAGGTGATTGACCACCAGCGGCAGCACGCGCTCGCGGATCGCGCGGGGCGCGTTGATCCGGTCGAGGAACTTTTCGGTGAGCGGCCCGCCGGCTTCCTCGTGGCCTGGCGAAACGATGCGCCGCCGGCCCTCTTTCATCGCTTCATGCGTGGTCTGCGGCTTGGCGAAATCGTGCGCCAGCACGGCCAGCGCATAGACGATCCGCGATTCCGCGTCCGCCGTCTGCCAGCCCGGCAATTTCACCAGCGCGTCGAGGCAGTAGCACGTGTGCGTGAACACGTCGCCCTCCGGATGCCATTCTGGGTCCTGCGGCGTGCCGCGCAGCGCGTTGATTTCCGGGAAATGTTCGAGCCATTCCGTTTCCGCCAGAAACCTCAGTCCGCGCGACGGCGCTGCACTTTTCTCCGCCCACTTGAACCACTCCTCGCGCACCCGCTCCACCGCCAGCTCGTGATAACTGGCTTTCATGCACCGGCACAGCGTGACCGTTTCCGGCGCCGCCTGCAGATCAAACCGCGCCGCGAACTGCATCCCGCGCAACGCCCGCAGCGGGTCCTCGACAAATGCCCCGCTCGTGTGCCGCAGCACGCGCTGCTTCAAATCCTCCTGTCCGCTGAAAAAATCCAGCACCTCGCCTTGCCGCGGATCGAACATCAGCGCGTTGATGGTGAAATCCCGCCGCGCTGCCGCCTCGTGCGGCGTGATGGCCGGGTCGAACGCGATGGCAAAACCCTTGTGGCCGGGACCGACCTTGGAGTCCCGTCGCGGAACGCTGAAATCGAAAACGGACCCGCTGCGTGTGGCCAGCTTGAGCACGCCGAAGGAGCGCCCGACGAGATCGATCCGGCCCCAACGCGACAGCGCCGCCGCCAGTTGCTCGTAGCCGGCGCCAAACACTTCCACATCGAAATCCTTGTTCGGCATTCCCAGCAGCCAATCCCGCACGCAGCCACCGACCAGATAGGAATGTTTCAACTCCGGCGTCTCGGCCAGAATTGTGGCCAGCTCGTTGGGCAGCAAGTCGGGCATCGGGGCTAGGCGTAGTAAGGCCGCAGCGCGACCGGAAGACCGCCCACTCTGAGCGCGTGTTCGATGACCCGGTCGGCTTCCGTGGCAGCGGCATCCAGCTTGAGGATCTGTCCCGCCTCCAGCGCGGCGATCGGCACCCCGTCGCGCAACAGCAGGCGGTTCACCGCGATGGCCGTGACGCGCGGGCCGGGCGTGAGGATGCCCGCGAGGTTCAACGGGTCGGCACCGCTGATCGCCACCAGTTCACCCTTCCGGGCCGTCTTGCGCAACGCCCGCAGCAACCCGATGGCTTCCGGCAACGCGAATTGTTCCCCGCTCACCCCGCTGACAAAATGCCCGCCGCGAATCTCCCCGCGCGCCTCCAGCCGCCGATAGCAGCGGCCCAGTTCAAACCAGGAAACCTTCAGCGACTCCCGCTCCAACAGCCGGCGGAATACCACGCCGTAACGCCGCAGCAAAGTTCGAGCGAATGTCTCGATGGCCACTTCGTTTGGAGTCCCGGCTTCAGCCGGCAGGGAGCTCGAACTTTTCCAACGTCCAGATTGTTCGTTGCCCGGGCCGGCTGAAACCGGAACTCCAAACGCCCCGTCGGTTCGCAGCAACGACCATCTCCCCGCGAATTCGATGCTCGTCACTGTTTTGTGCCGCCGCCGGCGCTCCACATCCGCAAACGGCGCGCGTTTCTCCGACGGGATCAACAGCGTGCGCAACCCTTCAAAACTGTCCGCCGTCACCCAGCCTTGTGCGGCCAGTTCGCCCAACGCCTGCTCCACCCGCGACGGCAGCAACCGGGTTCGCAGGAGGAGATCGTTGAAGAACAGTGCACCCGCCTGTGCGAGCGTTTGCAAAACCAGTTCCGTGTCTGGTGAAAATTCAGCGTTGGCCGGCGCGGCCGAAAGCTCCAGCCAGTGCGGCAAATTTTCGCGCGTGAAGAGCGACACCGGACTGGAGCGCAGCGGCGCGAACGCCCGCGCCTTCTGGTTTTGCGGCGGGGTCAACCGGCCCCAGCCGATGCGCCCCGTAAAGCAGAGCCGGTCCAGCCACTGCGGCGTGTACTCCTTCACGCGCGACGCCAGCGCCTCCGGCTCCCACGCCGCCGCCGGCAGTTCGTAGCCGTCGAGCAGTTCGAGCACCGCTTCGACGCCTGCCGGTCCCTCGCCGCGATGCCCCGCGTCCACGCGCTGCCACGCCAGCAGGAAGCGTTGAAATTCCGCCAGCGACACCGGCTGAATCTCCGCCCGGAGCCGGTGGATCGTGAGCCGATGAATCCGCGCCAGCAACCGCCGGTCGCACCATTCGAGTTCCTGCGCGCCGGGACGAAATTTCCCGCGCAACACGAAACCCTCGGCCTCCAAGCCCAGCAACGCGGCGTCCATTTCCGTCCGGGGCAATTGGAGGAAGTCCGCCAGCGCCGCCGCCGTGACCGGCCCCACGACTTCCATCCGCCCGCGCACCAGTTCGCGCAGCGCGTCGGCGCGTTCCCAGCTTCGTTTCAATTCGGATTCGGGCGCGGCCAATGGCGGCTGGACTTCGCCTCCGGGATAAACCGCCCGGACCATCGGCAGCCGTTCGGCGGCGACCCAGAATGTCCGGTCGCTGGTGAGCTGCCCCGCCCGTTTTTCCGCGACCAGCGAATCGAGCAACGCGGAGGAATCCGTCGTCGAGCGGGTGGTTTCCTCTGCCGTCATCACGCCGAGCAGCAGCAGCGCCTCGTGCAGTTCGTCCGCGTTCACCGCACGCGGCCACGCCTCCTCGCAGACTTTCTCGATGGCCGCGGTGTCGAGAACGCCGAGGCCCTCCGTGGCGGAGGATTCGCCGGCGCGCCGCGTGTAAACCGCCCGCGTGCGCCGCTCCTCCAGCGGTGCGTTGTCGAGGAACGCGTACGGCCGGGCGTTGAGAATCTCGTGCGCCAGCGGCGAGGGTTCCGGCAGATCGCGGGCGAGGCACTGCACGGCGCCGCTCTCGATCTGCCGGAGCACTCCGATCAGCCCGTCAATGTCCATCGCCTCCCGCAGACAGTCTTCGATGGTCTGAAAGACCAGTGGATGATCGGGAATTTCGCGGTCGCCCGCGATATTTTCCAGGCAGGCAAGCTGATCGGGGAACACGCTGGCGAGCAGGTTTTCGGATTCCATCCGCTGCAACGGCGCGGGGATTTTGCGGCCGCCGCGCCAGCGCGGCAGGGCCAGGGCGCGCGTCGCGTTCCAGCGCCAGCGGATCGGAAACATCGGCGCGTCGAGCAACGCCTGCACGAGCAGATCGCGCACGGTTTTGCTGTTCAGGTAGCGGAATACTTCATCGAGCGGAAACGAATGCTGCGTGCCGAGCGAAAGCACGATCGCCTCGTCGGTGGCGGCGGCCTGCAACTCGAAGTTGAACGAGCGGCAAAAGCGTTTGCGCAGCGCCAGGCCCCAGGCGCGGTTGACGCGGATGCCGAACGGGGAGTGGACCACGAGTTGCATCCCGCCTGACTCGTCGAAGAACCGTTCCAGCACGAGCTTCTTCTGCGACGGAATCACGCCCAGCGCCTGGTGGGCCGCGCAGAAATAGTCCGCCAGTTGCCGCGCGCCGGACGACGAGAGGCCGGTTTCAGCCGTGAGCCAGGTGGCAACGTTGGAGTCCGATAGGTTTAGTGGTCTTCCTGTCGCAGGTGGGAAAGTGGGCAGGTGAGAAAGTGGGAGAGGGCTGCCATCGCTCAATTTCCCGCCTGCCCACTTTCCCACCTGCCCACTTTCCTCAGCGCCCGGTGCGATGCGCCGTTCCATTTCCACACGCAAATCCGAGACGGCCTGCGATAATTCCGCCGAGCGCCCCGGCGCTTCGCCCAGCCAGAACGGAATGCTCGGCGGCTGGCCGCGCGCGTCTTCGACGCGAACCGTGCCGGAGTTCACGCCGAGAATTCTCCACGACGCGTTGCCGAGCTGGAAAATGTCCCCCGCCATGCTCTCGATGGCGAAGTCTTCGTTGACCGTGCCGATACAGGTCTCGCCCGGCTCCAGCACCACGCGGTAATCGGCGTTGTCGGGAATGGCGCCGCCGGAAGTCAACGCCACCAGCCGTGCGCCGCGACGGCCGCGCACGCGATGGTTCACCGCGTCATGATGGATCAACGCCCCGCGCCGGCCGCGTTTGGTGCTGAAACCTTCCGCCAGCATGCGCAGCACGCCGTCGAATTCCTGGCGCGTAAGATGGCGGTACGGATAGGCGCCACGCAGCAGATCGAACATCTTTTGCTCGTCACAGTCTTCGCACGCGGCGATGGCGACGATCTGCTGCGCCAGAAGATCGAGGGGTTTGTCCGGGATTTGAAGGCAATCGAGTTCGCCGCAGCGCACGCTGCGGAGCGTGGCCACGCACTCGACCAGTTCGTCGCGGCTCAAGGGGAACAACCGTCCCTTGGGCAGACCACCGCGGCGGTGCTCCGCGCGGCCGACCCGTTGCAAAAACGTGGCGATCGAGCGCGTCGGCCCAAGCTGGCAGACCAGATCCACTGAGCCGATGTCAATGCCCAGTTCCAGCGAGGCGGTGGCGACGAGGGCCTTGAGTTCGCCGCGCTTCAAACGGTTTTCGGCGTCGAGCCGCAGCTTCGCCGAAAGACTGCCGTGGTGCGAGGTGATCTGGTCCGGGCCGAGCCGCTCGCTGAGTTGATGCGTCACGCGCTCGGCCAATCGCCGCGTGTTGACGAAAACGAGCGTGGTCCGGTGCGCCTCGATCAACTCGGCGAGCCGAAGATACACCTCGGCCCAGACTTCGTTCGACATCACGGCTTCCAGCGGCGAGCCCGGGAGTTCGATGGCCAGGTCCATCGCACGCGAATGACCGGTGTCAATGATGACACAGGAAGCTCCGGGTGATGTATCTTCGCGTGAGGATGCATACTGCGAGTCGGCCCCCTCACCCCGGCCCTCTCCCCCTCGGAGGGGGAGAGGGAGAAGAAACTGTGGCGACCCGGCCTGCTCGACACACGCTGATTGGTGGAAAGCCGGCGGACGATTCTCCCTCTCCCTTTCGGAAAGGGAGAGGGCCGGGGTGAGGGTTTGGTCCGGGTTCACTTCAATCCGGTGACAACTACCGACGAGAAACCTTGCCACTTCTTCGATCGGTTTCTGCGTCGCGGAGAGGCCGATGCGTTGCAAGGGCGCCCGCACCAGCGCCGCCAGCCGTTCCATGCTCAAGGCCAGGTGCGAGCCACGCCGGTTGCCGACCACCGCGTGGATTTCATCAATAATCAACGTGCGCACCGTGGCCAGCAGCCCGCGGCCGGACTGCGACGTGAGCAGCAAATAGAACGACTCCGGCGTCGTGACGAGAATGTGGGGCGGCTTTTTGACAATGGCCCGCCGCTTGGACGCCGGCGTGTCGCCGGTCCGCACTGCCGCGCGCACATCCACCAGCCGGCCCTCGCCCGCCAGCAGCGCGGCGCGGATGCCCGACAACGGCTCCTCCAGGTTTTTGTGGATGTCGTTGCTCAACGCCTTGAGCGGAGAGACGTAGAGCACGCGCGTCTCGTCGGGAAGTTTTCCCGCCAGCCCCTCGCGGAACAATTGATCGAGCGCCGCCAGAAATGCCGCCAGCGTTTTGCCCGACCCGGTGGGCGCGGCGATCAGCGTGTGCCCGCCGGATTGAATCGCCGGCCAGCCGCGCTGCTGCGGTTCAGTTGGGGAACCGAATTTTTGCTCGAACCAGCGTGCGACGGCGGGATGAAACTGGAAACGGTGCATCGGCTCAACATGGTAACCCGCCCGCGGCTGAATTCATGCAAAATCTGGCGGTCTGCTGCCACCGGTGTGTGGTGGTTTTGAACAATGGGGAATTCGGAATGTGCCGTTTGGAGTCCACGCTTCAGCGTGCCCCGGAGCCGGACAGCCTGAAGGCTGAACTCCAAACCGCTAATCCTCCGGCCGCTCGCCGTGCGGCGCCATCTTTACCAGCCTGGGATCGAAGCGGCCAAGCACTTCCACGAGGTCGGATTGCGCGGCCATGACCTGATGGATGTCCTTATAGGCCATCGGGACTTCATCGAGGCCGGCGGAGAGGAGGGTGATGCCGCGTTCCTTCAAGAGACGATTCACGCTCTTCCAATCGAACGTCTTCATGGCTTGCGTGCGACTCATCACGCGGCCCGCGCCGTGCGCCGCGGAATTGAGCGACTCCGGATTGCCCTTGCCGCACACGACAAAACCCGGCGACGCCATCGAGCCGGGGATGATGCCCAGCACGCCCGCGCCCGCCGGCGTCGCGCCCTTGCGATGCACGATGACCTCGCGCTCGACGCCGTTGACCATGTGCCGCTCCTTCCAGGCGAAGTTGTGGTGGTTTTCGATGTCGAGCAACACCTGCGCACCGAGGTTCGCGGCGATGTGCCGGTGGATGCACGCGTGGTTCGCGGCGGCGTAACGGCCCATCAACTCCATCGCCGCCCAGTATTCCTGGCCTTCCGCCGAGTCGAGTGAAAGCCAGGCAAGACGTTTCAGTTCGCCCGGCAACGCGGGAAACTGGCTGAAGGCGATCTTGCTGTAATGGTCGCACACCGCCGCGCCCGTGCCGCGACTGCCGCTGTGACTGAGCAACGCCACGTATTCGCCCGGCAAGAGTTCCCGGAGGTTCGGAGTCCCGCCTTCAGGCGGCTGCACACCCGAGCCGCCTGAAGGCGGGACTCCGAACCCAGAGCGCCCGCGCTCCGCTGCAGCTTCGGATACGATCTTGATTGGCTCATTCACCGTGAACACGCCGAATTCGACGAAATGATTGCCGCTGCCGCTGGTGCCGAGTTGCGCCCAGGCGCGGTCCTGGTTCTGTTTCGTGACCGGGCTGACGGACCAATTGGCGTCCAACACCTCGTGCTCGCGGCGTTCTTTGAAGGAGGCGCCCACGCCGAAGCGCGTCTCCGTCTCGATGGCGCGCGTGAGCCGGTCCTGTTTGCGTTCGAGGTCGCGCAACGGGAGGTCGAGCACCGTCATCTTCATGCGGCAGGCGATGTCCACGCCGACCGCGTAGGGAATGACCGCGTTATCCGTGGCGAGCACGCCGCCGATGGGCAGGCCGTAGCCCACGTGCGCGTCGGGCATGAGCGCGCCCGCCACAGCCACCGGCAGCAGACACGCCCGTTCCATCTGCATCACTGCCTCGTGCTCCAGTCCCTCGCCCCACTGCCGATATTTCACTGGCTGGGCGCGCGGCGGCGGCGGTGCGGCCAGCAACGCTTTCGCAAACTCGCCGCGCAACGGGTCGTCGGCGAACGCCGCCGGAGCGCGCACGATGGCTTCGACTTCCTCGCGCAAGCGCGCTTTGTCACCGCCGCCGAGGATGAACCTGGAAATAAAATCCGTCGCCCGCCGCGTCGCTTCACCCAGCGGCACACCAAGGCGAAGAAGGTCTTTGGTATTCACAGCAAAGCCATCTTAACCCCAATTTCGACCTGTGGCCATGACGGGAGGACTCAGACAAATACCGTCCCACCGTCGCAACTATTCTGAACTTTGTTTCTTGTTGGCGCCTCGGTTCGCGCTAAATTGGCGGACGCGCATGAGCCGCACCAACCGCATCCTGCACATGGACGGCGACAGCTTCTTCGCCAGTTGCGAAGTGGCCTTGAATCCGCAACTGGCGGGCCGGCCCGTCTGGGTGGGCGGCGGCCGGCGCGGCGACGGCATCGTCATCGCCGCCAACCACGCCGCCAAAAAATCCGGCATCGAAAACGGCATGGCGTGCTTCGAGGCGAAGCGGCGGTGTCCGCACGGCGTGCTGTGCCGGCCGCATTACGACGAGTATCGCCGGCTTTCGCAGGAGATGTTCCGCGTGCTGGAGGAGTATGCGCCCACGCTGGTGCCCATCTCGATTGACGAGGGTTTTCTCGACTTCACCACGATGGACCGCCACGTCTGGCGGCACACGACGCCGCTGGATTACGTGAAGGCGATCGGCGATCGCATCCGGCGCGAGCTGCGGCTGCCGGTGTCGGGCGGGCTGGCGAATTCGGCGCGGCTGGCGAAACTGGCGACCGACGCCGCGAAGCCGGGTTACCTGGAAATCCCGGCCGGGCAGGAGAAGGAATTTCTCAAAGACCGTCCGCTGCGCGAGTTGTCCGGCATCGCCGCGCGACGCGAGCGGACGCTGGCCGGGCTGGGGGTGAAGACGTTCGGCGATGTGGCGAAATTGCCTTCGATGTTGCTCAAGCAAAAGTTCGGCATCTGGGGGCAGCAACTGTGGCTCTTCGCCAACGGCCGCTGGAACGAGCCGCTGGTGCTGGCGGTCAAGGACCGCACGACGATTTCCAGCAGCACAACGCTTCCGTATGACGAGCCGGATTACGAGGCGGCACTGACCTTCACGTTGAGCGAGGCGACGCGGCTGGTGGGCCAGTTGCGGCGTGAGCAATTGCAGGCGCGGGAAGTGGGGCTGACGATTCGTTTCCATGATTTCAGCGAGACGGGCGGCGGCCATCGGTTCACGCACCCGCAGTTCCAGAACTCGGTCATCAACGCCGTGTTGGAGGAGATTTTCCGCGGGATGATGAGCGGCGAGTGCAAGCCGGTGCGGCAAATCCGCATCGCCTTCGGGAATCTCTCGCGGCTGGACACGCAGCCGACACTCTGGGGCACAACGCGCGCCGAACGCTGGGGCGCGCTGGATGAGGCGGCGCACCAGTTGAACGCGCAGTTCAGCCGGCCCGACCAGCCCGCGTTGATGACCGGCGCGCAACTGGCACTGCGGAAAATGGACGGCGCGCACCAGCGTCCCAAGGCCAAGTGCCCCTTCGTGCCGCAGCGCGAGATGGTGAAAAAACTCTGGGGCACAGACGCCGACCCGCTGGCGCACAAGGCGGAGTGGGAGCAACGATTGGCCAAGGTGAGCCGGCATCACACGACGAAAGGTTGAAGGTCCTGCGGCGGGCGCCAGGCGAGCCGCAGCAAATCCTTCCGCCCCGGCGCAAACACTTGACGGGCCAATGGGGGAAGGCTTTCAATCCCGGCGACGACACCACGCGCTCCCATGAATCTGGCCACCGCCTTCACCGCCATCGCGGACAAACATCCGACCAAGACCGCCATTTATTGGGGTGAGGCCGAATATTCGTTTGCCCGGTTGTCCGACCAGGCGCGCCGGGTGGCGGCGCGCTTGCAACGCGAGTTCGGCGTTCAGCCCGGCGACCGCGTGGGGGTCTGGCTGAAGAACAGCCCGGAATTTGTCAGCACGCTCTTCGGCATCTGGCAGGCCGGCGGCGTGTTGGTGATGATCAACCATTTCCTAAAGCCGGATGAAGTGGCTTATCTGTTGCAGGATTCCGGCGCGAGCGTGGTGATTTCCGAGGCGGGTCTGGCCGAAGCCCGGGAAAAGTTGACCGCGGGCCGGTCCGGGCTGCGTTTCCTCCTGATCGAAGATTTTCCGACCGGGACATCCGGCGCGGACTTCGCCCCGGTGGAACGGGCGGAAGCCGATCTGGCGGCCCTGCTTTACACCTCCGGCACCACGGGCCATCCCAAGGGAGCGATGCTCACGCACGGCAACTTCCTGCACAACGTGGCCAGTTGCCTGAGCATGCTGGAAGTCACCCCGGCCGACCGCATGGTGGTCCTTTTGCCGCAGTTCCACAGCTTCATGTTCACGGTGGGCACGTTGTTGCCGTTGCTGGCGGGCGCGTCCATCGTGCTGCTTAAATCGCTGCACCCGCTCAAGCACGTCCTGGAGGAAATCCTCCGGCGCGAGGGGACGATTCTGCCGGCGGTGCCGCAGTTTTGGCGCACGCTGGCGCAGGCGCCCGTGCCGCCGAAGTGGCCGGTGCGCCTGTGCATCAGCGGGGGCGCGCCCTTGCCGGTGGAGGTGCTGCGGGAGTTCGACGCGAAGTTTCCCACTCCGCTCATCGAGGGTTACGGCCCCACCGAAAGCAGCCCGGTCGCATCCGTCAACCCGATTCACGGCCCGACCAAGGCCGGTTCGGTCGGCGTGCCGGTCCCCAACGTGCAGATGAGCATTCGCAACGACGCGGGCGGGGAGTTGCCGGCGGGCGAAACGGGTGAAATCTGCATCCGCGGCGGCAACGTGATGCAAGGCTACTGGAACCAGCCGGAGGAAACCGCCCAGGTGTTGCGGGGGGGCTGGCTTTATACCGGCGATGTCGGCCACCGCGACGCGGACGGCTACTACTACATCACCGACCGCAAAAAGGACATGCTGCTGGTCAACGGCATCAATGTTTATCCGCGCGAGATTGAAGAAGTGATTTACAAGTTTCCGGGCATCAAGGAAGTCGCCGTCATCGGGCTGCCCGATCCGCGCCGGGGCGAGTCCCCCGCCGCGTTTGTCTCCGTCAACGAGGGGGTGGCGCTCGACGAGAACGCCCTGCGACATTTCGTACGCGAAAAACTGGCGGACTACAAAGTGCCCAGACAAATCGTGGTCCTGCCCGCCCTGCCGCGCAATCCAACCGGGAAAATCCTTAAAAACGCCCTGCGCCAACTGGCCCAAAAGGCTTGAGAGCTTGCTCCCAGCCCTAGGGATTGGTCTCCGCGCGGGGTCGGAACGCCACGTCGGATTCAAGTCAAAAGATTTTGGTTATCAATCTGTTAGACACGTAAACCCGCGACACTTCCAGGGAGGTTTTCCCAGTTGACGCTGCCATTGAGCGGCCCGTAAGCTATTCAGACGAGCAAAGGCGCCGGAAGCGTTTTCGGAAGGAATTTATGCCCGAAGGATATTGCGTTAAGTGCAAAGCCAAAAAAGAGATCGCCGACGCGGTGGAAGAGGTGATGAAAAACGGCCGCCGAGCCATCAAGGGCAGATGCCCCACCTGCGGGGTGGTGATGTTCAAAATCCTCGGGGGCAAGGCGGTTCCCAAGCAATCGGCGAATCCTCCCGGCACTCCCGTTTGATTTAACGCCATGGCCCAGCAACTCGCCTACGTCATCATCACGCCGTATTCGCTGCACAAGTCCCGCACCGGCGGCATTCTGGCCCGCCTGATTACCCGCACCGGCCTGGAACTGGAGGCCGCCCGCATGTTCGCGCCCAACCAGGAACTGGTGCGCCAGTATTCCGAAAACATCATTTCCGCCAATGACCCGCAAGACCGCCGGATTCAGGAATTGATCCGCGATTACATCCTGCAAAACTTCGCCCCCGATCCCAAGACCCAACGCCGCCGCCGGCTCATGGTGCTCCTGTTCCGGGGCGAGGACGCCGTGCGCAAAACCCGTTCCGTCGTCGGCAATATCAGCCCCAACCGGCGCGGCGGCGAAACCATCCGCGACACCTACGGCGACCTGATTCTTGACGAGCAGGACCAGGTGCGCTACTTCGAACCCGCCGTGCTCGCGGCGCCCAACGTCGAAGAGGCTGAACTCAAACTGAAACTCTGGGCGCGCTACTCGGACGTGGACGGCGGCCTGCTCGAAAACTCGATCGCCTACGGTTCCGATGAAAAACCGCAACGCACCCTGGTGCTCATCAAGCCGGACAATTTCCGTTTTCCCACCGGGCGGCCCGGCAACGTCATTGACTTCTTTTCGCGCACCGGCCTCTTCATCGTGGGGATCAAAGTCCACCGGATGAGCGTCGCCCAGGCGATCGAATTTTACGCGCCAGTGAAGGACATGCTGCGCGCCAAACTCAAGGACATCGTCGCCGCCCGGGCCAAGGCCACCCTGGAAAAGGAATTCGATTTCAACATCCCGCCGGCCGACCAGGCCCAACTGGGCGAAATTCTCGGCCCGCTTTACGGCGACAGCCAGTTTGACAACATCGTCCGGTTCATGTCCGGCCGCCGGTCCGCCGAATGCGATGAACAAATGAAACGGCAGCCCGGCACCGAGAAGTGCATCGCGCTGGTTTATGAAGGCGTTGAAGCCGTCCTCAAAATCCGCGACGTGCTGGGGCCGACCGATCCTTCCAAGGCCCCCCCCGGCTCCATCCGCCGCGAGTTCGGCCAGACCATCATGGTCAACGCCGCGCACGCCAGCGATTCGGTGGAAAATGCCCAACGCGAAATCCGCATCGTCAACGTGGGCGAAAACACCTTCCGCCAGGTCGTCGAAGAGTTCTACGGGAAAATTTAGTCTCGCCACCAATCCGGCGACTGCCGCAGTTCTTCCAACAGGCGCGCATCCGCGGCGGGAAACTCGTATCCGGCCAATTGGTCGGCGCTCACCCAGGCGAACGCATGGCAGCCGAGCGCCCGGGGTTCGCCGCGCACCCAGACGCAGCGGAAGAATTCCAGGTGGACGGATTGTCCGGGATAATCGTGGGAGAGGGTCTCCAGTAATTCCTGAACGATGACTTCGATGCCCAGTTCCTCGCGCAGTTCGCGCACCAGGCATTGCTCGAACGTCTCGTGCGCCTCGCGTTTGCCGCCGGGGAACTCCCACAAACCGCCGAGGTGGTCCTGTTGCCGGCGCTGCGTGATGAGGAGCTTGCCTCCGTGAAATACCAGGCCGGCGGAAACTTCAATCCAGTTTTTAGTTTTAAGTTTTAAGTTTTTAGTTCCGGAAGAATTCGAACTGTCAGCACCTTCGCTCATCTCAACTCAAAATTGAAAACTAAGAACTAAAAACTCATCTGCCAATCCCCTTGTAAATGAACCCCAGCCGCTCCATTTCCTGCGGGTCAAACAGGTTGCGGCCGTCAAACAGGATCGGGTGCGACAGCGCCTTGCGCGCGCGCTCCAGGTCCAGCTTCTTGAACTCCGGCCACTCGGTGGCCACCACCAGCGCATCGCAGCCTTCGGCCACTTCGTTCATATCGCCGACATAAGTGACGTTCTGCAACACCTCCTTCGCCTTGTCCATCGCCTTGGGGTCGTGGACGCGCAGGACCGCCCCTTCCTTCTGCAACCGCTGGCACAGCTCGATGGCCGGCGACATCCGGACGTCGTCGGTGTTCTGTTTGAAGGCCAGGCCGAGCACGCCGATTTTTTTGTCTTTGAGCACCCAGAGCGTGTCGCTGATTTTTTTGACGAAGCGGTCCATCTGCTGGGCGTTGATGCGCTGGACTTCCTTGAGCAACGCGAAATCGTAGCCGAGCTGCTCGGAGATTTTGATGAACGCGCTGAGGTCCTTGGGAAAACAACTGCCGCCAAAACCCAGCGAGGCATCCAGGAACCGCCGCCCGATCCGCGCGTCCATCCCCATGCCGTTGGCCACCTCCTGCACGTTGGCGCCCGAGGCCTCGCAGAGGACCGACACCGCGTTGATGTAGGAAATCTTCAGCGCGAGGAAGGAGTTGGCGGCGTGCTTGATCAGCTCGGCCGAATTGATGTCCGTCACGATGATCGGCGCGTGAAACGGCGCGTAAATCTCCCTCATCGCCGCCACCGGCCGTTGCGAGCGCACGCCGATCACGATGCGGTCGGGCTTCATCAAGTCCTCCACGGCAAAGCCTTCGCGGAGGAACTCCGGGTTGCTCACCACGTCGCAATCCACCTGCGCCTTGTTGTAGCGCTTGATCGTTTCGGCCACCTTGTCGCCCGTGCGCACCGGCACGGTGCTTTTGTCCACGATGATTTTACAGCTGTTCATCGCGGCGGCGATTTCACGGGCCACCAGCTCGATAAAGCTCAAGTCCACCGAACCATCGGCCTGCGGCGGGGTGGGCACCGCGATAAACACCACGTCGGATTTTTCGACACCCTCGCGCGTGCTGTCCGTGAAGGTCAGCCTTCCCGCCGCCACGTTGTTTTTGACCAGCTCTTCCAGCCCCGGCTCGTAAATGGGGATGCCGCCGCGCCGCAGCAGCTTTACTTTTTCCACGTTGTTGTCCACGCAGACGACCTGGTGGCCCACTTCCGCAAAACACGCCCCGGTGACCAGGCCGACATAGCCCGTGCCGATGATGGTGAGTTTCATTTGGCTTTTGATGCTCCGAATTTTTCCGCGGCTTGCCCTCGCCTTTGGGAAGACGTTCCGGGAAAACACGCCGAAATTCTCATCGTTCCGCCGCTTAGGATTCTTTGATCAAGAAACGCCCGTAGATGATCCCGGCCAGCCCTCCGCCAAGCAATGGACCGGCCAGATAGACCGCCGCGTTGGCCCAATTGCCCGTGACCAGCGCCGGACCAAACCAGCGCGCGACGTTCATCGCCGAGCCGGTGAGCGGCCCGCCGCAAAGAATGTCCAATGCCACTGTGGCGCCGATGGCCAGGCCGCCGATTTTGGGCGCCCGCACATCCACCGCCGAGCCATAGACGACGAACACGAGGAAGAACGTCAACACCGTTTCAATGCCGATGCCGGCGCTGACACTGATGCCTTCGCTCAGGCCGGGAGTGGCTTTGAGAACGATGTCGGCTGCTGTTGCGCTGCCCGAGGCGATCAGGTGCCCTGCCAGAAACGCCGCCGCGGTACCTCCGGCCAGTTGGGAAATCCAGTAAGCCAGGGCCGGTCGCAATTGAATCCTGCCGCCCACCAACACACCGAACGTCACCGCCGGATTCAGGTGCCCACCGGAAATGGCGCCCGTGGCCGAGACCATCACCGCGATGGTCATGCCATGTGCCAGGGCAACGGCCAGCAATGCCCCGCCGCCGGGCACCCCGCGCAGTTGAAACGTCACGCCGATACCCACGAAGATCAACGCAAACGTTCCGATGAATTCCGCGACACACTGCTTGAAGAGTTTTGGGCTCATCGGCTTCAGGGTTGAGGAGGTGCCGGAGCCGGCAAAGGGACCGTGGCGCTCGTCGCGGCCGCCTCGTTGGTGGGTGCCAGGCTGGGATGATTGCGCAGCAACTGGTCCCGCCGCCGGCCCGCTTCCGGCGCCCACACCGACGGCGTGCCCGGCCGGACCATGTCCTGATAGAATTTCAACGCCTGCTCCGGCTGGTTCTTGCTCTCAAAAATGCGCGCCACTGCCAGCCGCGCCTGGCCGGCGACCTCGTTGCCGGGATAGCGGGAGATGACACCCTGGTAGGCGAAAAGCGCTTCGTCGGTTTTGTCCAGCGCCTCCAGCGCGGAGGCCACGCCCAGGGCCGCCGCCGCCGCGAGCGGACTGCTGTCGTGCTCGTGCATAAATTTATCGAACCCGGCGCGCGCCTCAGCATATCTTTTTTCCGCAAACAACGCGCTGTCGGCGAGCAGTT
Source organism: uncultured Verrucomicrobiota bacterium (assembly GCA_964539075.1). Taxonomy (GTDB): domain Bacteria; phylum Verrucomicrobiota; class Verrucomicrobiia; order Limisphaerales; family CAZIFU01; genus CAZIFU01. Next base: position 1,991 of record CAZIFU010000050.1, on the reverse strand, counting down.
CGGCATATTCGCCGGCGCGCGTGCCGGGATAGGCCCGCGCAATTTTGAAATAGTCTTCGGCCGAAGGATCGGGCGCCCGTTCATTGACCCCGGCCTTGAGCGTGAGTGCCGAGAGCGCCTCGCTGGCCGCGACCTCCTTTTGCGACTTCCGCCAGTTGGCGACCGACCAGCCGCCCGACAGAACCAGCACGAGCACGACCGCTACCACCAGCCGGGTCTTGTTCACCTCCAGCCAGGCTAAAAGGTCGTATAAGGCGGTGGACTGCGTCGCTTCCGTATTCATAAATCGGCCACATCTTTCGAGGGGGCAGCAAAAAGGCAAGCCCGAATGTTGAAAGACGAAGGAAGACCCGATCCGCAATAAAAGACAATCGCCAGCGCAGGATTGCTTGAATCCCCCACGAAACGATGTAATATCCTGATCATGCCGATCACGCTCGATCAAATCATCGAAGAAGCCCGCCGTTTGCCGCGCGAACAAGTCGCCGAACTGGTGGATCGTCTGACGCTGACGCTGCATCAGGCAATGGATCCGGCTGTGGAAGACGCCTGGAAGGAAGAAACTGGACGCCGGGTCGCAGAAATTGAAAGCGGGAGTGTGCAGGGTATCCCCGGTGAAGAAGTCTCCGCGCGTGTCCGCCGGATTGTGGACCGGTGAAACGGCACACCTTTCATCCTGGTCAGAGCAGGAATACACGGATGCCGCCGGTTACTATGCTTTCTCTGCGGCGCAGATTCGTGTTTAGTTCCCGGCCACGATGAGCAAAACCGCATTGTTGTTTGCCGGCCAAGGCGCGCAGGCCGTCGGCATGGGCAAAGAACTCGCGGCCGCGTTCCCGTCCGCCCGGACATGGTTCGACCGCGCCAACGCCGCGTTGGGCTACGACCTTGCCGCGATCTGCTTCCACGGCCCGGAACCGAAACTGACCAGGACCGAAAACGCCCAGCCCGGCATCTACCTGGTGAGTTGGGTCGCGTTTCAATTGCTCAAGGAGCGCGTCCCGGCGCTGAAATTCGACGCCACGGCCGGCCTGTCGCTCGGCGAATTCACGGCGCTGGCAGCGGCGGACGCGCTTTCGTTTGAAGACGGCCTCAAAGTCGTGCGCCAGCGCGGCCGTTTCATGCAGGAGACGTGCGACGCGACTCTCGGCGGCATGGCGGCCGTCATCGGCCTCGACGAAGCGCCGACGCGCGAAGTCTGCGCCGAGGCGGGCGTGGTGCTGGCGAATCTGAATTGCCCCGGCCAGCTCGTGATTTCCGGTGAGACGGAAAAAATTTCAAAAGCCATCGAACTCGCCAAAGCCAGAGGCGCGAAACGCGCGATTCCGTTGCCAGTCGCCGGCGCCTATCACTCGCCGCTCATGGCCGGGGCACAGCCGAAGTTGCAAGCGGCGCTGGCGGCCGTTGCGCTCCACTCGCCCGCGGTTACGGTTGTTGCCAACGTCACCGCACGGCCGCATACGACGCTTGCGGAGATGCTCTCGCGGCTGGTCGAGCAGATCACGTCGCCGGTGCGCTGGGAGGAATCCATGCGCTACCTGCTCGCGCAAGGCTGCACCCGCTTTATCGAACTCGGTCCCGGCACGGCCTTGAGCGGCTTCATGAAACGCATTGATAAGAGCGTGCAAATGCTCAACGTGGCCGACGTGACAAGCCTTGAAGCGACGGTAAAGGCCATATGACTCGGTAGGAGCCGATGTAAGGAGGCTTATTTCAAAAATTGAAACGCGGCCTGCGAAATCAAATCAAAGCCTCGTTACCTCGTCTCCGACCCGAAAATAATTTCGTGTGCATTCGTGTGCATTCGTGGTTAAACAATCCGCCGCATGAAACAGCTTGAGAACCAGATTGCCGTCGTCACCGGCGCGGGCCGCGGCATCGGCCGCGCCATCGCGCTCAAGTTCGCCGCCGAAGGCGCGGACATCGTCTGCGTCTCGCGCACCGGCGCGAACTCGGAGAAGGTCGCCGGCGAAGTCCGCGCGCTGGGCCGC
>CAZIFU010000049.1:0-3294 GCA_964539075.1 uncultured Verrucomicrobiota bacterium | reverse complement strand
TCTTGCCCTCCTTGAGGTCGGCGGCGATGGCATCGGCGAGGCCCTGGGTGTAGTACACCGAGTAGTCGGTTAACTCGATGGCGAGGGACATAGGGCCTATAGGACCGATAGGACCTATACCGCTATACTGCGGCGTTGCTTCGATAAACGCCACGTCATAGAACCGCACCTGCCCCTTCTCCACCGCTCGTTTGTCGAAGACTTCGGGCGGAATGCACTTCGGCGCCAGGTCGATCCCCTTGGCTTTGGCTTCGTCGAGGACGGCGGGGAAGAGGCCCATCTCGAACTCAAAAGCCAGGATATCGCAGCGCGTCGCCCCGCGCTTGCGGCATTCGACGATGGTCTCCTCCACGAACAGCCGGCCCACGGGCAGGTTGATTGGGCCGACGACCACGAGCCGTCCGCCGTTCTTGCCGTGGAAGAAGGCCGCGTCCGGCAACGGCTCGGCGCGGTAGGCTTTCAGGATCAAATCGCGGAATTCCTGTTCCTTGCGGGCGATTGCCCAGTCCTTCTTTTTGCCGGTGAGCCGCCCGGCGACGTTGAGATAGGCCTGGCGCTCGTAGCGGCCGAGGTTGAGCACCTCGAAGGCGCGGAAGGGCTGGCCGCCGGCCTTCAACTCACGCTGCACCTGGATGAGCCGCTTGCGCGTGGTGTGGATGCCGAACTTGCCGAGGTCGGTGGTGATCCACTTGCGCCCGAGTTTTTCGGCCACGGCGGCGGTCGAGCCGCTCCCGCCGAAGAAATCGGCCACGAGGTCGCCGGGATTGCTGCTGGTTTGAATGATGCGTTCCAACAAGGCTTCGGGCTTTTGCGTGGGATAGTAGGCCCACTCTGACGACATCACATTAACTTCGGATAAGCGAGCGATAGATTTTGCGCGCCTTGTCTGCGGCAGCGGCTTTGTTCGGAGTGCCACAGTTGAATCATTCGCGCCGCCCCAGGTGCGCGAGGCACCTGCCATCCGGAAGTCATCGTGCGGTGGTTCGCGTTCGTGATGAGCAGCGGCTGCCCCGTTGAATAAAGGCTCAGCCTGGGCCCGCCAGGAACTCATCGGACGAATGGAGATGGCCAGAAGGTCTCGTCGCCGGTGATACTCTTCCGACACCATGCGGTGAAATCGGCAAGTCCGTCGGTCTTCGACACGGTCACTTTGTTCTGCACGGGCACGACGTTCGACGAGTTCTGGCCAAGTGGCGAGCGCGCCGAGCGGGCCACTTGTCAGAGTCTTCGCCAGAGGATTTCCAACGAGAGCACGGCGTAGGCCGTGACCAGACAGGGGTCTTTTTCCCACCAGCGGTTGTTCTCGTTGCTCCACGAACCGTCACGCTGCTGCAGGTTGAGCAGGCGCATCGCCACCTCGCGGCGCCAGTCAATCTGCCGGCCGTCCTGCAACTCCAACCGCTCCACGCCCGCCGCGTTGAGGCCCTTGGTCATGAGGTGAAGGTAGTAGAAGAGGCCTTGCCCGCCCATGCCCGGATTTTCGTCGAGCGTGTAATTGGCGCGCAGCCAATCCAACACCGCCACGACGCGCGGATCGTTGCCCTTGAGGTCGGTGTAAAGGTAGCTCAACAACCCCGCGTAGCTGATGCTGCCATAGGAGCGGAGCGACACGCGGCCCGTGGCGGCATTGGTTTCCTCGCCGGCCATGCTCTTGCCAGGGTAATAAACAAATCCGCCCCGGTCCTTGGAGTTGGTGGAGACCCACGATTGCGTGTTGCGGGCGGGCAGGTTCTGGCAATTCTGAATAAACCGGATGGCGGCGTCCCAGTTCAACTCGGGCGTTTTGGCGGCCGTCGTGTCCCGCGCAAGGTAGTCCGTGGCCCGCAACGCTTCGAGCGCGGCGAGCGTGTTGTTCAGGTCGGAGTGGCGGTACTTGTCGCCGTAACCCACGCCGCCGTCAAAGGGCGAATCGGTTTTGCCCGGTTGGTCGAAATCCACCTGGGAGGCGATCAGGAATGCCCGGGCGCGGCGCAGGACGCTGTCGTAGGCCGGGTTGCCGGCCATCGCCAAGGTCACCACGCTGATTGATGTGTTGTAATTGGCGAGCGTGCCGCGCTGGATGCTGCCATCGGGTTGGGCCGACGCGAGCAGCCAGGCGAAGCCGTTCGAAATCACGGGCGGCGGATTCGTGCGGAAGCGGCCCGAGGGTTCGCCGAGGAAGGACGCGAGCGCCAGCGCCGTGACGGCGGGATGGTCCGCAGTGGACCACCAGCCGTTGGTATTCTGACTGGCGCGCAGCCAGGCCAGTCCGCGGTCAATGGCGTGTTGCACCTCGTTGCGGAACGAGAGATCGGGCTTGCTGTCGAGCGCAACGGAGCCGTCCGCGCCAGATGCAACGGCTGCGGTCACGAGGCTCAATGCGGCGGTGGGAAGCAATCTGTTTCGCAAGATGAATTTCACGGGATCAGGAATTACTGCGGTTCGCGCGGCGGCAAGGCGGCGGCATCGGCTGGGTTGGCGGGAACCGGGGCGTTCGTGGCGCGCGGCGGCAGTCGAAGGGTGATTTGCACCGGCACACCGTCGGGCGGCAGCACCTGCGTGTTGACGAAGTGCAGGTCGTCATTCTCGCGGCCGGGTCGCGGATTGTTGACCAACGCGTCGGGATCAATGTGGACGGACACGATGGAGCCATCGCGCTGGGCGACGAAGGTTGTTTCGGCCATGTAAGAGCCGTTGTAAACCCAGGGGCCTTCAGCGAGCGTGCGGTGGTTGTTGGTGGTCACGACAAATTCCTCCAACGCGCGCCGTACTTCGCGACCACCGTCCTGCCACGCGACTTCCAGCGCCACGCGTTCGCCGGGCAACGGCAGGGACAGGTCGGCGGGAAAGCCGTTGGTGTTGGCCGGACTGGCGCCGAGGAGGAGCATGGCCAGGTGAATGTGCTGCGGTTGGGCCTCGGTGCGGAAAACGCTCTCATGCGTCTTGCCCCGGGTGGTCACGACCGCGTATTCGACGACGCCAGTGCGCTGGTTGAGGGACGCCGGGAAACTGACCGTGCGACGTTCCTTGTCCAGCCGCACGGCGCCCAAGGCATAGACGTTGTCGTCAATACGGCGCGGTTGGGGGGCCGGGGGACTCCGCACCTCCTGGGGATCAGCCCGGTCTGGCGAAGCAACAGCCTGCCCCGCTGTGGCGAGCCACAAAACCGTTCCGGCTGCCACGGCAAACCAAACTCGATTGGAGACAAGGACCATGATCGCCGATCATCCTGGGCTTGCGAACGGGCGCCGGCAACCCGAAATCCGGACGCGACATGGATGGGGTCGAAAAGCTCCAAATTCCAAGCTCCAACCT
>CAZIFU010000048.1:0-16244 GCA_964539075.1 uncultured Verrucomicrobiota bacterium | reverse complement strand
CGTCGCTCTCCGGGCACGCCGCAGGGGACACGCGTGCCGGCCGGGCGGGCAGGTTTGGTAACCCGGCGCAACGGTTTTACCGGCTGCTCAAACCCCTTCGTAATACTTGTAGAGCCGGTCGTTGAGAAATACGCAGCACTTTTGGCCGAACAACATCTTCCGTTCCTTTTCAATCCGCACCATCACTTGCTCGCCATCACCGACCTGGAGGGTATGTATTTCCTTCACGGGTTCGTTGAAGAGGCGGACATTGCGTTTGACTTCCTTCTTGTTGACTTTGATGACCAACTGGCCGAGTATCTGATCGAAGTTGAACTCAACCAGATGCTTCTCAATTTCTCCGACTTCCAAACAAAACTTCATAAAACGCCTTTGACACCACAGAGACAAGCATGAGCGTTGCCATTATCCGGCGACCGCGTGCGCAGGCGGAATTGTCAGATATTCCCGTGAATGTTCCCGCGTCCGGAAAACGGAACACCGGCGCCAGTTCAAAAAATTGTCCTCTCCCTGCATTTAATTTGTGCAAGGCTTCCGAAAATGTGGCGTCCAAACCCAGGCGATACCACCGGGGTTTAGCCGGGAAGGCTGGTTTTCCTCGTGCCCGGGGCGCAAGCGACCCGGTCCTGAAACGGGATGATGCCTGGGGGTTGGTGCTTCGCTCATCCCGTGCTCGGAAAGTGGTTATCGTCCCTCCAAATCCCGCCGCCGTTTTCCAAGATTGCAAATCCCGCGAAAAACCCGTCTCTTATCCGCGACATGCCAACTGTCGCCGAACAGCTCCGCCTGGCACGCGAGAAGCAAAACCTCACCGTCCACCAAGTCGCGGAAGTCACCAAGCTTAAAACCGATCACGTGCGCTCGCTGGAGGCGGGCAATTACGACGTTTTTGCCGCGCCGGTTTATATCCGCGGCTTCGTCCGCGCCTACGCCAATTTGTTGAAGCTCGACGTGCCGGCCCTTATGATGGCCCTGGAGACGGAACTTTCGCAGTCGGAAAAATTCCGTGAAACGCCGGGCTTCACCTCTCCCTCCGGCGGCGCCCTCGACTATGTGATGCTCCAGCTTTCCAGGACGAACTGGCGGCTGGCCGTGCCGATTGTGGGCACAGGGGTGCTGTTGCTGATCATTATCTTCGGCTACCGGACTTGTCGCCGCCATCAGGCAGCCGATCCGCTCGCGACGCTCGGCCCCGGTCTTTACCTGCCGCCGCAAACCAACGCCGGCGAGATGCTCCCGCTCCCCACCAACTTACCGGCCAGGAAATGACGAATGGCGAATCCGAAGCAGAATAGCCGTTGGGGCGCGAAGTTGGGTCATTCATTCGCCATTCGGAATTCGTCATTGGTCATTCGTTATTTCCAAGGTTGCCTTGCTCCGCACGCTTGGCATAGTTTTCTCCTTCCGTGAGTGAAAAACCGGCCAACGCCCTCCTGCGCCCAGTGCGCGTCGGCATGATCTCCCTCGGTTGCGCCAAAAACCTGGTGGACGCGGAAATCATGCTCGGCGCGCTCGCCCACGGCGGCCTGGAAATCACCAACGACGCCACGCTGGCCGACGTGCTCATCGTCAACACTTGCTCCTTCATAGACGCGGCGCAGGAGGAGAGCATTGATACGATTTTGCAGTCCGCCGCGCTGCGCGACGCCCATCACCGCGGCCAGGGGCTGATTGTCGCCGGCTGTCTGCCGCAGCGGTTCCGCGAGGAGCTGCCGAAGCTGCTGCCCGAGGTGGACGCCTTCATGGGAATTGATCAGGTGGCGCAAGCGCCGGAAATCGTGGCGCAGGCGCTCGCCCATCGCGCCGGAAAAATGAGGAAGGCGGAATGCGGAACGCGGAATGTGAAAGGCATGATCTCCGCACGGCTTGCCGTGATGGAAACGAACCGTCCGGACACGCAACCGGACCACCGGAAACCGATTCGGGGTACAGAACAGTCCGGCACAACCAAAACGGTTGTCCAAGGAACCACTTCGCACTCCGCACTCCGCACTCCGCACTCATCGGCTCCTGTTTTCAACGTTTCCCTCCGCCCCAACTACATTCCCGATTACGCCACACCGCGCTTCCGTCTCACGCCGCGGCATTTTGCCTACGTGAAAATCGCCGAGGGCTGCAATCACCCGTGCAGCTTTTGCATCATTCCGCAGATGCGCGGCTCGCACCGCAGCCGCCGCCAGGCCGACGTGGTCCAGGAAGCGCGCGTGCTCATCGCCGCCGGCGTCAAGGAACTCAATCTCATCTCGCAGGACTCGACCTATTACGGCCTCGATCTGCGGCCCAACCCCAGCCGCGCCATCGCGTCGCCGGATAAGTTCGCGGCCGCCGCCAAAGCATTGCCCGCCGATGCGACGACCCTTTGCACGTTGCTGCGCGAGCTGAATTCGCTCACGGGCGATTTCTGGATCCGCCTGCTCTACACCCACCCGGCGCATTGGACGGACGAGTTGATCCAGACCCTCGCCGAATTCCCGAAAGTCGCGCGCTACATTGACCTGCCGCTCCAGCACATCCATCACACCATGCTCGAACGGATGCGGCGCGAGACCTCGCAGCAATATATCCTGGATTTGATCGCCAGAATCCGCGCGGGCGTTCCCGGCATCGCGCTGCGCACGACGTTTATCGTCGGTTTCCCCGGCGAGACCGAAGCTTATTTTCAAACACTGCTCAAGTTCATCCGCCAGACGAAGTTCGAACGGCTGGGCGTCTTCACCTACTCGCACGAGGCGGGCACGCGCGCGGCCAAAATGCAGGACCAGGTCCCCGACCGCGTGAAAAAGCAGCGACGCGACCTGGCGATGGCCGAGCAGCACCAGGTGGCGCGGGCGGTGGCGGAATCGTTCATGGGCCGGACGCTCAAAGTGCTGGTCGAGGGCGAAGCCGGCGCGAAGGAATTGCGGCAGGCGAACATCCGCTCGTGGGAACACGGGCTGATCCGCGAGCGTGACACGCACACGGCGCAACTCGAAGGCCGCTACCTCGTGGCCCGCGGCGAGGCCGACGCGCCGGACATTGATGGCCGGGTTTTTGTGCGCGGCCGCCTGCCCGTGGGCGAGTTTGCCCGCGTCAAAATCATCGGCCACACGGATTACGACTTGATCGCCGAACCGGAGTGATTTTCAACGCAAAGACGTCATGACGGAAAATGAATCTTCTGCACTTTGCAGTGCTATAGCCCGACATGCTTGCAACCCGCGAGGATTCTCCAACGGGATGGAGTGCGCCCGTCCTCGGGCGCAGCGAGCGACGACGTTGGGCAGAGGATGGAATAATCCGGCGCCCACAGTTTTCGGACATTGCTGCGCCCGAGAACGGGCGCACTCCGACTCGGTTGCGGCTTGGCCGCGCTATGTCTTTGCCCCTTGGCGACTTTGCGTTAAAACCTGGTCATGAATTTGCCGAACAAGCTGACCTGCTCGCGGTTCGTGCTGACGGCGTTGTTCCTGAGCGCCATGTTCTCGCGTTCGCCCATCAACGACACGCTGGCGCTGGTGGTGTTCTGCCTGGCGGGCCTGACCGACTATTTCGACGGCGAGATCGCCCGCGCGCGCCATCTCATCACCAACTTCGGCGTGCTGATGGATCCGCTGGCCGACAAAATCCTGACCTGCTCGGCGTTCATCGCGCTGGTGGAGCGCGGCCAGTCGCGCGACTGGACGGGCGTGAAAGTGGAGGCCTGGATGGTGGTCATCATCGTCGCACGCGAACTGGCCATCACCGGCCTGCGACTGTTGGCGGCCTCAAGAAACGTGGTGCTGGCGGCGGAACGGTACGGCAAACACAAAACCATTTCGCAGATCACCGCCATCATCGCCCTGCTGATCATGGAGGCCTACGGCGAGTGGGGGCATTGGGCGGAAGTCGCGTTAAAACCTTGGGTCCCCTACTTCGCCCGGCTCGCGCTCCTGGTGACGGTGACGCTGACGTTCACTTCCGGCTTGCTCTACCTTTGGCGCAACCGGGAGGTTTACTTGAAGGATATCTGAAGCAGAGCCATGAACGCCGTGGGAATAACGGCGGTGATGTTCACCGACTCTATCGGCGGATGGGAACTCATTCTTATCCTCGCCGTGGTGCTTCTGCTCTTTGGCGCGAAGAAATTTCCCGACATCGCGCGAGGGCTGGGCAGAGGACTTGACGAGGGGGCGAGCGACGCGGAGCGAGGCGTGGGAGGGATTTATGGCGCGCCTGCCGCCGAAGCGTTGACGCAGGACAATCAAGTGGCAAAGATTTACAAACACCGCTCGTTGAACGAGCCGGAAAAACCGAAGCTGTTGAACATGGATAAGCTCATTGTCTTCCTGGCCCAAGGTTTCGGCGTTGGGCGGATTCCGTTTGCACCGGGAACCTTCGGATCACTATTGGGACTCGTTTGGTTCGTCCTCTTGATCAAGTCGGACAGCTTGTGGGTTTACTTCCTTGGTAGCTTCTTTGGGGTTCTTTTTGCCGTATGGATTTGTGGAGTAGCTGAAAAGCAATTAAGGCAAAAGGATCCTCCGTCAGTGGTGCTTGATGAAATCGTCGCTATTCCCATTTGCCTTGCCGCCGCTGTGGTCATGTTCCACCTGCAGCTTGAACACGTTAACCAGATGGAACAAACCCATCACGCGGAAATGCAAGCAATGCGCCATTTCACGCAGCCAAGCGATGTGATCGAACATGTTGATCCACCTCGGCACCGCTCTGTTGGCAAAGAAACGCTCTCGCACAACTGGGTTGGCCTCTTAGTGTTTGTTGGCCTCTTCCGCCTCTTTGACATTTGGAAGCCGTGGCCCATCCGCCAAAGCCAGGCATCGCCCGGTGGCTGGGGCATTGTGATGGACGACGTGCTGGCCGCGCTCTACGTGAACCTCACCATTCTCATCATCTGGAGCGGCGACAAGATTTTCTTTCCGTCCTGACCGCCTTTCAAGACAATGCCGTCAATGACGACGCGACGCCGGCCTCACATCTTTGACGTGGAGCGGATCATCGAGATTGATTTTATCCGCGCCACCGAAGCCGCCGCCTTGAATTCCTTCAAGTGGCTGGGCAAGGGGGAAAAGAACGCCGCCGACGCCGCCGCCTGCGATGCCATCCGCGGCATGTTCGACCTCATGGACATTTGCGGCGAGGTGGTCATCGGCGAGGGCATCAAGGACCAGGCGCCGGGGATTTTCCCGGGCGAACATCTGGGCAAGTGGACGCCCGGCTCGATCAAATTCGACATCGCCCTCGACCCCGTGGACGGCACCACCAATTGCGCCAAGGGCCTGCCCAACTCGATCTCAGTGCTCTGCGCCGCCTCGCCCGAACCGGGCGTCAAGCAGGCGCTCAAGCACATTCCCAGCTTTTACAGCCTCAAGCTGGCCTACGGGCCGCGCGTGAAAAATTACATGACCCACATCGGCATCGAACAGGTCAAACTCGAAAACCCGATCGAGGAAAACCTGGCGGTCGTCGCCAAGGCGCTCAACAAACGCGTACAGGACCTGATCGTCGTTTTGCTCGACCGCCCGCGGCACGAGACGCTTGTCAAAAACATCCGCGCCGCCGGCGCCTCCTTGCGGATGATTGGCGACGGCGACATCGCCGCGGCCATCGCCCCCTCAATGCCGGACAGCGGCGTGGATTTGTATATTGGCATCGGCGGGTCGCCCGAAGGCGTGCTGGCCGCCGCCGCCATCAAATGCCTGGACGGCGACTTGCAGATGAAGATGGCCCCGCGCGACGAACCGGAGCACGCGCAAATGCTCCACGACGGGTACGAGGAGGAATTGAAAAAAGTTTATTACGCGGACGATCTGGCGCACGGAAAGAACATCATTTTCTGCGCCACCGGCATCAGCGACAGCTCGCTGCTGCCCGGCGTGCTCATGACCAACCACGCCGCCATCACGCACAGCATCCTGATGCGCGCCAAACACAAGACCATCCGCTACATCACCACCTACAACAATCTTCAATCCAAGACCATCCGCCTGCGCAGCGACAACCACGAGCACCCGCTCTAAGCCCGTTAAGGTGGCAGCCGAGGTAACGAGGCTCTGATATTCCCTCTGTTTCCGAGGAGGTTTGAGTCTCGTTACCTCGGCTGCTACAAGCGGTCGAGTTTTTCAACGGTCTTCAATCAAGGAAGCTTCATCAGACACGGCGCGAATTCCATCCTCCTGAATTCGGATCGCTAAAAAGGCCGAATTGAAGCTTGCCATTTGCGCGGGGCAATTGCATTTTCTGGCGTACTAAAAAACAATTTATGGCCGACATCGCCAATCGCTATCCCGAAAATGTCACCGGCAAGTTTTATGTGGACAACCAGTGTATTGATTGCGACCTGTGCCGCGAAACCGCCCCGGAAAATTTCACGCGCAACGATGACGGCGGCTACTCCTACGTTTTCAAGCAACCCACCACGCCCGAAGAAGAAGCCCAATGCAAGGAAGCCATGGAAGGCTGCCCCGTCGAAGCCATCGGCAATAACGGCGGGTAGGCACAGTCCCGATTTTGGGAAGTGGTTTCATGAGGTGGGGCGAGACTCTGTCGAGCCAATTCCACCCGCCCCCGACGTGGCTCGACGGAGTCTCGCCCCACCGCCGTTGGCCTTCTGAAACCACTTCTAAAGTTCTGCAATGGGTTTCTTTTACGGGGTTTTTTCGATTGTTGCTGCCGCCGGTTTTTGAAAATCCGAAATCCGAAACTCTCCCGCAGCCGCGGGACGAAACAGATTCAAATTTCAAATGACCGAAACAAGAAGCGCGGCCCTTTGGTTCATTTGGATTTTGGCATTTGGATTTGTTTCGGATTTCGGATTTCGAGTTTCGGGTTTCTTCAACTCCCCATCCCCAGGAGCCCACGTCGCAAAAGATCCAGCGCCTGCTGCGACGTGACATATTTGAACGTCTCCCGGTCGTAGCGGTTGAGGCGCTGCCAGACCGCAGTCCCCGGTGCGCCGGCCAGCGCGATGAACACCGTGCCGATGGGTTTCTCCGCGCTGCCGCCCGTCGGACCGGCGATGCCGGTCACCGCCAGAGCAAAATCCACGCCGCTGCGCGTGCGCGCGCCTTCGGCCATTTCCCGCGCCGTGGCTTCGCTGACCGCGCCGTGTTGCCGGAGCGTTTCCTCGCCCACGCCCAGCAGCCGCATTTTGGCTTCGTTGCTGTAGGTCACCAGCCCGCACGTCAACACGGCCGAGGCGCCCGGCACATTGGTCAGCCGGTTGGCGAGGCAGCCGCCGGTGCAGGATTCCGCCAGCGCCAACGTCTGCTTCCGCTCGCTCAACCGGTGGACAATCAGCGCCTCAAGCTGGTCGTCGTCCACCCCGAAAATGTATTCCGCCGCAATCTCGCGAATGATGCTTTCCGCCGTGGCGACCGTTTGCGCCGCGCCGCTGCCGCGGGCCACGAGCCGCACATCCACGTCGCCGGTGCGGGCGCAGTAACCGAGTTCCAGTCCGGCGTTCGTTAAAGGCTTGAGCGGCGGCGCGATCATTTCCTCGATCTGCGACTCGCCCACGCCGGTGGTCTTGAGCGTGCGACAGACAAATGCCGCCTCGAGTGGAATTGTTTTTTGCACCAGCGGCAGCGCCTGGTCGGTGAACATCGGCCGCAACTCGCGCGGCGGCCCCAGCAGCATGATCAGCATGCTTGGCCGGCCGCCGGCGCGAAACCGCCCCGGCTCGACTTCGATGACCAGTCCCGGCGCGGTGCCGTGCTGGTTCATCAGCACCACGGCCCCTTCCGGCACGAGCGCCTGGACCTTGGTGCTCGCCGGCATGGACCGGTTGCGGGAGCGGAAAAAATCTTCCACGTGCGCCAACGCCTCCGCGTTGACCGACAATTTCCGGCCCAGCAGCCCGGCCACCAGATCGCGCGTCACGTCGTCGGAGGTCGGCCCCAGCCCGCCGGTGGTGATGACAAGGTCGGCCCGCGTCAACGCCTCGCGCACCGCTTCCCGGATGGCGTCGCCGGTATCTGCCACCGCGACTTGCCGCGCGACCACGTAACCGCAATCAGCCAGTTGCCGGCAAAGCCACTGCTGGTGGGTGTTGAGCACCAGGCCCAGCATCAGTTCGCTGCCGGTGTTGATGAGTTCAATGTTCAAAATCGCGCCTAGTCTGGCAGTTCAGAGTTCAAAGTTCAAAGTTCAAAGTTCGGCGCGCGGCCGCGCCCGGGGGACCACCAATGGAAACTTGAATCTCCCGCCCGCGCCCTTATACTTCCTCCATGCCAACGCGGGACCGACAGGCCAGCAAATTGAAGTTCATGGAATTTCTCGTGAACAAGAACCTCCGCATCACCTCGCAACGGCAGGCCATCGTGGACACCGTCTTCGACACCGACGAGCATTTCACCGCCGAACAACTCCTGGATTGGTCGCGCCGGCGGGACACATCGGTGTCGCGCGCCACGGTTTATCGCACGCTGCCGTTGCTGACTGAAAGCGGGCTGGTGCGCGAAATGGATTTTGGCAAGGACTACAAATTCTACGATCCCAACTACGCCCAGCACCCCAATCACAGCCATTTCATCTGCCAGGACTGCGACAAGATCGTCGAGTTCGAGAGCGACAAGATTGCCCGTCTGGAAAGCGAAATCTCCCACAAGCTCGGCTTCACGTTGAAATCGCAGCGCCTGCAGCTCACCGGCACGTGCGAGGAATTGAAAAAACTCGGCGCGTGCAAAAACAAGGTGTGCTCGTAGCCGCGGTAGTGCGGCAAGCCGGCGTCCCCTTTCCCGCGTGACTTTCCCGCCGCCCCCTTGCACATTCGGCGCGTTGAGCGCATGAAAAAAACCTCTCCCATCTCCCGCAGCGGACGGTTCGCGCGCGGTCCCGGCGCGGACGTGGCGCAATTCACCGAGTCCGTTTCCTTCGACCGCCGGCTGTGGCGGGAGGACATCCTCGGTTCCCTCGCCCACGCCGCCATGCTCCGGAAAATCGGCGCGCTCACCCGTGCCGAGCAGGCCGCCATCATCAAAGGACTGGATGCCATCGGCCGCCAGATCGCCGCCGGCAAATTCAAATGGAAACCCGATCTTGAAGACGTCCACATGAACATCGAGGCTGAATTAACGCGGCGCGCGCCTGCCGGCGCCAAACTCCACACCGCCCGCTCGCGCAATGACCAGGTGGCGCTCGACCTGCGCCTGTGGCTGCGCGACGAAATCATCGGGCTCGACGGACAAATCCGCGCGCTGCAAAAAACGCTGGTGGCGCTGGGCGCGGCCAACGCGCACGTGGTCATCCCCGGCTACACTCACTTGCAGCGGGCGCAGCCGGTTTATTTCGCGCACCATCTTTTGGCCTATGTTGAAATGCTCGACCGCGACCGCGCGCGGCTGGTGGATTGTTATCAACGCGTCAATGTCTGCCCGCTGGGCAGCGGCGCCCTCGCCGGTTCCACGCTGCCCCTCGACCGCGAACTCGTCGCGAAACTGCTCGGCTTTGTGGATGCCCGGGGCCGGCCGCTCGTCACGCAAAATTCGATGGACGCCGTGAGCGACCGCGATTTTGCCGTCGAATTTTGCGCCGCCGCCGCACTTGTCGCCGTGCATCTTTCGCGCCTGGCCGAAGACGTGATCTTGTGGGCCGGCACCGAGTTCAACTTCATCCGGATCGCCGACGCCTACACGACCGGTTCCTCGCTGATGCCGCAAAAGAAAAATCCCGACGTGGCCGAGTTGACGCGCGGCAAGACGGGCCGCGTCATCGGCAACCTGGTTGCGCTGCTCACGCTGCTCAAAGGGCTGCCGATGACCTACAACCGGGACTTGCAGGAGGACAAGGAACGCCTCTTCGACACCGCCGACACGGTGCATGCCTGTGTGCGTCTCATGGCCGCAATGCTCGCGCACACGACGGTCAATGCCGCGGCCTGCGCCGCCGCCGCGCGCGACCCGTCGCTGCTGGCGACCGATCTCGCTGATTATCTTGTGAAGAAGGGAATGCCTTTTCGCCAGGCGCACCAGGCGGTCGGCGGTGCCGTCGCGCTCGCCGAAAAACTCGGCAGGCCACTGGACCAGCTCACGCTGGCCGGGTTTCGGAGCGTGAGCAAAACGTTTGGCCGCGACGTGACCAGCGTCTTCAACCTCAAGCAAGCCATGGCCCGCCGCCAAATCGTCGGCGCGCCGGGAACGAAGGAAGTGCGCAGGCAACTGGTCAGGTGGGCGAAGGCCCTCGGCGGTTGAGACGCGGGCAAAGGGTTGACGCCGGCCCTCCGGTCCAATTCAACGCTTCCTCGATGCTTATAGAGGGAGCGACTGGAGCAGGTAAAAAATTCCAAGCACCAAGCTCCAGAGAAGCTCCAAATCCCAAGCATCATGCACCGACGGCTGAGAACACATCCACCGGACTTGACTGGTCCGACTGCGTGCGGGCCGCCAATCTGCACGCCGTTTTGGAATTTGGAGCTTGGGAATTCTCTGGTGCTTGGAGCTTGGGATTTGGAGCTTACCTCGCGCGCTCACCCACGTAAAACGTCGAGGAACCAATTCAATCAAGGACTCTCTCCCCACACCGGCCGGTGCCGCGGAATTTCCGCTTTGAAATCGCCGAGGCTCGACCAGTGCGTGCGCTCATCGAGGTTCACTTCAGCGACAGCCACGGTGCCCCAATCCCTGGCCTGCGCGATGACCTGGCCCTCGTGGTCGAAGACGCCGGAAATCATCCATTGCTGTTTCGCGTCCGTGTAGGTGCTGCTGACGAGGTAAACGTGGTTCTCGCACGCGCGCGCGGCGCCGAGCAACGGATTGCAGCCCCACACCGGCCACGCGATGACTTCCGCGCCGCGGTTGCTCAACTGGCGCGCCACTTCGGGAAAGAAGCCGTCGTAGCAGACCATCATGCCAAGCCTGCCAAAGCGCGTGTTGAACACGGGATACTCGCCGCCGGGCATGATGCCGCCTTCGATCTCGCTGCGCGGCAAAGCGATCTTGCGAAACTTGCCCTGCACCTTGCCATCGGGACCCAACAGCACCGCGACATTGTAGATGAGGTGGCCGTCGCGCTCAATCAGGCCGGCCACGATGTAAAGATTGTGCTGTTTCGCCAGCTTGCCAAAATACTCTGTCGAAGGGCCAGGAATCGTCTCGGCGCAGTCCTCATATTTCTTGCCGGTGCCGTAGTAGGTCAAGGTCTCGGGCAGGACGACCAGGTCGGCTTTTTGTTTCGCGGCCTCTGCGATCAACGGAGCAAACTGCGGTGGCTTTTCCTGCGGCGACTTGCCCTGCTGCGGCCGCAAGTGAATGGCGGCCAGGCGCACTTTGCGGCCGGCGGGCGCGGTTGTTTCCACCAGCGAAACGCGGTTCCACTCGACACGGCCACGCGGGGCCCACTTGAGATAAAGTTCCACCACGGCCCACACGGCCTTGGACGGCGCGCGGTAGGTGTCGGAAACTTCCGTCCAGCCTTCCGCGTCGGTCGCCTTGTCGGTCGGATATTCCGGCTCGGCCCGGGCAGTGTCGCCCTGGAGGTATTTCGTGATGACCGGCGCATCGTAGAGGACCGGATTGCCCTTCTCGTCCCGCCACAGGACGCGCGCCACCACGCTGCGGCGCGGCGCGGCCACATTCGCCGCTTTGTACAGCGCGAAGAAGCGGTAGCATTGGCCGCCTTGGACCGGGAAGGTCTTCTTCCAGCAGCCGTCCAGGCCTTCACGCGCCTCGGCGGTGATGATGAACGCGCCCTGGCCATCCTTGCCGCCTTGCGGCTCGTAGGCGAACAACGGGCGGATTTCGTCGCGCGGCGAAGCGGTCTGCCAACCGTCCGGCGCGACCGGCACGGACCCGGAAGCCGCAGCGGGCCGGGCCGCAGCCAAACAAAGTACCGTGATCAGAACAACCTGTTGAAAATATTTTGCAGGGCGCATAAGATTTTTCGGGTTCGACGACAGTTTAGAACCGCGCGCGGCCAAAGGCAAGCGCCGGAGCGGACGGGTGGTGTCTTAATCTTGATCCTAATCGTAATCTTAATCGCTTGTCGGTCAGATTATGATTAAGAGCAAGATTAAGATTAAGACACTACCAACGGACGTGGGCGCCTTGCTTGAGAGTTGACCCCGCCGACCGAAAACGTATTCTGCCCCGACTGCAAACGCGGGCGCGGCCAGGTTTCCCGCCTGTGCGCCAGACGATTTCTGACGACGACTATGCGAATTGTTGACATGCGGGTTCATTCCATCGCCATCGCGGACCCGCCGTTGCGCAGTTCCTACGGCCTGCATCAGCCCTACGCGCTGCGCACCCTCCTCGAATTGAAAAGCGATGAAGGCCTCACCGGCGTCGCCGAAGCGCACGGGGGCGAAAGTGCGGCCGCCGCGTTTCAAGCCGTCCGCGTGCGCGTCGTCGGCGCCGACCCGTATCGTCTGACCGGCGATCTGGTCCCGCTGATTGAAGGGGAGGTCGAAGGCAGCAGCGCCGACCGCTCGCAGACCTATCTCGTGCCCGGCGAAAATCCGCTCGACACGACAGCGCGCGTTTACGCGGGCATCGAGACGGCATGTCTTGACCTCATCGGCAAGAGCGTCGGCCGGCCGGTGTGTGATCTCCTTGGGGGTCGCGTGCGCGACGAAGTCACTTTTTCGGCCTATCCGTTCTACAAACACGCTGGCGGCGGCGGAGAAGGCGACGACAAACGGGAGGACGAATACGGCGAGTGCCTTTCGCCCGAAAGCCTCGTTCGCCAGGTGAAACAGATGCGCGCGAAATACGGCTTCGGCTCGATCAAGTTCAAGGCGGGCGTGCTGTCGCCGGATGTCGAAATGGAAACCGTCCGGCAACTTTACCGCGAACTGGGTCCTGGCGTCCCGTTGCGCATTGACCCCAACAGCGCATGGACCGTGGAAACGTCCGTGCGCGTCGGCCTCGCCTTGAAGGAAGAACTCGGCCGCGGTGGCTATTTGGAAGACCCGACGGCCGGCCTCAAGCAAATGGCCGAAGTTCGCCAACTCCTGCTCACCGCCGGCGTGGACACGCCGCTGGCCAGCAACGTCGCCATCACCGGCTTCGCCGACCTGCCCGAGAGCCTCAAGCTGGATGCCGTGCAGATTGTTCTTTGCGATCATCACTACTGGGGTGGGATGCGGCAGGTGCAGCATCTGGCCAAACTCTGCAAGACCTTCGGCCTGGGCCTCTCGATGCACTCGAACAGCCACCTGGGCGTCTCACTGATGGCGATGACGCACGCCGCCGCCGCCACGCCGCAGCTGACCTACGCGTGCGACACCCATTACCCGTGGGCGCAAGCGCAGGACGAAGTGGTGCTCGGCGGCCGCGTGCCGATTGTCAACGGCTGCGTGAAGATTCCGGACAAGCCCGGCCTGGGCGTGGAACTGGATTACGATCAGCTTGCGCGCGGTGAAGAACGTTACCGGAAATGCCCGTATCGCAAACGCGACGACGAGGCCGAGATGCGCAAGCATGTTGATCCCAATTGGAAGCGTGTGCTGCCCAGATGGTGAAACCACGGATGGACACGAATGGGCAGCCAGACTTGCGCAACCCGCCGAATTCCCGGCTGCTGTTCAGGGAAGACGTATTCGGCATCGTCGGCAGCGCGATGGAAGTGCTCAGTGAACTCGGCCATGGTCTCCATGAGAAACCTTATGAGAACGCGCTCGTCATTGAGTTCGGGTTGCGGAAAATGCCATACGCTCGACAAAACAGATTCGACGTTCTTTACAAGCAAGTGCGCGTAGGCGGATACATTCCTGACCTCATTGTTTTCGATGCGGTGATCGTGGATACAAAAGTCATTCCGCGCATCGCTGACCTTGAGCGCGGCAAGATGTTGAACTACCTGAAGATCACCGGTCTTCGGGTGGGCCTGATTCTGAACTTCTCAAAACCGACTCTCGATTGGGAGCGGATCGTCCGATGAAAACGCTCTCTTCACGGCCTTTCGATTCGTGTCCATTCGTGTCCATTCGTGGTTAAAAACATTATGAAACCCAGTGAACTGCGCCAGAAATTGTCCCGCGGCGTCATCTCGTTTCCCGTAACGCCGTTCAAGAAAGATTTGTCCCTCGACCTCGACGGCCACCGGCGCAATTTGCGCTTCATTCTCAAGCATCCCCTCACCGCCATCGTCGCGCCGGCGGGCACGGGCGAAATGTATTCGCTCTCACCAGAGGAACATCTCGCGGTGGTGAAAACCACAGTCCAGGAGGTGGACGGCCAGATGCCGGTGCTCGCGGGCGTCGGCTTCAATCATCCCCTTGCCATCCAGCTCGCGAAGCAATCCGCCAGGGCCGGTGCCGACGGCATTCTCGCCTTGCCGCCCTACTTCCCGAACGCGGACGAGGAAGGATTATTCGATTACTACAAAGCCATTGGCGACGCGACGAAACTCGGCCTCCTGATTTACAGCCGCGACTGGGTGAACCCCGGCCCCGCGTTCGTCCAGAAGCTCGCCGACAAACTGCCCACACTCATCGCGTGGAAGGACGGCCAGGCCGACACACGCCGCTACCAGACGATCATGCACCGCGTTGGCGATCGTCTGCACTGGATTGGCGGCGCGGGCGACGATGCCGTGCCAGCCTATTATTCCATCGGCATTCGCACGTTCACATCGAGCATCGCGGTGATCCGTCCCGCCCTTTCGTTGCAACTCCATCACTCCGCTTCGTCCGGCGACCGCGACACGCTCGATCGCCTCATGCGCGAATACGTCACGCCGCTCTACGCGATGCGCGCGCGCCGCAAAGGTTACGAGGTCTCCGCCATGAAAACCTGCGCCAACATCCTTGGCCTCGCCGGCGGCCCGTGTCGCCCGCCGTTGCCCGACGTGAAGCCGGAGGAAGTAAAGGAGCTCCGCGCAATGATGGCGAAGTGGAACAAGCTGGCGTGACCCATCTGTAGTCGCCGGCGTCAGTCGGCGCGTTTTTTTTGAACCAAGAGTGTGAGGGAACCGGCGTCCGCGGCTGCAAGGGGTGCGGAAAGTCCCATGACAACCGCGCGCGCTTCTGCCAGACTGCCGCGGTGAAATTCACCACGCCTGTCTTCGTCCTCACCGCCACGCTCGCCTTCGCCACCGAACCACAGCCGCTCTTCGATGGCAAATCGCTCACCGGCTGGGATGCGGATCCGAATTTCTGGCGCGTGCGAGACGGTGTGATCATCGGCGGCAACGGCGGCGCGAAGATGCCGCACAATGATTTCATCGCCACCGTGAAGTCGTTTCACAATTTCGACCTGCGCGTGAAGATCAAACTCACGGGTGATTCGAAGTCCGGCATGATCAACAGCGGCGTTCAAATTCGCAGCGTGCGCGTGCCGGGTGGCCACGAGATGAGCGGCTACCAGGTGGATTACGGCGCCGGCTGGTATGGCAAGCTCTACGACGAATCGCGCCGCAACAAGGTCATCGCCCAGGCCGCCGACCTGCCCGCCGCCACCGCCGCCATCCAGGAGAACGACTGGAACGAATACCGCATCCGCGCGGAAGGCCCGCGCATCCGGTCTTGGATCAACGGCGTGCCCGCCCTCGATTACACCGAGCCAGAGGCCGACATCGCGCAGGACGGCCGCATTGGCATCCAGGTCCACGGCGGCGGCGTGGCGCGCGTCGAGGTGAAGAATGTTTCCCTCGAGGAACTCCCGCCAACTCCGGATGCGCCGACATGGGAAAAACTCGGTGGCTACAAACCGCGCTCGAAACCCGACGCGCCCACCGCCGACGAAAAGGAAAAAGCCGACGCGAAGAAGCCGGCCAACACCAAGCTCACCGATCAGACCGGCATCGCCACCGGCCCGCTCACGCCGCAGGACGAGTGGAAGTCGTTCACGGTGCCCGCCGGTTTTGAAATCGAACTCGTCGCCGCCGAGAGCGAGGGCATCGGCAAATTTATCACCACCGTCTGGGACGCGAAGATGCGGCTGTGGACCATGACCGCGCTCGAATACCCCGTGGATGGGAATGAAAACAAAGCCGCCTCCGACTCGCTCTTCGCCAGGGGCGGCCGCGACAAGGTGGTGGTGTTTGACAACATCTACACATCGGAGGGGCGAGCTACGCGAGTCCCTGACTCAAAAGCTGGGGACTCGCGTAGCTCGTCCCTCCGAGGGTTCGCGCCCCGCCTCTTCGCCGACGGCCTCGTCATGCCTCTGGGCCTCCTGCCGTATCGCGACGGCGCGTTTGTCCAATACGGCCCCGACATCCGCTTCTACCGCGACACCGACGCCGATGGTCGCGCGGACAAACACGACGTCATCCTCACCGGCTTCGGCACGCAGGACTCGCATTTGTTCCCGCACCAGTTCACGCGC
>CAZIFU010000047.1:0-9434 GCA_964539075.1 uncultured Verrucomicrobiota bacterium | reverse complement strand
AGCAACCCCTCACCTTGATCCTCTCCCCTTCCGAAGGGGAGAGGAATGCGCGCTGCGTTCACAGACGCAAACCGGGATGCGCTTGACGGACCCCGCCGGATTTCCTCTCCCCTCATCCGATGAGGGGAGAGGATCAAGGTGCGGGGTGTTCTGCAAATATTTCATCGCTTAACTAAATGGCAGTGGGGCTGGGGTGAGGGGAGTTCCTGTGCGTCCCGCATTGCGGGATGCCGTTTCTCGTTCCGACTTGGTATGACAGGACTATCAGCTCGAAACCCAATTGTGCCGCAGGCACCAGCGATTGCCACGGACGGCCAGCACCAGCGTTGACAGGAAAATGAGGCCGATGTTCTCCAAAAGTTTGTAGCAGATGACCACTTCCCCGGCTCCGCAACCGCAGTCAAAGCGGATGGCGCAAAACGGAATCGCGTTCGCCGCGTGGATCGCCGCCGCGCGATTGAGTACGATGAGGGTGAACGGAACCAACATCAGGAGCGCCGTGAGAGCAGCGCCCCGGACGGCAATTCCACCGAGCAAGAGCAATCCGCAGAAGATTTCAAACCAAGGCAGCGCGGCGGCGATCAGGTTCAGTGCCATGTGACCCTCGACCATCTCGTATTGCCGGAGCACTTTGAGGAAATCCACCGGGTGCATCGCCTTGTTGAGGCCCATATACAGGAAGACGGCGCCCAGAAGCCAGCGGGCCGCCACGACAGCGAACTCGCGCCCGCGGCGAGGAGAAACCGAAGCCGGCGGCCCGTTCATGGATTCGCACCTCGCATCCGCCCGCTATTCTGTCCGCCGACTTCGACCGGCAGCAGTTTCGCAGTCCATTCCACGATACCCCCGGCATAAACCAGGAGGCGTTCCTCCGCCACGCCGGCGTCCCGAAGCGCCAGCGCGGCAAACTCGCTATCCTCACAGTTTCCTCCCGTGCAATAAACGACGATCTTCGTGGCGCTCAGACACGCCGCGAGCACCGCGGGGAGATGCTTTTCCGGGTAGTACCTGTCAAACTGGTAAGCCCCGGGAATGTGGCCTTCCTCGAAGTGCCGGTCGTCGCGGGCATCCACAAACACGACCAGGTCCCGGCCGGCTTTCCCATCTTGAAAGACCTGTGCCGCTTCGACGCCGTCAATGGGATGCAGGCCCTTGCCCCTGAGCCGCGCGGCCACAATTTCCCAGTCGCCTTCACCTCCCGCTCCCCGGTCCGCTCCGGTGACGTTGGTCAAGGCGCCGGGAAGGAGTCCGGCAGCGGGTTTCCCTGTTGCCGGAAAATAGTTCCGCGTGAGCGATAATCCCCGAGGCGAAACCCAATTCGCCGCCAAAGCAAACCCAAGCCCCAGCGCCGCGAAAGCCAGGGTTTCGATCAAGACGCGTTTGAATTCCCGTGGCATCCGAGACAAAGTCTGCCTGCTGCCTTCGACCCACGCCAGCCCTGCCGGGTGTCTGCCGGCAAGCTTCGCACGCTCAAAGGGCAGGCGATTGGCGGCGTCATTTCTTCTCCGGTTGCGACGCCGCCTCCCTGACCAGGGTGGCCTCCAATGTATTCGTCCCGGCCTGCGCCGTGGGCGCTGCGGGCAGCTGCATTTGGAACACCGGCACCTTGATCAGGGGGTACTTCGGGTGATTGGATTTCACGCTGACTTCGACCTTCTGGTCGGGTTTCATCCGGAATCCAGCCGGGAAATCCACCGTCAAACTGAAAAACCGGCCGGGCTGTGGTTCCTGCATGCGGACCGCTGCGTCTTCAACATTCACACTGGCGTCCGACAGGACCATCGCGTTGGTCCCGTTGTTGCGGATCGTCAGCATGGAAGAACTTGGAGCCGCCAGCGGTCCCGGGGGAAGCGTGATCGCGTTGGGCGCCACCACCACGGGTTCCTGAACCGTGAGGTAGGCGTTCACTGTGACCAGAGGCATCTCCGTCGAGGAACTCTTCACCGTAATCGGCGCGTAGATCGTCGGCGTGGCAAAGGGCGGCACCGCCGTCACCAGCAACTCGAATTCCTTCCCAGGTTTCACAATTTTGATTTCAGCCTGGAACGCGTGATTGCTGCTCTGCACCTCGGACAGTGTGATCGGCTCCTCCAGGTTGCTCACGATGCGCACCACCTTGGTCTCATTGGTTTGAGCATCGCTTGAAATCGTGAAGACTGCCGTCGGCGGGTTGACGTCGATCGGTTTCCAAACCGTACCGGTGAGCTGAAGCACGAGGTTCGATTTGCCCGGGTCATTGCAGATCACCGTCGCCGATTTCGAGACCTGCCCGCCGAACGCCGCCGAATTGAACTGGAGGGGAATGGTGCCGGACTTTCCCGGTTCGATCCGCTTTTCCCAGGTCCCGGCAGTCGTGCAGCCACAGGAAGGCCGGACATCGCTGATCTCCAGCGTGGCCGTGCCGATGTTGGTGAACACATAGTCATGTCGCACGACCTCGCCTGATTTGACTTTGCCGAAATCGAACGCCATCGAGCCAAACTCAATTTTCGGCACACCGGCTTCCGGCGCGGGCGCCGTCGCCGCCGGCGGCGGAGGCGGGGGCGAGATTTTGGGTTCGGCCGCACTTGCAGCGGCGCCGCCCAATACACCAGCTACGGTCAACAGTTTCAGCCATGTCACGCATTTCATCTTCATAAAGTCCCAAAGCTTAGCAGATATCGTTCCGTTATGCACGTAAAATTTGCGCCCGGCGGGGGGCGGCCGGTCCATTAAACGAATTGCAAGTAAATGCCGGTATTAAAGACAAAAGCGGCCCCCCACCCGCCCTGCGGGCACCCTCTCCCCATTTGGGGGACAGGCATTGGGGGAAGGGGTAGCCCGGACGCGCATTGGACCCTCAACCGGCCGCCGGCTGGAGCGCGGCATTTATGCCGCTTCGACGTCCAATAGTTGGCGACTCGTGAAGCGGCAGAAATGCCGCGCTCCAAAGGCGGTTCATGGGTAGTTTCCTCGGTTCCAGAATCGCGCATCGAAACCATGATCCTTGGAGCGCCGGTCTCCGACCCGGCGTGAGGATGCGGTTGGCCATCCATTGGAACCTTCAACCGGCGGCGTTTGGAGTTCACGCTTCAGCGTGCGCGGGGAACAGCCTGAAGGCTGAACTCCAAACATCAGGGTGTAAAAAAACACCAAGCGGACTTTTTAGGGTCCGCTTGGCGCCGATTTTTCAGTGCCCCCCGCGGGAGGGGCATGAGGCGATACGACTACGGGCAGGTTGCGCCGGTGGCCGGATGGATCTGATGATTGCCAGATTGCATTGGACCACAATCATTGATGTAAGCAGTCCTGCCACTTACGGTGGGATTCGGCAACGAGCCAATTTGCAGGGCTCCGCTCTCCAAATCACCCACGAATTTGCAACTGTCCTCGGCGACGGCTGTACGGAAGTCGTTCGCCACACCGGTGAAGTCCGGTTTCTTGAAGACCGTGTACGAATCCGGCAATTCCCATGCTTGGAAGCAATAGATGTCAGCCGGCCCAACCGCACCACCCGGATGGCCACCACCCGGTTCGCTGCGATCTTCGATGTAAACGCGGAAGATCAGGTACTTCGACTTCTTCTGGTCAACGCCAGCGTCGGTGGCCGGCTTGATGGTGCCAATACCCGACCAGATGATCACGTTGGCAGGAGCCGGACGCGGCTGCGGTCCGCAGATCTTGTGATCTTCCGGATTGCAGATCGCGAACTTCTTGATCTGCGGTCCCACCGACTTCGGGATGAACACCCCGGTTTCCGGATCGCAGCAGCCCAGGCAGGCGCAGAAGAGCGAGTCATACACACCCTTCGGGGTCTGCGAATGGAAGTCCATGTCAATGATGTCGCGTGGATTTCCATTGCCCTCGTAATGACGGGTATGCTGCCATTGGCCGCGGATGCAGGCGTTGCCCAGGATCGCACCGCAGTCCATCTGGCTGAACGGAGCGCCCAATTGGCCACCGTGGGTGATCTTCACAACGGCGTGACCGTTGACCACCGGCGGGTAGATGATCGTGTTCACTTGGATGCAGGACTGATCGCTGAATCCAGGAATCAACTGGCCACCACCGGTGACACGACATTCAGACGGTGGACTACATCCGAGGCAAACACCACAATGATCGTTTGCATTGTCGGTTGTCATGATCGGATTGCCGTCCTTGTCATAGAAGCACGCACAGTCGGCGTTCGGGATGGTCGTGGTGACCTTGCCACTGACAACTATCGGGAAGTTGGCAGTCTCGCAATCAGAGACCGTGAGGTAACAACCCTCGATAATACGCGTTAGACGAGGCCCGATCGTAATCGTCGCCGGCACGACGAGCGGAGTCGTATCGTCAGCGCACAGAACCAATGGAGGCAGACCCGAAACCGTGACATCCAGGGGGACATCGCTGTCGTTGTGGATGGTGGTCGTCAGCGTGACCGGCGTGCCAGCCGGTGCGCCCATCAACTGAACGCAGTTGTCGGTGCGGGTATCGGTATCAAAAATGGATGTGAAGAGGCTCTCGCAACTCACTGCGATGGGATTGATGGTGACGGTGGTTGAATCCGTGTCGCTGACAGGTGTCGTGTGATCTTGTGCGCTAACTGCGTTCACCGTCACGATGTCGGTGAAGTTCGTGCAGAGCGTGACATTCCGAATGATGCACTCAACGACCTGGCCGGGTGACAATGTTGTCGGGATGATGCAACCCGAGAGATCCAGCTTGCTGGTCACGCGAACGTTTTCCAGCGGCACCTGACTGAGACTGCCGTCTGCGCAAACCGCTTTGACGGTAATCTTAAAGCAGAAGGCTGAACACTGCGTTTGGGCTTCGTTTCTCATTCCACACGCTGAAATCTGGTCATTCACATCGGTGCCAAATTCCTCGCACGTGGTGTCCGGTTTCACACAGACGACTTCCTCGTAAATCTTCACGCACGGAGTGCAAGGAATCACCTCCACGGTCAACCGACAAGGTGTTCCCACGCAACCATTGCGGGTGACGTTATCGGTGAGCGTAAAGCTGGTCCCTCCACCAACTGGGCCCGCCAACACGTTTACGCACGCGCCGGTCGTTGACCCGACGATCGTGCCGTTGCCGCTGATGGACCAGCTGTGTGTGACCGTGCCGCCCGGAGGGCTGACGGTGGAGCAGTACTGGTGAGTAGAACCCGCACAAACCTGAGGCGGTCCGGTGATTTCGCAGGTCGGGTTCGGATTCGCTGTCAAGGTCGCCTGGCAGAAATTGGTGCAAAGATTGGCGGAAACGACCGTTGCGATATACGTGTCGGTTAATCCCGCAGCCGGCGCCGTCGCCGTAATCGTGGAAGAACCACCGTCGAAAGCTGCCCCATTCTTGGTCCAACTGATCGTGAATGGCGCCGTTCCGTCGTTGGGCGTGATCGAAACCGTGAAGTTCTGGGTTTGACCTTCGCACACCGTCGCACTCGGCGGGGCGATGCTGCAGGTCTGAGGCGTAAGGGGTATGTGGACGCAAGTGCCGCGGCGAAGTGCTGTACCGAACTGGAATGTAGCATTGGGATCGCAAATGACCCTTTCGCAGGGCCCAGGTGCCGGGCAAGTCGTAACGAGGTTCGGCTGGGCCGTAGTCAGATTGGGCTGGTTTAACGTGTCATTGGTTCCTGTGTGCGAGCGCTCCGCCACCCAGTTAATCGTGGCAGTAAGTGTGCCGCCAACGACGTCCTGTAGCCGAACAGTGTAGCTAACTGTAAGAGTATTCAGGTTCTGGCCGGGGCCAAATTCCGGAATGCCACCTGCCGGGGTGACATTGTGCGGGACTCCGTCAGGCGTTGTGATGGTGACAGTGCCGCCTTCGGGGTTACATCTGGTTGCTTGAATGGCGTGACCGATATTGCCCTGATAGATGATGGTCTCACAGGGCATGAGCGGAACATCTGCCTGGGCGTCACTCACTCCATCGGCGTAAAAGGCTGATAGGGAGATTGAGCCCCCGGTGCCGCTACAGCCCGGAGGATTCTGATTTGCCAAAGCCAGTGGAACCATTGCGAAAGTCATCAAACTCACCAGCAATGCGGCCCAGTTAATTCGATTTAATTTTTTACACATAAGACTTTTCCTTTTTTTGTTGTTCAGTTCGTTGGTTTTTTTATTGTTTCTTGTTTCTTGTTTCCCGGAGCTGCTGCAAGCATCGCCTGCCTGACTCCTGTGCTGTTCTGCCTAGATTTAGAACAGATCGATGAACGGTTGACAAGAAAAAAATGAAAAAAAATAAGTGACCTCAGTCGCAATATTGAGAATTCCCACTGAGCCGCTCGCGCGAAACCTGCCGGGCATCCGGGCGAACGCTCCCTTAAGACGCCCGTTGGAAAATCCCAGGGGAGTGTTAAAGTAATAGCTATACAACAGAGCAAGTTGTGCTTTGCGCGGCGTGCTCAACAACCGAGCTGCGCCCCAGGAAACTCAGTCCTTGTATTTCTGCTGGTAGTATTTCAGCGATTCTTCCAGACCGGGCTTCTGGCGTGGCTCCTTGCAGGTCTCAATAGCGTGCTTCTGAATTTTAATGGCTTCCGCAGTTTTGCCGGTGTCAAACAAGGCGCGGGCATAGGTGTCGGCAAAGGCGGATTCGTTTCCCCCAAAAGCATCATAAGCCTCTTTGGCCGCCCGCAGAGCCAGGTTGAAGTCGCGGTGTTTGATGCCGGGATCGGTGAGGATGCTCCAAGCGAAGTTATTAAGCAGCCACGGGTTGGGCCGCCCATCCGTCAGGATTTGGTTGCCAATCGGTCCGGCTTCGGGGTTTTTCCGCTCCTCACTGACCAACGTAACATATCGTTGTTGGAGTTTTTCCGCGTTGGCGATCCTTTGGGCCGCCGCCAGGTCGAACTCGCCGGCCACTATTTCGCGGATCGCTTTTTCCAGGCCGGCAAAAGGGTGGCCGCGCCAGGCAATGAGGCCATTCTTTTGAACGACGAACGCATGCGGGACGACCACTTCACCAAAAGCCGTCATGTAAGCGGTGTAGGTTTTGCGCTGAGCATCAGCGGCCACTGCAAAACCCACCTGGTCACCCAGACTCTCCACAAAAGACCTTAGCACGATGGCAGGCTCCGCACTGATGCCGATGAATTCCACCCCCTGGTCTTTAAACTTTTTCTGCCACTCGGTGAGTCTGGGGAAGCTCTCGCGGCAGTAGTCGCATCCAGTCTCCAGGAAGACCAGCACGAAAATTGTTTTGCCCTTGCCCGCATTGAGATCCAGCGCCTCTCCTTTGACCCACTGTTCGATCTGTAATGACGGCGCTTTGTCACCCAGATCCGCCGCCGCAATGGTCCAGGTGGACGCCAGCGCGAGCAGCAGAATGGACATGGGCTTAAACCGCTCTGTGTTCATAGTTTCTCTAATTTCTCAACTTGAATGGGGAAGCTCTGTCGCCGGCAATGGGTGCGTTTTCGGGTGGCATCCGCAGGTATTCAATCAACGGAAAGGGCGGAAGTCAATAAAATGCGCAGGCGCAGGGCGGATTCAAGATTTGCAGAAAAGGGTGTAGCCGCCGAGTTAACGAGGCGGAAAATGTTTCTGGTGGGAATCCGCCTCCTCACGTCGGCGGCTACTTCTCTTGAATCCACCCTGGCGCCGGCGCAGAAAAGCGATGGGGGGCGCCTTGAGGACGCCCCCCGCACAAAGTCGTGTCCTCGCTCAGGGAATGAGCCGCAGCACAAAGATATCCGACATGCCGTTGCAGATCAGGTTCTGGCCGTTGAAATTGGCCGTGCCCTGGAAATAACCTGTGAGCGCCAGGTTGCCACCGGCATCTATGGCGATCGCCTGGCCGGAGTCATTGCCTGTGCCGCCGAACCGTTGCGACATGAGATGCGCGCCGCCCGGCGCATACCTGGCGACAAAGATTTCCGGACTGCTGCTCGGGGCCACGAGCGGAGTGCCGCCAAAATACCCGGTGTTGCTGAAGAGGCCCGTCATCACCACATTGCCGCTGCTGCGTTCAACCGCCACACCACAGCCCAAATTGTAGGCTGGGCCGCCCACTCGCTTGGCCCAAAGATTCACTCCCGCCGGCGAATATTTAGCCAGGATAGTATCCTGCAAAGAGGTGCCGTTGTCATATCCATTGCCAAAATCAATGTTGCCACCGCCATAACCCGTCACAAATATGTTGCTGCTGGCATCAGTGGCCACACCATAACCTTCGGCGTCCTCGGTGGCTTTGATGCTCTTGGACCAAATATGATTTCCCGTGGCGCCATCAAATTGGCCGAGCGCAAAGTTATAGCGGCCCGTGTTGGCAGTCCAGAAAGTTGTGCCCCCTAAATTGATGGCGCTCCCAAATGAAGCGGCCAGCGCGACATGACCACTGCCATCCACGGCCAAGCCCCGGCCGTAAGCGGCGCCACCGTTCAGGAAAGACTTCGACCAGGCATGATTGCCGGCGGCAGAAAGCTTCACCAAAAAGGCGTCAAAGCCCGCGCCGGTGATTGCGCCTCCCCCAAAGTCAGTGCTGGAAAAAAATCCCCCCGTCACAAATATATTTCCATTCGTATCCACGGCGACCGCGTAGGCCAGGTCACTGCCCCCCTCGCCAAACCTCTTCGACCACTGGTGCGCGCCTGCCGGTGAGTATTTGGCGACGAAAATGTCGGAGCCCCCGGCATTGGTTAACGCACCGGCGGTGCCGCCACTGAAATCGGCCGTGCCGCCAAAACAGCCGGCAATGATAATATTGTCGGCGCTGTCCACAGCGACCGCATAAGCCCGATCCGAGTTGGCACTCCCAAAAGTTTTGGTCCAAAGCAGTGCGCCCGAAGGAGAATATTTGGCCAGGAAGATGTCGTCGCTGCCCGCGCTGTTCACTGGCCCGCTGCCGAAATCCACTGCGGTCTGGAAATATCCGGCGACGACGATGTTGCTCTTGCTATCCACCGCGATGGATTGGCCGTAATCATCTCCCGTGCCTCCCAGGCCCTTCACCCAAGGCCCGGCGGGGGACGGCGAGTTGTTAATTGTTGCCGCAACGGCCGACGAGGTCGTGGTATTGCCCGCGGGATCGAAGGCTTTGCAAGCGAAGGTGTGCGACCCGTTGGCGGCCGCGGTGGTGTTGTAGCTGATAGCGTAGGGCGCCGCAGTGGCAGTGCCAAGCAGCACCGAGCCGTCGCACCAAAATTCCACCCTGTTCACAAGGACGTCGTCAGTGGCCGTGCCGGTGAAAGTCGCCATGCCGCTGAGGGTCGCGCCACTGGTTGGCGCGGTCATGTTGACTCCGGTGGGCGGCGTGATGTCGCCGTTCTGATTCACGGTGAACGTCGAGCCTGCGATGGTTATCGTTCCGCTGCGCGAGCTGGCGCCGGTGTTGGCGGCAACCAGGTAACTGACCGATCCGTTGCCGGTGCCGCTCGCGCCGGCCGTGATGCTGATCCAGGTGGCGCCGCTGGTCGCAGTCCATGTGCAACCGGCCGCCGCAGTCACGCTCACGGAGCC
>CAZIFU010000046.1:0-3377 GCA_964539075.1 uncultured Verrucomicrobiota bacterium | reverse complement strand
GTTCGGCGGACAACGCGTCGTTCACCATCGCCGGCAACGTCCTCCAGAGCGCCGCGTCGTTCGATTACGAAACCAAGTCCAACTACACGATCCGGGTGCGCGCGACGGACAACACCGGGATGTTTTTCGAGAAGGCGCTGGCCGTGACGGTGCTCGACGTGAACGAAGCGCCGACGGGTTTCTCGTTGACGGGCGCGACGGTGCCGGAAAACCAGCCCGCGGGCACGGGGGTTGGCACAATGGGTTCCGTGACGGATCCGGATTTTGGCGACACGCACACCTTTACGCTGGTCGCCGGCGCGGGTTCGACGGACAACGCCTCCTTCACGATCGTCGGCAATGCGCTCCAGACGACGGCCTCCTTTGACTTCGAGGCGCAGACCAGTTTGAGCCTCCGCGTGCGTGTGACGGATGCGGGCGGACTGTTCTTCGAGCGGGTCTTCGTCATCAGCGTGCAAAACGAGAGTGACTCGGCGTCGACCGATCTCACCTTGAGCAACAGCAGCGTGCCCGAAAACCAGCCGTCCGGCACCACGGCCGGCACCTTGGGCGCGGTGGATCCGGATCCGGGCGATACGCACACCTTCGCCTTGGTGTCGGGTGCGGGCTCGGCGGACAACGCGTCCTTCGCCATCGCCGGCAACGTCCTCCAGACCGCCGCGTCGTTCGATTACGAGACCAAATCCAACTACACGATTCGGGTGCGCGTGACGGACAATACCGGGATGTTTTTCGAGAAAGCGCTCACGGTGACGGTGCTCGACCTTAACGACGCACCGGTGCTTTCCATCGCCATCCCTGACACCAGCGGCACCGCGTTCTCGCCGTTCAGCCATACGTTCCCCATCAACACGTTCACGGACCAGGACGTGGGCCAGACCTTGAGCTACACGGCGGCGAACCAGCCGCCGGGCATCCTGTTGGACTCCGCCACGCGCACCTTCAGCGGCATACCGACCGCCGCGGGCACTTACCCGGTTTCCGTCACTGCGACCGACGACGGCACGCCCAACCTCAGCGCGTCGGACTTGTTCGACATCGTCATCGGCCGGGCCACGCCGCCGATCCTCTGGCTCCCCGACGGGCCCATCATTTACGGAATGCCGCTCACGACAAACCAGTTGAACGCCACCTCGCCGGTGCCGGGCATGTTTGTTTACACGCCGCCGCCCGGCGCGATGCCCAATGCCGGCACCAATCCCCTGACCGTCATTTTCATTCCGAACGATACCAACAACTACAACACCGTCACCTCGACCGTGCCGTTGACGGTTCTCCAGGCGATCCTCACCGCGCGCGCCGACAACAAGCTGATCGGCGCCGGAGCGCCGATTCCGCCGCTGACGATTTCCTACCTCGATTTCGTCAACGGTGACACCTTCGAAGCGCTCGACGTGCTGCCGGTGGCTTCGACGACCGCGACGAACAACCCGCCCCTCGGCACGTATCCGATCACTGTCTCCGGTGGTTCGGACAACAATTACGCCTTCAAATACGTGTCCGGGACATTGACCGTCGGCGCGCCGGTGCCGACCCTGGAAATCCTCCGGCAGATCAACGGTTACACCACGTTCAACCCGCAGACGAGCCTCTTCGAGCAGACTGTCCGGCTGTCCAACTTGAGCGCCTTCACGATTACAGCCGTGCGCATCTTGGTGAGCGGCCTGACCAACACGGTGACGCTCTACAACGCCACCGGCACCAACGCGCAAGGCGATCCCTACCTGGACTACTTCGCGCCGACCAACATTCCTCCGGGCGCGTCCGTCACGTTGCTGCTCGAATACTTCAGCGTGAACCGCCAGCCGTTCGCGCCGCCGACCTTGAGCGTCGAAGTGCTTGCGGCGGAGCCACCGGGTCCTCCAGCGGGAACGGTGACGGAGATTGGCCGCTCGTTCATGAGCAGCAACGGGCGCTTCTACATCGAGTGGGCCTCGCAGGTTGGCAGGATTTACCACGTGCAATACCGCGACAGCATGATGGCCGACTGGAAGACGGCACCCGCGGCGGTGGCCGGCACCGGCTATCGCATCATCTGGATTGATGACGGCCCGCCCAAGACCGACGCGCCAACCACCAACATGCGGCTCTACCAGCTCATCGTGGAATAACACTGCTATGAAATTCACCGCGATTGCCGTGCTTCTTGCGTTGCTGGGGACTTGCGCCTTCGCGCAGGACGCCTCGGCCCCCATTTACCAGCCGGAGAAAGATCCGAACCGTTTCAACGTCGGCGCGATGTGGATGCTCAACACCAGGCTCCGTTTCAACGCGACCAGCACGCCCCTCAGCGCCGCCAATCCGGGCAACGCCACCGCGGCCAAGGACCACACCTACGACGACGGGTTCAACCGCGTGGACAGCACGGGCAACTCGGCGCCGCCGGGCGCGACGAGTTTTTGGGGCTACAACAACCCAGGCCAGGTCTTCGACAGTCCCGCCGACCCGACGGTGGGCAACGACAGCATCGCCATGCACGCCACCACGCTCAACGCCGGCACCTACCTCCCCATCCGCACGGCCGACCCGCAGCCCGGCTTCGAGATCGGCTACGGCCGCGTGATCGGCTTTGGGGAGCGGTCGAGTTGGGGCGTGGAAGGCACGTTCGGGTTCGTCAGCTTTGACCACACCGACCGGAGCACGGGCAACGCCTCCTTCACAACACTGACAGACGTTTACAGCCTCACGGTCAATGGCATCGTGGTCACGCCGCCGGCCGCGCCTTACTCCGGCCCATTCACGCCGCAACCGGGCAGCCCGCTCATCGGCGACTCGCCGACGCGCTCGACCGCCGCAGCGACGAGCACAGTCACCGGCAGCCGCGAATTCGACGCGAACATCTACATGTTCCGCGTCGGCCCGTTCCTCGACTACAACCTGACCGACCGTCTCACCGTCGGGGCCGTCGCCGGTCTGGCGCTGATTTTCGTGGACGGCCGGTTCAGCTACAACGAGGTGGTCAATTACCCCACTGCCAGCGGCAACGTAGCCGTCCCGCAATCAGGCACCGGCAGGGATAACAACGCCCTCGTCGGTGGCTATGTGGGCGCGCGCGTCGGCTACGATTGCACGTCTCGCCTGCGGATCTTCGGAAGCGCAAACTATCTCGGGGCCACCAGTCTCGACCAGGCGGTCGGCGACCGGCAAGTCCACCTCGACTTCGGCACGACGTTCCAGTTGAGCGCCGGCTTGAGCCTGGCGTTCTGACCGGTCCGCGGCGGTGGTTTGCCGTCCTCCGCCGCTTTTCCCTCGCGCGCCGCCTGCCACGCCCCCCCAAAGCGCCAGAGGACTGGCGCACTCCAAGACGCTGGCGCGCATGCCGGAAGCTCTGGAACCGCGCGAAGCGTCTTGGAGTGCGGCGGTCCTCCGCCGCTTTT
>CAZIFU010000045.1:0-22167 GCA_964539075.1 uncultured Verrucomicrobiota bacterium | reverse complement strand
GGCCAATCCGTGTGATCCGTGTGATCCGTGGTTTCCCTCCAGCGCCACGCAATAATTCAGCACCGACGAATGTTCCACCGCCGACGTGACGATGTGTCGCTTGGCGGGATTGGCCTTGAGCGCCGCATGAATCGCCGCGTTGTTGCTCTCCGTCGCGCAAGACGTAAAAATCACGTCGCGCGACTGCGCCCCGATCAATTCCGCCACCTGCGCCCGCGCCGTCTCGATCACCGTTTTCAACTTCGCACCGAATTTGTACGCGCTGGACGGGTTGCCCCATTGCTCGGTGAAATAAGGCCGCATCGCCTCGAAAACTTCAGGCAACACTGGCGTCGTGGCATTGTGGTCGAGATAAATCACGTCGAGATGTTAACCACGGATGGCACGTTTGGCACAGATGAATTTCTGCGCGCATTCGCGCGCGCGGCTTGCAGGATTCGCGTTGCCCGATTGCGGGCGTGCGGATACCGTTCGCGTGTGAGCCGGCGTTCCAGGATCGCATCCCGTATCCGGGCCGAACGGTGGCCGATGCGTCGAGAAGCGTTTGGAACGTGCGCCCCACTGAGAATTTTCCTCGTTTGGTCACTTGTTACGTGCTATAAAATGGTCATGCAAACGACACCGGTCAAGTTGTTGGATGTGGTCGCCCTGCTGGAAGACAAGCCGGCGGAGCATTTGGCGGCGGGCCAGGTCGGCACGGTGGTCGAAGTGCTCGCACCCGGTGTCTTTGAGGTGGAGTTTCTGGATTCCAA
This sequence comes from uncultured Verrucomicrobiota bacterium, assembly GCA_964539075.1. GTDB lineage: Bacteria > Verrucomicrobiota > Verrucomicrobiia > Limisphaerales > CAZIFU01 > CAZIFU01. The sequence continues at coordinate 21,415 of CAZIFU010000045.1, read as the reverse complement.
TGGGCGGACGATTGCGGTGGCCGAGTTGAAGCGTGAGGAGTTGCTGGCGCTCAAACACGAAGTGCCCGTGGCTGCATGAGAACCGTGGTTCGTCCCATTCGCGGCAAGCGCGAGCAGATTACCTCGTTGAGCGAGGAACTTCAGGTCTTGAACGACTATTCAGTCCTGGTCGAAGCCCGTGTGCGGGATGAAGGCAAGCCGCGCCTCACCCACGCGGAAGTCAAGCGCCGCTACGGGCTTCGCTGACATCGAACGCGTTGCCCCTTCGGCACTGCTGCCAGGAAACCCGGACATGAACGTTTGCCTTGTCTCGGCCGCCCGCGTGTCCTACGTTGCGGCCGGTGATCGAGTTGATTCAATTTCCGTGGAGTCCTTTCTGCATCGTGCAACGGCGCATCCTCGAATACGCCGGCGGCCCCTTTAAAATCATCAACATCCCCAACTGGGACCGCACGCTGGTCTGGAAACTCACCCGCCAGCGTTACTACGGCGTTCCCATCATCAAGGACGGCAAAGCGGTGGTGTTCGAAACCGACGATGACTCGCAGGTCATCGCCAAATACCTCGACAACAAACTCCAGTCCGGCCTGTTCCCGGCGGAATGGCGCGGCATCCAGACCCTCCTCTGGCGTTACATCGAAAACGACATCGAAGGGCTGGGGTTCAAGCTCAACGACATTTATTATGAGGAGATGATTCCACCCGAAGGCCGCCTCGGTTTCCTGCGGCACAAGGAACGGAAGTTCGGCCGCGGTTGTATCGAGGCCTGGCGCAAGAACCAGAAGCAAATGCTGCTCGAACTGACGCAGAAGCTGATCCCCTGCGAGCAGATGGTGGCGCACAGGGACTTTTTGCTCGATAGCCGCCCGCGGTTCGTTGATTTCGATCTCTACGGCATGTTGGGCAATTTTCTTTACACCGGCCACTACGCGCTTCCCAAGGCCCATCCGCGGCTCAAGTCGTGGTATGCGCGCATGTCCCAGGTCAAACTGGCTTGTTTTCAGTGAAAAATTACGTTCTCGACACCAACGTTCTCCTCCACGACCCTAACTCGCTCCTCAGCTTCGCGGACAACCACGTCCTGATTCCCATCGAGGTGATCGAGGAAATTGACCGTTTCAAGCGCGAGTCCAGCGACCTGGGGCAGAACGCCCGCACGGTCTCCCGCACGCTCGACGCGCTGCGCGGCCAGGGACGCTTGAGCGAAGGCGTGACGCTTGCCAATGGCGGGCGCCTGCGCATCATTTTCCACGAGCGGCGATCGGCCACCCTCAAGACGATCGGTGACAACACCGTGGACAGCCGCATCCTCAAGCTGGCCCTGGACGTGCATCGGAAAAATCCCAGGATCCCCACCATCCTGGTGACCAAAGACATCAACCTGCGCATCAAAGCCGACGCACTGGGTCTCAAAGCCCAGGACTACGAGACCGACCGCGTTTTTCTCAAGGACCTTTACAGCGGCATGATCGAGAAGGCGGTCCCGGCGGATCAACTGGCCCGGTTCCGGCGTGACGGCGAACTCGAACTCAATGGCGCGGGCAAGTGTCTTCCCAACGAATACTGCACGCTCTTCGAAGAGGGCAATCCCAAACGCACCGCCCTCACCAAAGTGGACGCCAGCGGCACGAAGCTCGTCCCCATCATTGACTCGCGCGAGGGCGTCTGGGGCATCAAACCGCGCAACCGCCAGCAGCACTTCGCCTTCGACGCCCTTCTCGACGACCGCATCAAACTGGTCACCCTCATGGGCAAGGCCGGCACCGGCAAGACGCTCCTGGCCATGGCCGCCGGCCTCAAGCGCACCATGATGGACCGGGAATTCCGCCGCGTCATCGTCGCCCGCCCCACCATCTCGATGGGCCGCGAACTGGGTTTCCTGCCCGGCACGCTGGAGGAAAAGCTCAGCCCCTGGATGCAGCCCATTCACGACGCGCTCGAATTGCTGGGCGATCTGAACATGGGCCACGAGCACCGGCGCAGCGGCGACCTGATGCGTTCGGGGAGCATCGTGGTCGAGGCCCTGAGCTACATCCGCGGCCGGAGCATCGCCAACCAGTTCATGGTGATTGACGAGGCGCAAAACCTCACGCCGCTCGAAGTCAAAACCATTGTCACGCGCGTCGGCGAAGGCACGAAGATCATCTTTACCGGCGATCCCTGGCAGATAGACAATCCGTACGTGGACTCCTCCTCGAACGGCTTCAATTACATCGTCAGCAAGTTCCGCGAACAGGCCATCGCCGCCCACATCGAGTTGCAAAAAGGGGAGCGCTCCGAACTGGCCGAGCTGGCGTCGAATATTCTCTAGGTGATGCGAGTCGCCGTCTGCCCCGCCAACTCCTTGATCTCCTCCGCGAGCTTGTCCGCCTGCATTTCCAGTTCCGCGCTTTCCTTTTCGAGCAGCTTCTTTCTTTCCGCCGCCAGTTCATCCAGCACGCCTGGCTTCCGCTCGCTGAGTTGGCAAAGCTCGTAATCGGGACTTTCCCGCAGGCGATTGAGCGATTCGAGCACGGCGATGATTTCCAGTTGCAACGTCTCATGCAGCCGGCGCAACTGCGCGAGTTCCGCCTCGTCGCTGAAATCCAGGGTGGCCCAGCCCTGACGCAGGATGAAGCCGTGCGGGTCTTCCGCGATCTCCCGCAACGTCTGGATGTCGCCCGCGTCCTTCGCCCGGTTGATGGCGACGGTCAGCTTGCGATTCTGAAAACAGCAGTTTAACCAGTAGAGTAGAGAGGAGTCCATGCCGGAGTTAAACCGACCGCGATTGTCAGTTTCCGCAGGAGATCCTCTCCCTCGTCGAACCGGACATGGAGATTTCCCCCATCTACGCCCGGCGCGCCTTCGTTCCGTCGCACCGCCGCGAACGCGGCTTGCAGCACGTCGCTCCGGCTCACCAACGCGTAGAGACTGTAGAAGCGATACCACTTCTGTTGTTTGGCTTTCTGGCCCAGCTTCTGTCTCAGGTTCTGGAGGCTCGGCGGCAGGATCGCTTCCCGAAAGGAAAGCTCTTCGACCGCGTGTTCTGTCGTAGGTTTGATTTCCATTCCAATCAGCTCCCGTTCCCTCTGACTCGGCTTGATGCTGGCCAGGGCGCCTTCGCTCCCCGCCGACCTGATCGGCGGCTCGACGCTACTATGCGCCCTTCCGACGCCGCGATCCGACCCCGCTGGCAGTTATGGCTTCCCGCCAAGGGTTGTCCCCGTTGGACACCGGATCGGGCCTCCCAAGTTCCCGGTGGTTCTATCCGCACGCGCTGTCTCCTCTCACCCCGGAGAGTCCGGTCGGTGCGTCTGATCGAGGCTTCCCGACCGATGCTGGCTTCACCGCATCCGGCAGGCTGGCCACTCCCGGTTTTGTGTAACGAGGCCGAATCGAGTTCGCGGGACGCTACGGCTCGCGCGTTGGCGTTCCCCAGCTTCGGCGGGCAGGATCGCTCCCGCCCGCTTTGGGGTCGGCTACATGACTTTCGATCTTTTATCATGGTGAACACGTCTCAGTTCACAAGAACCACCAAGCCTTGCTTGGCGCTTTCCGGATGAACACGGATGGGATTGAGCTGGTAGGGCGCGTCACTCCGTGCGCGCCGCGATTCGTCATTCCACCGACGGCGCGCACGGAGTGACGCGCCCTATCCGCTTCATGCGATTCGCGCTCATTGGTGAATTTCCCGCCAAAGTTTTCCTGAATCCGCGTCCATCCACGTCATCCGTGGTAAAAATTCTCTGCGTTCCTCCGCGTTCTCCGCGTCTCTGCGTTAATTCCGACGCGGATTGCCGGTTGACACATTTTCGCAGCGAATTATCGTGAGGCCATGAACATCGCCTTGCCGAATCAGTTGGAAGATTACATCAAGGGCCTGCTTCAGACGGGCGGCTACTCCGGGTCGGAGGAAGTGGTTCAGGAGGCCTTGCGCGAACATCAGGCCCGCCGTCAGGGGATGGAAGTCGTGATGACGCCCGAACTGGAACGGTTGCTGGACGAAGGGTTGGAAAATCTGGATCAATCCAAAACCACCGACGAGTTGCGCCGCCGGTCATGATCCGGGCGAGATTCAGCCCGAAAGCCGGGCGCGATTTGGACCAGCACTGCGGACACATCGCTGCCGATAATCCCGAAGCCGCCGGGCGCGTCCGGCAAACAATCCTCAACACCGCCGACTTGCTGGCCCGGCACCCGGAGCTTGGGCGGCGTATACTCAAAGCCACGCCTCGCCACGCGCAAATCCGCTGGTTCGTCGTGCCGAAGTTTCGCAACTACCTGATCTTCTATCAGCCGTTTGAGGAAACCGTCATGGTCGTCCGCGTTCTGCACGCGGCGCAGGACTGGACACGATTCTTTCGCGCCAGGTAGAGCCGCCCGTATGAGTTTGCCAAACCGGGCTCCGCCTTCAAGCTGCCGCCGGCGCTCCCACTGGTTTCAAAGGCCGAAGGCAGAATGAAGCGCCCCTTTCAAAAACTGCAGGAGACGCCCCGTCCTCCGTAGCAGTAGCCGTCCTCTGTAGCAGGACTGCGCCCGTCCTCCGAAGCAAGTCTGCGGAGGGTGGAGAGGGTGGACGTGCTGCTCAACCCGGCTCGTCTCGCCAGTGAGAATTCAACTCAACTCTGCTATCGCGCGAGCGGGCGGCGACAGAATTGCCACTAGACTTGCCATTTAATTGCAGTTCGAACGGCCTTAAGTTTGCACTGTCAGCAACATTGAGGGTTGACAGAAAAAAATGTTGCGCTAAAAACACTGCCGTATTGCTGCCATGAATGATGTAATCCATCAAATGCTGATCGGTGTCGGCGCGCTGATCCTGGGGCCGGCCAACGCGCTTCCCGCTCCGGGTCTGCGGATCACACTCCCGCCGGAGAACGCAGCCCAAGGCATCGCGTTTGATTTTTCCCGGTTGTCCGCCGATTTCGCACGCTCGATGGAACGAATCGAGCACGCCAAACAGTTGGAATTGGAGTTGAAGAGTGAACGCCGACCAGCCTGAGCGGTCACCGCGAGGCCCGCAATCGGTTCCTCGCCCCGGCAACTACACACAGGTCAACATCCTTTTCCCTTCCGGGCAGGTCGAACTGCCCTCCGCAGAGAAGTTCAAAGCATTCCCACCCGAAGCGCAAAAGGCGATTCTGACGGCTTTTGAGCGCGAGCAGATTGAGCGGCACGCCTGGCTCAAGAACCAGCAGGCAAACGAGCATCAACTCAACCTGCAGAGCGGCCGGCATTTTTTCATCTGGCGCTTGACGGGCACGATTGCCGGGGCAGTCCTCGCGATTTCCGCACTGGTGGCAGGCGCTTGGCTTGTGAAGAACGGCGCTTCTGCGGTTGGAGCAATGTTCATAATTCTGGCAGTGGCCGGACTCGTGGGAACAGCCATCTACGGTCATCGCGCCCAGAAAATCGCCAGCCAGGAAGAACTGGCGAATTCCGATAAATCGCCAGTGAAGCAGTCGTCGTCGGATTGAGCGCTCAACCCCCTGTGGTTGTCGTTCACTCACCCCGTCGCCGTGCCCCGACGCCGCATCCGCCGTCAAGCTCCCGCCGGTGCTCCCGCTGGTTTCAAAGGCCGAAGGCAGAATGAAGAAACCCTTTCAAAAACTGCAGGAGACGACGTGAGGAGGCTTATTCTTTTGTTCCGGGCTCCGAATTTGAAGTGAGCCTCGTTACCTCGTCTCCTACGGGGAGTTTCGTATCATCGGAAAAATTTGCGGACGATATCCCGCGGCGTGGCAATCACGGGAGCGGTCAGATCGCGCTGGTTCAACAGCCAGGTCAATTGCTGGCGATCCATGGAGCGCAGGTGTTCGTCGCTCGCAAGCAGGATGTCGCAGTCCAGCAGGACGGTTTCCGCCAGAATCAGGGAGTCGTGGATTTCCTCGCCGGGAAGCAGGCGACGGCGGCGGAACTCGCGGGCCAATTCCCCGGCTTTCTCCGGCGCGAACGGCAGTTCCAAGATCGAGCGAAAGCGGGTTTCCTTGCGCAGCAGTTGAACCGCTCGTCTCGCCGACTGGCGCATCGGCGGGGTCTGGCCGGAGTCCGCGAGAAATGCCACTTCCTCCAGAACGCTCGGTGTCACGAGCTTGTCCGCGTCCGGCAGCCGGTCGTCAATGACACTGGCAGCATCAAGGACATCGTCCACCTCGTCGGCGAGGTCGAGGAGGACGTTGGTGTCAACGGCCAAGCGCGATGGCTTCACGGCCGTAAAGCAATTCGGCGGCGCGATGGCGCAGACGTTGCCGCTGCGCGTTGGTGAGTTTGTTCATCACTGGACGATGCTTCTCCACCGTCAGCGTGCCGGGGGTTTTCTTCTCAACGGTTGGCTTCGCGGCTTTCACACTCTGCTTGTCCTATTTTCGCGGGCGAAAGTCAAATTGACTTGCAGCCAAACTCACGCGGCGCGGCCATGCTCCCACGGCGCTCCGCCTTCAAGCCGCCGGTGCTCCCGCTGGTTTCCAAGGCCGAAGGCAGAAGGAAGCGCCCCTTTCAAAAACTGCAGGAGACGACGCGCTGGTCGCGCCGGCCCGTCTCGCCAGTCGGAATTCAACGCAAAGATGCAAGGGTGCAGAGACGCAAAGCCATTCCCAATAGAGACAGTTAGCGGTTGTGGACAGTGTCTTTCCACCCTTGCGCCTTTGCGTTAAATCAGAATCAAATGGCTAGCCCCGTGGCTGCCAACGTGAGTTGGCGGCTGACTTTTTTCGTTGCGCAGCCGGAATTCACCCGCATTCTCATGAACCCGGCCATGAATTACGGCGCTTTGCAAAAGGCCGGCTCCTCTGCTAACAATTGCCCCATGACCATCGGCGTCCCCCGGGAAATCAAAGACCAGGAATACCGCGTGGCCTTGCCGCCCTCCGCGGCGTATCAACTCATCAAACGCGGACACCAGGTCCTCGTCGAGCGCGGCGCGGGCGCCGGCGCCGGTTTTCCCGACGCCGATTACGAGCAGGCCGGGGCGCAACTCGCCGCCGAACACGCCGCGGTTTTTGCCGGCAGCGATCTGATCGTGAAGGTCAAGGAACCACTGCCCGCCGAATACAGCTTGCTCCGCCAGGGCCAGTTGCTTTTCACCTACCTGCACCTGGCCGCCAGCCGGCCGCTGACCGAAGCGTTGATGAAATCCGGCGTCACCGCGCTGGCCTACGAAACGCTCGAAGTCAACCGCCGTCTGCCCTTGCTCGAACCGATGAGCGAAATCGCCGGCCGCATGTCCATCCTGGTGGGCGGTTACTTTCTGGCCAAACATTTCGGCGGCAGCGGCGTCCTGCTCGGCGGCGTGCCGGGTGTGCTGCCGGGCAAGGTCGTCGTCCTGGGCGGCGGCTCCTCCGGCATCAACGCCGCCCGCATGGCGCAGGGTCTGGGCGCGGACGTGACGATTCTGGAAGTGGACTTGGAGCGGATGCGCTTTCTGGACATCACACTGCACACGGCGCACACGCTTTATTCGAGCGAATCGCATCTGCTGGAACTGCTGCCCACCGTGGATCTGCTCATCGGCGCGGTGCTGGTGCCCGGCGCCAAGGCCCCGAAACTCATCAGCCGCCAGATGCTCCGACAGATGCGTCCCGGCAGCGTGCTGGTGGACATCGCCATTGACCAGGGTGGCTGCGCCGAGACTTCCCGGCCCACGACACACCATGACCCCGTGTTTTTCGAGGAAGGGGTGACACATTATTGCGTGGCCAACATGCCCGGCGCCTACGCCCGCACCGCCACGCAGGCGCTCACCAACGTCACGCACCGTTACATCGAGCTGCTCGCGGACAACGGCCTCGCCGAAGCCTGTCATCGCCAGCCCGCGCTGCAAAGCGCCGTGAATGTCATGAACAATCAGGTGACGCACAAAGCGGTCGCCGATGCCCACGGCCTGCCTTGCGCGCCGTTGCAACTTTCCTGATTCACCGCACCAGGCTCTTGTGGCCTGGGGCAAACGACTTGCCCACGGGCGCCAAATGTGATATTGAAGAAACAATCCCGAACAAGAGTCTAATTTTATATGAAGACGCCTGTTGCCATTTTGCGGGTCTGCCTCATGGTCGCCTGGATCGCCGCCGTCAACGTCGCGCAGGCCGAAACCATCAAGAACGACCCCAATCCGAAAAGCCGCAATGCACGGCAAAACCGGAACAATCGCAACAAGCCGCCGCCGCAACAGAAGAAGGACGACCAGGCGGCTGGGAAAAAAGACCAGCCCGGGGAAAAACCGCCGCTTTTCAAAGACCTTGCGGACGGCGCCACTTTTCACTTCACCTGGGACAAGGATCAGATGGCTTTTCCTTACGTGAAAGTCTCCGCCAACACCGCCCGGTCTGTCCCGACGGTTTCAAACCCGAACGCCACGATCGTTCCCATGTCCCCTGAAACGGCGGTCGTGACGGACAAGAAGCACGACAAAGGCGCAGACCAGACCGCCAAGGCCAAGAAAAAGTAATCGCGGCGTCGCGCGCACGGGTTCACCTTCGTTTCAACTGGTCCACTCCGATTGCCCGGGCTTCACGCTTCAATCTGTTTCGGCCGCGGGAAATACTTTTTCATGTAAACGATGTAGCCCAGAAACGGCAGGGGGCAAAGCGACATCCAGATCGAGGCCCGGCCATCCTGCAACAAATTGAAGACCGGAGATTGTTTGATCATCTCCATTTGCGCTTTCGGATAACCCATCAAGCGGTACATTTCCATCAAATCCACGCGGGAAAACGTGATCATGTTCGAGACCATGAGCACGAAAAAAGCGATCAAGGCGATCCACCAACCGGCGGGTTTGAGCACATAGACCGCCCGCGCGGCGTAGCCCCACAGCGCTGCCACGACGAGGAAAAACAACACGCCTGCCCAACCGGAGATCAAGAAGCCGAAGCAGGGCGCGACACCGTGGTAAGCCAGGGGCGTCAACACCATCATCAACCCGAACAGGCCGAGCAGGAGGCTGAACGCAAGAACGGGCAGCGGACACGCGTCCGTCCACCGCGGCACCGGATCGCGCGCCTCTACGGTGGCCTTCACGTGCCGGCTCTGGTAGAACCAGACGAGCAAGCGGGGATGACAAGAAACATTACCGCCCAAATCACAAAAGCAACCGCCATCAAAGTGGTCCGCATGCCGGGTGGACTCAAGGGCTTTCCACCGGTCGCAGTTTTTAACAGCTGCGGCAGCAACACGGCCAGGAACGCAAACGCGGTCACGCCGGTGACCAGCCACGCCCAAGAAAGCACCAGCATCAACGCCCGCGCCCAGCGCCGGGCCTTGATGGAACCGATGCCCAGCCAGATGAAGGCGACTGCCAATGCGCCGTACATCACCGCGCCGGGCAGGATCATCCGGTAATTCGGCTCCATTCCCGTGTGGCTGGCGGACATGGTCTGGCCCAGAATCATCAGCGGCACGAACAGCGCGCACAGGGCGCCGAGCAGGATTAGCAGAATGCCGAAGACCAACAAGCCGGTACTGCGATCCTTATACCCCGCCGGGGAAGCGATGAGGGGTGACTCGTTCATGGGAGAGTTGGGGTTGGTGTGATTACGCCGCAGCCTGCGTTGTCCGTCAATTCCGATTTCGTCTCGAGCAACCGCAGCGGTTCACGTCCAAATCTGCCGGTCGAGCGAGCGGTATTGAATGGCTTCCGAGACGTGATCGCCGGTGAGGTTCTCCATGCCCGTCAGGTCGGCGATGGTGCGCGCCACTTTCAAAATCCGGTCGTAGGCGCGCGCGCTCAGGTTCAGGTCCGTCATTGCCATTTTGAGCAGTTCCTTGGTCGCCTCGTCCAGGTCGCAGAACTGTTTCAGCTCGCGGCTGCCCATGCGCGCGTTGCAGGAGATGTGCTTGCGTCCGGCGAAGCGCGCCTGCTGCCGCTGCCGCGCCGCCATGACACGCGTCCGGATTTCCGCCGAAGTTTCGCCCGTGCGCCCGGCCGTCATCTCGCGGAACTTCACGGCGGGCACTTCCACGTGCAGATCAATGCGGTCGAGCAACGGCCCGGAAATGCGGCCGAGGTAGTTCTGAATTTCGCGCGGCGAAGAGCGTGATTCGCCCGGCATCTTGCCGTCGGGCGTCGGGTTCATCGCGGCCACGAGCATGAATTGCGAGGGGAAGGTCAACGTGCCCGCCGCGCGCGAAATCGTGACCCGGCCTTCTTCGAGCGGCTGGCGCATCGTCTCGAGCACGCTGCGCTTGAATTCGGGCAGTTCGTCGAGGAACAGCACGCCGTGGTGCGCGAGCGAAATCTCACCGGGCGTCGGATTGATGTTGCCGCCCAGCAGGCCGGCGTCGCTCGCGGTGTGGTGCGGGGAGCGGAAGGGCCGGCGCGTCACCAACGCCTGCCCCGGCGCGAGCAGGCCGACGATGCTGTGAATCTTGGTCGTCTCCAGCGCCTCGTCGAGCGTGAACGGCGGCAGGATGGTCGGCAGCCGCTTGGCGAGCATGGATTTGCCCGTGCCCGGCGGGCCGATGAGCAGCACGTTGTGCCCGCCGGCAGCGGCGATCTCCAGCGCACGCTTGACTGACTCCTGGCCTTTCACGTCGGCGAAGTCCGCTTCTTCATCCGAGGGCTGGTCAAAAAGTCTGGCGATGTCCACCTTCGTCGGCGCGATCTTCACTTCTCCTTCGAGAAAACCGACTGCTTCGCGCAGGTTCTGCAGCGGGATGACCTGCAGGCCGGCGACGACGGCGGCTTCGGCGGCGTTGTCGGCGGGCACGAGCACGCCGGCCTTGCCCTTCGCCTTGGCGCACAGCGCGATGGGCAACACGCCTTTGACGGGGCGCACGGCGCCGGTGAGCGCGAGTTCACCGACCATCACGAAGTTCTCCAACTGCTCGGACTCGAACTGTTCGCTGGCCGCCAGCATGCCCACGGCGATCGGCAGATCGAAGCTCGGCCCTTCCTTTTTCACGTCGGCGGGCGCGAGGTTGATGGTGGAGCGGCCCATCGGGAACTTGAAACCGGAGTTGGTGATGGCGGTGCTGACGCGGTCGCGCGATTCCTTCACCGCGGCATCGGGCAGCCCGACGATGACCACAATGGTGTCGCCCCAGCCGACATTGACCTCGACTTCGACCGGGTAAGCCTCGATGCCATTGACCGCCGCGGAGCAAACCTTGGCAAGCATGGGCGAATTTATGGTCGAGCCGCGCGCGAACTGCAATGTTGATTTTCAGCGCGCCCTTCCGCCGTGAATGCGCTATGCTGGCCGCATGATTCGGATCGGGTCACTTGAGTTGAAATCCAATTTGTTCCTCTCGCCGCTGGCGGGTTACACCAACCTGCCTTTCCGCCTCGCCTTGCGCGAAATCGGCGGGCTGGACCTCGCCACCACCGACCTCGTCAACGCCCGCTCGCTGCTCGAAAAAAATCCCCGGGCGCTCAAGCTCATCGAAACCCGTCCCGCCGACCGGCCGCTCGCGGTGCAACTCTTCGGCTCCGTGCCCGAAGAAATGCGCGACGCCTCGCTCCACCTTGAATCCCTCGGCGTCGCATCGGTGGACATCAACATGGGCTGCCCCGTGCGCAAGGTCTGCCGTGTCGGCGGCGGTTCGGCCATGATGACCGAACTGGGCAGGACCGCCGCGCTCGTCAAAGGCATGGTGGACGCGGTGAAAATTCCGATCACCGCCAAGATGCGGCTGGGCTGGGACGAGGAGAACCTCACCGCGCCCGACCTGGCCCGCGCGCTCGAAGACGCGGGCGTGGCGGCGATCTTCGTGCATGGCCGCACGCGCGAACAAGGTTTCGGCGGCACGGTGAACCTCGCGGGCATCCGCGCTGTGGTCGGGGCGGTCAGGGCCATCCCCGTCATCGGCAACGGCGACGTGACCACACCGGAGGCGGCGAAGAAGATGCTCGACGAAACCGGTTGCGCGGGCGTGAGCATCGGACGCGGGGCGTTTTACAACCCGTGGATTTTCCGGCACACGCGGCATTTTGTCGAGACCGGTGAGCTCCCGCCGGAGCCGGCGTTCGACGAGCGCGTGCGGGTGATGTGCCGGCACCTCGATCTGATGGTGGAGGTGTTTGGCGAAACGCATGGCTGCCGGAGGTTCCGCAAAGTCGCGCCGTGGTACGCAAAACGGTTCGGCCCGGCAAACGTATTCAACCAGCACGTGGTGACGATGGTTTCGCGCGCCGGGTTTCACCAGATCCTGGCCGACTACTGCGCGTGGCGCCGGCAGTTTCTCGATGAACACGGCGAATTACAACCGAAGTATCAACCCGCGCCGCTGGTCGCGTCATTCATGCAGGAACCGGGCGCGGCGCAGCGCAGGGAAATCCCGGTGCCCAAGGGGCCGGTCGAGGTTTGGTGAGTTTGGAGTTCAAGCTTCAGCTTGCCGCACAAGCACTGCGCGTTGCGCAATCACCCGATGGCACAACGCCGGTCGGGAGCAGGTCCTCCAAGGAGTGTGATACTGGAACAAGCTGAAGCTTGAACTCCGAACTCACGGTTTGACCGAGATCCTCGCCCAGTTCATGCCGCGTTTGGCGGCGAAGCTGGCGAAGACTTTTTCGTGCTCGATCAGCACGGCGCGCACGACCGAGGAGTCGTCCGCGTGGCCGAATTCCTTGGAGGTGTCGGGGATCAGATCGAACTGGCGGTGCGCGTACACGAGCGTGAACACGGCCCCCGCGATCACGACATAGGGCACTTCGTCGGCCTGGCCTTCGGCGAAGTCCTCGACCACGTTGGCCAGGAATTCGAGCTGGTCCACCAGATGCGGATATTTGGGCGCGTTGATCTGCGCAAACTCCACCTTCAGGAAGGGAAGCTTCTTGTGCACGCCCTTGAGAACCTGGGGCGTGATCGAGGCCGCGCCGCGGTGGACGAACTGGACGATTTCCGGCATGGGCGAAGTGTGAGTGATCCGCGCGCGCCTGACAAGCTGTTATCTGCGCGTGGCGCGATTGCGTTCCGGTTGGTGCGATTCGAGGATTTGATGCACCACAGAGGACGCGGCGCGGCGGAGCCGCAACCGAAGGAGCGCGGCGTTCACGCCGCTTCACCACTCGACAGCTTGGCTGCGTCGGAACAGCCAACACCCACGACATGTCGCACGCTGAAGCAGCGTGAACGCCGCGCTCCTGTGCTACCGGGAAGATCTTCGCCGGGCGCGATGATGTTGGGAGGTAGCACTGCAAAGGGTTTCGCCGGGGAACGCAAAGATTTTCCCGGCCGGAAACGCGGAGCAACCCGGTTTGCCGCGATTCACACGACTTCCACCGGACACTTTGGTATCGCGTCCAGAAAGGCCTGGCCATAGCGCTTGTTGAGCACGCGATTGTCCAGCACCACGATGATGCCCGTGTCGGTTTTCGTGCGGATGAGCCGGCCGACGCCCTGGCGGAATTTGAGGACCGCCTCAGGCAGCGAGAACTCGCTGAAGGAATTGCCGCCGCGCGCCTCGATGGCCTCGATGCGCGCCTCGATGAGCGGATGGTCGGGCACGGCGAAGGGCAGGCGCGTGAGGATGACGTTGGAGAGCGCCTCGCCGGGCACGTCCACGCCCTGCCAGAAGCTGTCGGTGCCGAAGAGCACCGAGTCCACGTCGGCCTTGAACTTCTCGAGCATCAGCGAGCGCGGCGTGCCGGTGCCTTGCACAAAACATTCCAGGCCGAGCTGGTCGAAAAACGGCTGCATCAACCCGCCCACCTCCTGCATCAACTTGAAATTCGTGAACAGCACAAATGCCTTGCCGCGGGTCTGCTTCACAAAGTGCCCGATCCAATGAATGAGCGCGTCGCGGTAACCGGCCTCGCGCGGGTCGGGCATTTTATTGACGACGAACACCTTCATCTGCTTCTCGTAGTCGAAGGGCGAACCGACTTGCAGCAGCGTGGCCGCCTCGGCGCCGACACGCTTTGTGAAATACCCCAGCGCAGCCGTCCCGGCTGCTCCGGGCGCGGTTTGTTGTTCCGGCGAGTCTTTTCCTTCCCCTTTGCCCGGCAGGCGGGACGCCTGCGCTACTTTCGTTCCCAGTGTCGCGCTCGTCATGATCACCGAGGTGTCGGCGCCGAAAAGGCGCCGCCGAAGAAAACCCGCCACGTCAATGGGCGCGGCGTTGAGCGTGAGATTTTTGTGCGCCTTGCCGGCGCGCTCGACCCAATACACCGAATCCCCGGCGGTCTGGCCGAGGAACTGCGCCACCGCCTCGCGCAACTCGGCCAGGCGCCGGTTGCATTCCACCAACTCGGCGCCGGTATCCTTGTCCTCGCTGGATTTGATCAAACCGCTGACGTTTTCGCGCAGACGCTGGATGGGCAGCGTGAGGTTGTCCTTCACCAAATCGGGCTGGCGAATGCGCAACTCCGACCAGTTCCGCATCGGTTGCGAGGGCGAACGTCCCCGCGCGCCCCGGCCGTCCTCCGCGGCGCGGCGCTGATTCAACTCCTCGCAGGCCGTTTCGACTGCGGCAAAAAAATTGTCGGCCTCGCTCAACACGTCGCCGACGAGCTTCACCGCGGGCCCCTGGCGCAAGGTGGCCAGCAGCCCTTTTTGCGAGCGCGGGTTCCAGAGCCGTTGCAGGGCGAAACGCACCTGGCCGCTGGAAACGCTCAACCCGATGTGCCGCGACGCGACGCTTTCGACATTGTGCGCCTCGTCGAAGATGACGAAATCGTTTTTGAACAGGATGCCGCCCTCCTGCTCCTCCTCCATGCCGCCCAGCAGCGTGAAGAACAGCGTGTGGTTCAACACGACGACGTCGGCGGAAAGAATCCGTTTGCGCGCGCGCTGGAAAAAACAGGAGCCGCGGTCCTTGGCGAAGTCGGACGCGTGGCCGCAAAGTTTCGGGCTGCACAAGCCGCGCTCGGAACAGACGTGCGACCAGACCTTCGCGTCCGGTTCGAGGTCGAAGTCTGAAAGGCTGCCGTCGGTCGTCGTTTTGGACCATTCGTGGATGCGCTGCAACTCCTGCGCTTCGGGCGAAGTGAAGAGGCTGTCGGCCTGCTGCATGGCCTTGTGCAGCCGGCGCGTGCAGAGGTAATTCGCACGGCCCTTGAGCATGGTGAAGCTGAACTTCACCGGCAGGATGTTTTCGAGCATCGGCAAATCTTTTTCCGCGAGTTGTTCCTGGAGGTTGATCGTGTAGGTGCAAACGACGGCCTTCTTTTTTTGCGCCACCGCGAAGAGGATGGCCGGGACAAGGTAGGCGAGGCTTTTGCCGACGCCGGTGCCGGCTTCAACAGCGAGGTGTTCCTGGTCCACCAGAGAGCGCGCCACGGCCACGGCCATCTCCTGCTGTTGGGGGCGATACTCGAAGTTGCGCGCCCGGGAAAGAATCCCCGCCGGCGAAAAAATCTCCCCGGCCTGCGCGACCAGGTCCGCACCGGCGGGCTGCTGTTCGATGACGCTGATCACCTGGCGAAGTGTTTCAACTGCGCGTTTGCCTTGTCGGCGAAAGCGGTGCCGGGCCAGGTGGCCAGGATGCGCTGGTAGAGTTCGGCGGCCTCGGGCAGCCGGCGCAACTGTTCGTAACAAAGCGCTTCCAGGAGCATGGCGCCGGCATGGTCCACTTCGGAGAGAACGTCATAATTACGGGCGCGTTCGAGCGCGGCGAGCGCCTTCTCCGGCTCGCCGCGTTGGTAATAATTCTGCGCGAGGTTCAACGCGCCGCGCTGCGAAGTCGTCGCGCAACCGGCGGCCAAAGCCAGGACGACCGACAGGAATGTTTTTTTGATCTTCATCGGGTGATTCGCCAATCGGGCAAAGACAACTCTGGTTCCGGCAGGCGCGAAATTCAAGCCGATGGCGGCTTTCTCACCACCACTTCGCAGGGCGCCTTGTTCTTGGCGATCATGTTCGCCGGCAGGATGCCACGCCAGTTGGTGCACGGGTAAATCACCGCGCCGCGCCCGATGACGCTGCCGGGGTTGAGCACCGCGTTGCAGCCGATTTCGGTGTGGTCGCCGAGCAAGGCGCCGAATTTGCGCAGCCCGGTGTCGAACGGCAGGCCGTCCATTTCCACCGTCACGTTGCCGGGCATCAGTTTGACGTTGGAAATTTTCACGCCGGCGCCGAGATGGGCCTGGTGTCCGAAAATGGAGTCGCCGACGTAACTGAAATGCGGCACCTGGCAGCCGTTGAAGAGCAGGCAATGCTTGAACTCGCACGCATTGCCGATCACGCAGCCATCGCCGATGATGACGTGGTCGCGAACGTAGGCGTTGTGGCGGATTTCGCAGTTGCGGCCGATGATGGCCGGGCCTTTGATCATGGCGCCGTCCTCGACCACGGTGCCCTCGCCGATAAACACGTCCCTGCCGATATAGGCCGTGCCGTCGGTGCGGTTGTGGAGGGCGGGGCGCAGATTGGCCTGGAGGTAGGCCTTGAGTTTCTTGAGCGCGTCCCAGGCGAATTCGCAACCGTCGAAGAGCGCGGCGTGTTCGGTCTGGCTGAGGTCAAACAAGTCGGCGGGTTTGAACATGAGGGAAAAGGTAGCAGAGGGCCTTTTCATTCTGGAAGCTCCAAAATCCAAGCTCCAAGCTCCAGAGAAGCTCCAGCCGCCAAATCTTAAAGCCAGGTTCGAGCTGGATGGGCTTGAAGTTTGGTGCTTGGATTTTCGTTGGAGGTTGAAGTTTGGGTAGTGTCTTAATCTTAATCTTCCTCTTAATCATAATCTCTGACTGACAGGCGATTAAGATTACGATCAGGATTAAGATTAAGACAAAGCCGAAGCTTGGTGCTTGGAGTTTTTTCCGGGTATTCTCGTCGTGTCGAATGAAAGACAGTTACATCGCCGCCAAAGAGCGTTGGGCGCGCAAGATGGCCGGGCAGGAAAAACCCGCCGTGCGCTCCGCGGATCGCCTCCCGCCCGGCCAGCGGCAGGTCCACAATTTTCCCGTGCTCGACCTCGGCGTCCGGCCGGAAGTGACGCCCGACCAATGGCAGTTGAAAATCCACGGGCGCGTCGAGAATCCCATCACGCTGAACTGGGAGCAGTTCCTGGCGCTGCCACAGTTCAAGGACGTGAGCGATTTTCATTGCGTCACCACCTGGAGCCAGTTCGACATGGCGTGGGAGGGCGTGGCCTTTTTCACCCTCGCGGACCTGGTCAAGCCCCGGCCCGAAGCCAAGCAAGTTTTCTTCAAGAGCTACGACGGTTACTCGACGAACAACCGGCTCGATGTCTGCCTGGACGACGACGTGCTCATCGCGCACCGGTGGAACGGCCGGCCGCTGACGCAGGAACACGGCGGCCCGGCGCGCGTCATCATTCCCAAGCGCTACGCGTGGAAGGGGGCCAAGTTCATCCGGGAAATTGTTTTTCTCGACCGCGACATTCTGGGCTTCTGGGAAGTGCGCGGCTACTCGAACACGGCGGATCCGTGGACGGAAGACCGGTTCAGTTAGGATTCGGCGCGGCGCTTCTCCCTTGTTATTAGCATCGGGCGAAATGGTGGTAGGTGATGGATTCGAACCATCGAAGGCGTAAGCCAGCAGATTTACAGTCTGCCCCCGTTGGCCACTTGGGTAACCTACCCGCCCATCCCGCCACGCAGCGGGACGGCGATTAAGCCAAACGCCAGCGCCTCGCTCAAGTTCAAACTTTGCGGTCCAACGCGCAAATTCGCGGCCCGGCCGGGCCAAGCTCAAACTTTGAACCCGGACTCCAAAAGCTTTCGGAGTTGAACTTTGAACGTTGAACCCTAAGTTAGCCCCATGTTCGATTCGTTAAGCGGCAAGCTCCAAAGCGCTTTCAAAAACCTGCGCGGCCTGGGAAAAATCTCCGAGGCCAACGTCACCGAGGCCCTGCGCGAGGTGCGCCTGGCGCTGCTCGATGCCGATGTGAATTTCAAGGTCGCCCGCGATTTCATCGAGCGGGTGAAGCTGAAATCCCTCGGACAAGAGGTCATTCAAAGCATCCAGCCGGGCCAGCAGATCATCAAAATCATCCACGACGAACTTGTCGCCCTGCTCGGCTCGGAGAACGCCGCGCTGGAATGCAGCGGCAATCCGAGCTGCCTCCTGCTGGCGGGACTGCACGGCTCCGGCAAGACCACCTCCTGCGGCAAGCTGGCGCGCCTGCTCCAAAAACAGGCCCGCGCGCCCTTGCTCGTTGCCGCCGACGTTTACCGGCCCGCGGCGATGGACCAGCTCGAGACGCTGGGCAAACAGCTCGACCTCCCGGTGTTTGTCCGCCGGGGCGAGACAGACGTTTTGAAAATCGCGCGCGAAGCGCTGGAGTTCGCCCGCGCGAACCAGCGCAACACGCTCCTGTTCGACACGGCGGGCCGGCTGCAAATGGATGAAACCCTGGTGCAGGAGCTGGTGCGCCTGCGCGACCTGGTCAAGCCCCAGGAAATTTTGCTCGTGCTCGACGCCGCCACCGGTCAGGAGGCCGTGAATGTGGCCACGCATTTTGACCAGGCGCTGGGCATCACCGGAGCCATCCTCACCCGGCTCGACGGCGACGCGCGCGGCGGCGCGGCGTTGAGCTTCAAGGCCGTGACGGGCAAGCCGATCAAATTCATCGGCGTCGGCGAAAAACTGGAGGATTTCGAGCCGTTCCATCCGGAACGCATGGCCTCGCGGATTTTGGGGATGGGCGACGTGGTCAGCCTGGTCGAGCGGGCGGCCGAAGCGGTGGACCTTGATGAAGCGAAGCGCATGGAGGAAAAAATGCGCAAGGGGCAGTTTACGCTGGAGGATTTTCTCGAGCAACTGCGCCAGATGAAAAAGCTCGGCTCGCTGGAAAGCATCGTGGGCCTGCTGCCCGGCGGCACCCAGATGCTCAAGAACGCCGACCTGGGCAAGAGCGAAAAGGAATTCAAGCGGATGGAGGGGATGATCTGCTCCATGACTTTTCAGGAACGGCGCAATCCGCAAATCCTCAACGCCAAGCGCCGCATCCGCATCGCCAAGGGCAGCGGCGTGACGGTGACCGAACTCAACAACCTGCTGAACCGCTTCGGCCAGATGCAGCAAATGATGAAGAAGATGGGCAAGCTCCAGAAGATGATGGCCAAAATGGGCGGGCCGATGCCGGGGATGCTGCGGCGGTAGGATTTTTTAACAGAAAAGGCGCGAAGGCATGGGGCGGCGGAGCCGCAACCAAAACGAATTGACCACGGATTACACGGATGAACACGGATAAGATTTCTGAAATGCTGATTCTTCCCCTTCCGTGTTCATCCGCGTAATCCGCGGTTAAAAAATCTTCTCAGAATGGAACGATGTCACGGGATGGCACTGCGAAGAATGCAAAGAAGGTGTCCTTGAATTCCAGAATTGGTCCCCGGACTTTTTCCGCTGTAATGGAGCAAAAAATAAAAACCCCCTCACCGATGAGGGAGAAGGAATCTCCACGGGTTTGCTCCAGTTTACCTTCGCTCCTTTGCGTCTTTGTTGCTCGCTCACGTCGGCAGCGGCGCGCCGACGTTGAGCCCGTGCTGGAGGCAGTAGGCGGCATTGTCCACGTAGGACCCGGCCCACGCCTTCAGGTCCGCCCGCTCCTGCGAACTCAGGGCGCGGACAATTCTGGCCGGCGAGCCAAGCACCAGCGAGCCGTCCGGGATTTCCACGCCTTGCGTCACCAGCGCGTTGGCGCCGATGATGCATTGGGCGCCGATGTGGGCGCCGTCGAGGATCGTCGAACCCATGCCCACGAGCGTTTCGTCGCCGACGGTGCAGGCGTGGACGATGGCGGTGTGGCCGACCGTGACCCAGCTGCCGACGATGCACGGCAACTCATGCGCCACATGCAGCACCGCGTTGTCCTGGATGTTGGTGTGATGGCCGACAAGGATGCAGTTGATGTCACCGCGCAGGACGGCGCCGTACCAAACGCTGGAAAAATCGCCCAGCGTCACGTCGCCGAGCACGACCGCAGTGCGGGCGAGATAAACGTCCCGGCCAAGAGCCGGTTGCTTGCGTAAAAAAGTTTCGAGTCGGGTCGTGACATTGTTCACCGTCTGGGTTTAAGACCGGACGGGAACGAATTCAAACAAAAATCCGTGCGACCCTGGCACACGCGGGAGTTGTGATTTTTTCCACGACGGAGTATTAGTGGGCGGACAGTTGAGCGATACATGAATTCTGACCCCGGCCAATCAGCCTCGGGCGGCCGACCGCGACGGCGGTTGCTGCGCTCCTTCAAAGAACTTACACCCAGCAAACATTTCAACCCGCGCACCTTCTTCCGCGAAATGGTCTGGAAAGCGCTGTTGACCCGGCGCACGGGGCTGCACAAGAAACCGGTCTTCCCCAGGTTGAACCGCGGCCAGGTCGCCATCACATGGATCGGCCACGCTTCGTTTCTGGTCCAGTTCAACGATCTGAACGTGTTGGTTGACCCCAATTTCGCCAACTGGCTGTTCCTGTTGAAACGGATCAAGCGCGCTGGCTTGAAACTCTCCGACCTGCCGCCGATTGACCTGGTCCTGCTGACGCACGCGCACTTCGACCATTTCCACAAACCGACGCTGCGGCGGCTGCCGGCGCCCAAAATCGGCGTCATGCCCTGGGGCGTGGGCGACCTGGCGCGCGGGCTGGGCTTCGGGCGCATCATCGAACTGCAATGGTGGGAAAGTTTCTCGCACGCGGATTGGAAAGTGACGTTGACGCCGAGCAAGCACTGGGGCGCGCGCACGCTCCACGACGAGCATCGCGGTTACGGCGGATTCGTCCTCGAACACCAGGGACGCCTGATTTTTCACGCCGGCGACAGCGCGTACTTCGACGGCTTCAAGGCGATTGGCAAACGCTTCAAACCGGAAATCGCCCTGCTGCCCATCGGGGCCTACTTTCCGGATTCCTTCCGCCACGTGCACATGGGGCCGGACGAAGCGGTGAAAGTCTTCCGGGACCTCCAGGCCCGCTGGCTGGTGCCGATGCACTACGGCGCGTTCAAACTGTCCTTCGAAGACATGGACGAACCGCCCCGCTGGCTGCGGGAAATCGCCCACCGCGACGGGTTGAGCCATCATTTGAAAATTTTGGAGGAGGGCGCGCCGCAGGTGTTCTGAACCTTTTCTGTAGGAGGCGACGTAAGGAGACTCACTTTTTTTCTTTCGCCTTTCGCCGGTGGATCTCTACGCTCCACGCATGGATCGGGAGCGCTCGCACTTCCTTCCCCGCCTGCCGCGCGAGTATTATCAGGGCGATGCCGTGGTGCATTGGACACTCACCTTGTTCGACCGCGCCAAGGGCTGGCTCAACGAACGTTTCCACACCGGCTACCGGGAGTTAATGCTGCACACGGCTGGGCGCGAAGGGCTGTTGTGTCCGGCCTATTGTTTGATGCCCGATCATCTCCACCTCGTCTGGATGGGGCTGCGGCGCGACAGCGACCAGCGCCATGCCATGGCGTTCCTGCGCACGCACCTGGAACCAGCGCTGGCTCCGGCAAAGTTTCAGCAGCAGGCGCAGGACCATGTGCTGCGGGAGAAGGAGCGGCAACGGGGAGTGTTCGCCAGGCCGTGCGAGTAGGATCTGCACAATCC
>CAZIFU010000044.1:0-5119 GCA_964539075.1 uncultured Verrucomicrobiota bacterium | reverse complement strand
ACTGCTCAAGAAGGTCTCCGAGATTCCCGCCTCGCTGGACTACGACGCCTTCGGGCGCATCTACGAATACTTCCTCGGCGAGTTCGCCATGAGCGAGGGCCAGGGCGGCGGCGAATTTTACACCCCCAGCAGCATCGTCCGGCTGCTCACCGAAGTCATCGAGCCCTACCACGGGCGCGGGTTTGCGCGCCGGCGCGAAACGTGTCCACAGCCGACTTGGATGAAGATTGGAATCGGTTTTCCGGCTCCTTTCCGAGCTGGAAAATCGCCAGCCATTATTTTGTGAGCGAACTCACAGTCATCCTTCAGCGGCTGGAGCGGGGCGATCCGCATGCGGCCAATGAACTTCTCCCGCTGGTTTACGAAGAATTGCGCAAGCTGGCCGCACAGAAGATGGCGCGCGAATCGCCCGGCCAAACCCTTCAAGCCACGGCTCTGGTGCATGAGGCCTGGTTGCGACTGGGCGGTGACAACCAGCCCAGGTGGGATAATCGCGGACATTTTTTCGCGGCTGCCGCGGAAGCCATGCGGCGCATTCTCATAGACGGCGCCCGCCGCAAAAACTTCCTGCGCCACGGTGGCGGCGTGGAACGCGTCAGCCTCGACGGCCTTGACCTCGCAGCGAGCATGGACGACGAGCAGTTGCTCGCGTTGAACGAAGCGTTGGATCAATTGGCGGAGCACGACGCCGAGAAGGCGCAACTGGTGAAGCTGCGTTTTTTCACCGGGCTTACCAACGAGGAGGCGGCCCGAGTGCTGGGCGTTTCCGAGCCAACGGTGAAACGGCACTGGGCTTATGCGCGGGCGTGGTTGTTCCGGGAGATGAATTCTTAATCCTCTTCGTCCTCCAGTTGTCAGGTGAAGATCTCGATTACGAGGACGAATCCGCCGGCTTGTCACCGATGTTTAGTCCGGGTTGTTTTCCAAACCGCCGTCCCGCCCGCGCTCCGAGTTTCACGTAAGCGAACGCGCCCAAAGCCACCGCCAAACCCGTCATGCCCAGTCCAATGATGAACGGTTTGGGCGCCACGAGCTTGAGATGCACGAGCAGGTAGCTGCCCAGTCCGCAACCCGCCAGTCCGCCCACCAACATTCGCCAGCGCGAACGAAAGGGCGCCAGCACCGCAAAGAACAGCGCCGCGGCCATATAAATCCAAACGTCGTATCGCACCAGCGCGTCGCCGCGATGTTTCATGGCGTTGGCAAACAGCGCGCTGATGGTGTGGAGAATGGCCAGCACTTCCAGCCATTTGCTGCTGCGACGCAAATCAAGGCTGGCGGATCGTTCGCCCAGCAACATGAGCGCCAGGAACAACAGCCCGTTGAGTACCACGGAAAACGCCACCTGCCGGTCGTGATCAAAATAACGCCACTGCTCAGGGGTGACGCCCAGCATTTTCAGAGTCGGTCCGCTGAAGGCCACCACGTCCAGCCCGATCACGATCGCGCCCATGGCGATCAGGTGGAACGGCATCGTCCAGCGCACGCGACCGGCGCGTTCCAATGCGAGCGCCACGAATTCCACGACCGCCAGCGGCAGGCACCACAGCGCCTGAATCTCCGGCTTCTGCTCCAGCCAGTTGAACAGCAGCAACAGGCCGAGGTAACTGGTCGTGGCGAGCGTGGCGGTGGTCCACGCAAAGCCCGTCATTTTCAACCGCCACAAACTGAACACCGAAATGGCGAGCGCCGTGAGCGACGCCGCCAGCGCCTGTTGATTGGTGAACGTATCCGGGAATACTTGCGTGACGCCCGCCGGCGCGGTGGCGAACCAGTGCACCTCCGCCATCAGCGCCAGCGTGGCGGGCGCAATCGTCAGCGCCGCGCCGGCGAGAAACGTGGCCGCTGCGAGATTCTCCCGGCCACGCCGCGCGACCGTGCCAGCCACCAGCAGAGCCGTCGTAAAAAACGCCGGCAACAGCCAGCGCCACAGCGGCTCCAGTTCGTTGCGCAGCATCGAAACGGTGAGCATCGTGGCCACCACGGTCAGCCACGTCGAGGCGGAGAGGATGGCTTGCAGCGGCGTGATGCGGCGCGCGTCGATGATCCAGTGGTCCTCGTCCGCGAGCAGGCGGCGATGGATCATTTTGAGCGCGTCGCGTTCCTCGCGCGAAATGATGCTTTGGCTCTCCCACGCTTCCGCCTGGTTGGACTGTTCGCTGATGGCGCGGCGCAGTAGGTCGTCGTAGAGCTTCGGTTTGAGCCGCACCGGTTCGCCCACCAGGAAGCGGCCCAACTCCAGCGCGACCAGTTCCGCGCCCGGGCGATCCGCCGGATTCCACGCGAGGCAAGCAAGGCAGATGGCCTGCAAGTCCTCCGGCACGCCCACGGCGACTTCGCGCAAGAATGGCGGGGCGGTGCTGACGATGGCTTCGAGCACCTGGCTGATCGACTCGCCGGCAAATGGCGCTTTGCCCGTCAGCACTTTGAACATCAGGCTGCCTAGCGAAAACACGTCCGACGCCGGGCTCAAGGCTTCCCCCTTCGCCTGTTCGGGTGAAGCATAAAGCGGAGTGCCTTCGAAGCCGCGCCCCTGACGGCTGGCCTCCTCCAACGACAGTGCGAGACCAAAGTCCAGAATCCGCGGCCGCATGTCCGGACCGACGATCACGTTGTCCGGTTTGAGGTCGCGGTGAATGAGTCCGCGCGCGTGGGCCACCGAAAGTCCGCGCGCCACTTCGCGCAGCAACCGCGCCTTCTGTTCGAAGTTGAGTTGCGCGGCAAAACGGTCGAGCGAGTAACCCTCCACGTATTCCATGACGATCGCGGGCGGATCAGTTTCGTCGAGCACCGAGAAGACAGTCACGACCGCGGGGTCGCTAAGCGCGGCGGTGTGGCGGGCCTCATCGAGCACGCGACGGCGCACATGTTCATCGGCGTGGCGGCGCAGGACTTTGATGACCACGCGACGGTTGAGTTTCTCGTCATGCGCGGCATAGACCACGCCCAGGCCTCCCTGGCCGAGCTTGCGTTCGATGCGAAAGCCCGGCAATTGCGGCAACTCCTCCTCCTGTTCGGACACTGGACGCCGCGCCTGCCCGCGCAACTCGCGCACGTGCAGCCCGGCCTTAATGCGCTCGCGGGCCTCACGCCGCAGGGCTTCGGGCAGTTGGGCGACGAACTTCTCGACGTGCTCGGTGTCCGGTTTGCTGAAGCCGCGCAGAAACATCTCGGCGTGGACGGCGGCGTTCAAAACGGCCGTGCCCTGCGACGCGCTGGTGGATGGCTCCAGGCGGATCGTCGGCCGGGGCGGCGGCGGCTTCAGGAAATCAACCGCGTCCTCGTGGGCGCGAAGCAGGGACGTAACCTCGGAGTGCAAAGCGGTGTCGTCGGCACACCGCTGGGCGAGCAGCCGTTCGCGCGCGTCCCCGGGCGGCAGTTCAATGGCCTCGGCGAAGACGCCTTCTGCCCTGTTTGGAGATTTGTCCATCGCAGGGTTAAACCCTGCCCACATCGTAGTGGTCGTGGTCATTTCAGCCAGATGAAAGAGTGAACCAAAATAAGTTGAGGTCGGATGATCCGATCCGCTCTCGCTTCTCGCATTGTCTTGATGAAGGGCCGGAAGTGGCCCGCAACGAGAACTGAATGAAAAGCTTATGAAAACGACCATCAAAATCACAACCGAACTGGTGTTGATGACCCT
The DNA here is from genome assembly GCA_964539075.1 of uncultured Verrucomicrobiota bacterium. Classification (GTDB taxonomy): domain Bacteria; phylum Verrucomicrobiota; class Verrucomicrobiia; order Limisphaerales; family CAZIFU01; genus CAZIFU01. Next base: position 1,476 of record CAZIFU010000044.1, on the reverse strand, counting down.
GCTTGCCGGCTGCGTCGTCACGTCGGTCTATCCTTTTTACACCGCCAAGGATGTCGTGTTCGATCCTGCACTGCTCGGCGCATGGGCGGAGGACGGCTCGACGAACGCCGCAGACGAGCATTGGCGGTTCGAGAAAGCGGCGGGCCAAGCGTACAAGCTTACCGTCCAGGACAAGGAGAAGCGCACTGAATTCGACACCCGCTTGTTCAAGCTCGAGGGCCGGCTCTTCCTCGACCTCTACCCGCGCGAACGCCCGGACAACTCGCTCCCGCCGCATTATCTGCTCAAAGTCACCCGCCTCGATCCAGCGCTTGAGTTCACCCTGCTTGATTACGGCTGGTTCAAGAAGCTGATCGAGAATGATCCGAAGACCATCCGCCACATCGTGGTTCCCGAGAAACTTGGTGAAAACGGAGATGGCCTTCTGGTTCTGACCGCGGACACGGCGGAGTTGCAGGAATTCATCCTGAAGCACGAACAGACGGCGGGAGCGTTTGGCAAAAGCCAGGTGATGAATCGCTGGAAGAATTGAGCTGCGCCGCTGACCTGCCAGGCGGCCACCCTCTCCCCATCGGATGGGGAGCGCGATGGGGTGAAAGGCGGTTTCGGAAATTACTTTTGAGAATCACTACCGACTCACACTGTGAAGCATCAACGGACATTTACGATTTCGATCGGCCTGAACCTCGCCCTGGCGGGCGTGGCCGTTTGTCTCCTGAAGAAGCCCGTTTCGATCAACCCAAGTGAGTCCGCAGCAACGATCCCAGAAACGACGACCCTATCCGTCGCGGCCCCCCTGTCCGCCAGCAACTCGCCCGCACCGACCACCTGCGTCACGAATCACTTCGCGTGGAGCAAAATTGAGGCGAAGGACTTCGAGCAGCTCGCCCTCAACCTGCGCGCCATCGGCTGTCCGGAAAAGACCGTCCGGGACATCGTGATCGCGCGGGGGCGACGGGCGCTCGAACAGGTTTCAAGGGAAACCGAACCGGCGCTAGGTTTCTGGACCGCCGGGTTGCGTCGCGCGCGTGCCAACGAGGAGGCGGAGCATCAGTTACGGTGGGCTCAGGAGAGAATCATCGTCCAGCTCGAGCGCGTCGTCGGTCAGGATGTTTTGCTGGAGGATCCGAAGATGATGGATGACTTCGAAGCCCAGGCGATCATGCGCTTTATGATCGGCCCGGTGCCGGACGAAACTTTTATCAAGTTCGCCGCCAAGCTGGCATGGTTCAGCAAGCGCCGCGAGGAACTCGACTCGCGCACCCACGGCGTGTGGCTGGAAACGGACGAAGCCGAACTGGCGGAGTTGCGCACGCGGTATCATCGCGAGCTGGCCGTGTTGCTCCCGCAGCCGCAATTGGAGGAAATGACCGCCCGCATGGCCATGCTGCCGCAGATGGACCAGGTGAGTTTTGGCGCGACCGACCTGACCACTGCGGAGGTGCGCGAACTGGGATTGATTCGCGCGCGATTCGG
>CAZIFU010000043.1:0-38010 GCA_964539075.1 uncultured Verrucomicrobiota bacterium | reverse complement strand
AACGTCGCGCGGTGGCGGTGGTGGTGATTGGCGGGCAAACCCTCTGCCTGCTGCTGACGCTGGTGGTGACGCCGGTGGCCTATTCCTATCTGGACGACCTGGCGCAAAAGCTTCATTGGCGCGTGTTCCGTTCGCGCCAGTTATCCGCCCTCGCCGCCGTGAAACCCAGAACGGTGGCGGAACCGGAAGTAGGCGAACCATCTTTGCGCGACTGAACTCAATGGCCACGATGGAACGATTACCAGAAGATATTTCCGGATGGAAAGGAATGGCAAGGCGTGGTGTCCGATCCGCGCTGAATGACCAACGTAAAGAGGCGATCATCCTCGCGAAGATTGATCTCCGAAGGAACATTCAACTTCCAACTTCCAACTTCAAACCTCTAACCGACCACAGACTGACCCGCAATCCGGCTACACGGCTTGGGCCACCGGCGAGGGGGCCAGGCAAAAAGTGGGCGAAGGCGAATCCTGCGCGGTCACCTCCACGGTCACATGCCGGGCGCCGATTTTTTGGAGCCGCTCATTGATGGCGTTCCGCGCCAGTTGCGGCCGGTTGCAGTCGCGGCTCAGGTGGCCGAGATAAAGCTGGCGCAGGTCGTCGGAAACAATTTGTTCGGCCACTTCCGCCGCGGCGTCGTTGGAGAGATGGCCGTGCCGGCTGAGGATGCGTTGCTTGAGGCTCCACGGTCGGCGGGTGTCGTCTTGAAGGAGTTTCACGTCGTGGTTGGTCTCCAGCACCAACACGTGCGCGGCGCGGACGCGTTCGACGACGAGCTTCGTCGCGTGACCCAGATCGGTCAGGAACCCGATGTTGCCCTCGGCGGTGCGGATGAGGAAGCCGACCGGATCCTGGGCATCGTGCGGCACCGAAAAGGCATCCACGGAGACATCGCCGATTTCAAAAGAGGAACCGGTGCTGAAGAGGCGGCAATTGAATTTGGTTTGCAGTTGCGATTCGATGGCTTCCTTGGTCAGACGGTTGCAATAGAGCGGCAGGTTGAGCCGCGCGGCGATGGCGGCCAGCCCCTGGATGTGGTCGGTGTGCTCGTGAGTGATCAGGATGCCGTGGAGCGTTTCGGGCGTGCGCTCGATGCTGGCCAGCCGCTGGCGGATCTGGCGCCCGCTGAACCCGGCGTCAATGAGCAGCCGGGTCTCGTCGGTTTCCAGGTAGGCGCAGTTGCCGCCGGAGCCGCTGCCGAGAATCGTGAGCTTTGCTGCCACGGCGCGACGTTAGGAGGGGTGAAGCTGGCGGGCAATGTTTTTCGGGCACTGCGGTGGCGCAGGGCGCATCTCAGGGGCGTGTTGCCCAAATCGCCGCAAGTCGTTTTGTTCGGAGGGAGGAGCTACGCGAGTCCCCGGTTTCCCCGGAAAAGTGGAAGAAGTTTGGGACTCGCGTAGCTCGTCCCTCCGAAAAGCAGATTTGGGCAATACGCCCGTGAGATGCGCCCGTAGCGCATGTTGCAAACGACTTCGAGTGGGTGGCGGGCGGTTGGTTGATAGAGAAAAGTGAATGATGCACCATTGATTTGTGGCATGGCATTTGACAAAGCACGGCCCATGCCGAAAAATGACTTGAGTTTGCGCGGACAATGCCTGTAAGATTCTGACAATGGCACAAGGCCTCTATTTGTCGCAGAAGATGGCGCTCTCGCAAGTGCTGGCGCCGCAATTGCAGCATTCCCTGGCGCTGTTGCAGGCCCCCACGCTGGAACTGAAGGCTTTGGTGGAACAGGAACTCCAGCAAAACCCCGTGCTGGAGGAGTCGCCGGCGTCCGAAACCGAAATGGAGGGCAAGGCGACCCTGGAAGAAAAGGAGACGCGTGAAAAAGAGGACGCCGCCGACGCCGCCGACCTCGCCGAACCCCCGGCAGACGTGACGTTCGACCCGGCGACGGAAACATCCGCCGGGCCGGTGGACGATTTCCAGGCCGAGTTCGAAAAGCTCACCCAGATGGACCAGGAATGGCGCGACCATTTTGCGCAAACCCAGCTACCGATGCGGGCCAGCGCGGAGGATGAGGAGAAGCGGCAGTTCATGTTCGATTCGCTGGTTTCTGGCACGTCATTGCAGGAAGACCTGCTGCAACAGTTGCGCCAGTCGGACATCCCGGACGAGCAGCGGCCCGTCGCCGAAATGATCATCGGCAACATTGACGATTACGGTTACCTGCAGGCTTCGGTGGAGGAGCTGGCGGTGGCCACCAACCTCACCCCGGAACGGATCGTGGGACAATTAAAATTGATCCAGTCCTTCCAGCCACCGGGCGTCGGTGCGCGCGATTTACGCGAGTGCCTGATGCTGCAACTGGAGCGCGTGGACCAGCAAAAGTCGCTCGAATACCAGATCCTCAACGAATACATGGAAGCGCTGGGCAAACGGCGCTTCCCGGAGATTGCTCGCGGTCTGGGCCTGAGCGTGGAGGAGGTGCAAAAAGCCGCCGAGCGCATCGGCCACCTGGAGCCGCGGCCGGGCCGGGCCTTTTTGCCTGACAACCAGCAATACATACTGCCGGAGGTCTTCGTCCAGCGCAACGGCGACGATTACGTGGTGACCACCAACAACGAGCACATTCCCCATCTGCGCATCAGCAACACCTACAAAGACCTCATGTCGCAGGCCGAAAGCTCGCCCGAAGTCCGGGAATACATCCGCGACAAAATCCGCGCCGGGAAATTTCTCATCAAAAGCCTGCATCAGCGCCAGCAAACGATCCTGAACATCGGCCGGGAAATCGTGAAGCGGCAGAAGGAATTTTTCGATAATGGCGTGGCCCACCTCAAACCGCTGACGATGGTGCAAGTGGCCGAAGTGGTGGGCGTGCATGAGACCACCGTGAGCCGCGCGGTGTCGGGCAAATACATGGAGACGCCGCAGGGCATTTTCGAGATGAAATACTTTTTCACGCCCGGCATTCAGACCGCCAGCGGCGTGGGCATGTCCAGCACCAGCATCAAGGACCTGGTGGCCGAAATGTTGAAGAAGGAAAATTCCGCCAAGCCGCTCTCCGACCAGGAGATCGTGAAGATGCTCACCGAAAGGGGCATCACCATCGCCCGGCGCACCGTGGCCAAGTACCGCTCTGAGCTGAACATCCTGCCGTCGAATCTGCGAAGGGTGTATTAAGGACAGCAACCGCCCCGCACCACGCCACGGTTGTCAGGTGGTAACTCCTTGTGCTAAGGAGCGCCTTCACGACGTCGAGTAAACGGTTTGCCGAAGAACATTTACACCGTATCGTAATTCGCTTCATGAACAAATGCGGTGTTTGCCGCAGGCCGTCGAAGCGAGATTTCCTGCCCGTCTTGCTGGCGCTGCTCATTATCCCGGCGACGATGGGCGCGCAGCCAGCCCCAGACATTCACGTGGCCGGCTACCAGGAGGATCTCACGCCTTATCCGTTGCTGGCCGGAAAGTTTGGAAACGACCCGGCGTTCACGACGAGCGAACTGAACCTGCTGGCCCGAAACTGCGATGCGCTGTATGGCGGTAACAAAGTCAACCTGACCGAGCAGAAGATCGACCTGCTCTATGCCATCAACCCGAACTTCCAGGTCGTCCACTACAAGAACGGCGCAAGCTCCGGAAAGACCAGCACGCCGTTGTCAGACATCGAGCAGACTAAGAAGAACGACTTGCTTTACTACCTGACGGGTAATGCGGGTTCGGCGCTCAACGCCACCACCACGGCACTGACGATCAGCAACCTCTTCGGCACCCTTTTCGCCAGCACCGCCGATCCCAGCCGGACCATCGGCTATTTCACCAACGGGGTGTTCAAGTTCGTGACCTGGCTCAAGATTGACGATGAACTCATGCGGGTCGAGGCGGCCACCAACAACACCTCCAAATGCTTTGACCAGGCCGATCATGCCGGTAAACCGGACGTTTTTTGACCCCGACAGGACCCTTTCCAATACTTGGCGCGGCTTCATCGCCCAGCGAGTTTATTTTTTCTTCAACGCCGCCTTGGTCTCGGCCTGCAACTTGTCCAGTTCCACCTGCACTTCCGCTTTTTTCGCTTTCGTCATGCGGTCAATGAAAAGGATGCCGTGCAGGTGATCGGTCTCGTGCTGCACGGCGCGCGCCAGCAGGCCGCCGCAGCGAAATTGAACGGGCTGGCCTTTTGCGTTCAGGGCGCTGACCTCCACTGATTCAGGGCGGCTGATGTCGGCGTAAATTTCCGGGAAACTGAGGCAGCCTTCCACGCCCGCCACGGGATCGTTCAACGGTTTGACCTGCGGGTTGATCAGCACCAGCGGCATGAACGAGGCCACCTCGGCGGGTTTGCCGTCCCGTTCCAGCGTGGATGGCCGGTCGGTGACTTCGCGCACGTCAAGGACCGTCAATTGCAGCGCCTGGCCGACCTGCTGCGCCGCCAGGCCGACGCCATGCGCCTGGCGCATGGTTTCGAGCATGTCGGCGATCAGCGCCTTGACCGCGGGTGTGACGGTGTCAATCTTCGCGCCCTTCTGTCGCAGCGCGGGGTGGCCATATTTCAAGACGGGTAAAATCATTTCAGACGGTTGAGAGTATTGTGAGTTAAGAATTGAGTGTCAAACGTGTCGGCAAATTCCATCAACTCTCAACTCTCATCACTCTCAACTTTTCACCGGCCAATCCCGCAGCAGCGCGACCAGATCCGCTACGCCCGGACTCTTGCCCGTGCGCACGTAATGACCGCTGCTGGCGACGCCGGCCAGCAGGCACATCTCGTTGGGCAGGCCAAGCAACTGGCCCAGGCAAAAGCCGGCGTTGAAATGATCCCCCGCGCCGGTGGTGAGGACCGGTTGGGCCACGTATGGCCCCGCGACCCGCTTCACCCCGTCCTCACCTACCGCCAGCGCATACGTGACTGGGTGCACGACGAGCGTGTGGAGGGGCAGGCGGCGGTGGATTTCGAGGCACAACGCGGCAAGGTCGTCGGCCGTGCGCCCGCCGATTTTCAGTCCCAACACGACGGCGATTTCGTAGGCCTCCTTTTCGTTCAAGCCCAGGATGACCTCGAAGAAGGCGTTGAACCGGACGATCAATTCCAGCGCGCGCGTGATGTCCGCCGGCGGACGTTTCTCCGGATCGGCCAGGTCAAAAAATAATTTCCGGCGCGGCCCGCTCAACGCGGGGCAGAGTTCGCGCAGCAACGCCTCCCATAATTCGCTCATGCCGGGGAGCATCGTCCAGTTGACAAAGCCGATGAAGTCGGCGGTGCGGAACCGTGCCGCAAAGCGGTCGCGGCCGAAGCGCGCCTGGATGTTTTCCCAGTTGATCTGGTTGAAATGAGCGGTCTTGCCCATCATGATTTTGCCGTCCTCGAATTCCAGCGCGTCGGTGTGGCCGGGTTCGGCGATGGAATGCACCTCGGCGCGGCGGGCGAACTCTTTGAAGACCGGATGCAGGTCGGGATAGCCGAGCGCGCCGAGGCAGGTGACCTTGAGACCGAGGCTGGCCAGCGCATCGGCCATGATGGGGCCGTTGCCGCCGAGCTTGGTGCGCTGGTTGACCAGTTCAAGGTTCGTGCTGCGGCCGGCGGCCGCGGCGAGGCGCCGGGCGAATTGGGCAATCGTCGGCACCCGCTGGTAGGTCTGCGGATCGCTCCGCTGGTCCACCACGTGAATGATTTCATCCACAAAACCATCCAGCCCGACGAACGCCGTCAGTTCCGCGGCGCGGGCGGCGGAGGCGGAAAGTTTTTCGGCGCACAAGCGGCGCAGTTCGGTCGGGTTCTCCATGCGATGCGGCGACGTCAGCCGGGGAAACGTTTTCCGGCCCGGACTCCGTTCAATCCAGTTTGATGCCGAGAAGTTGCAGGACGCGCTCCAGTTCTTCATCGGAGAAAAACCGGATTTCCAACGCGCCCTTGCCCTGGCGATAGCGCAGGCTGACCTTGGTGCCCAGCCGCTGTTGCAGACGATCCTCCATGTCCAGCAGATGCACGTCGCGCAACGGAGTGGCCGTCCTGCCGGGCTGGCCGTCCGGGGCGGCGCTGCGCTGGAGCAACTGCGCCACCAACTCTTCGGTCTGGCGGACGTTCAACGAGCCTTTCAACACTTTTTGCACCGCGCGCTTCTGCCATTCCGGGCCGGGCAAACCGAGAATCACTTTCGCGTGACCGACCGAGAGGCGGCCTTCGCGGATGTGCATTTGAATGTCCGGAGCCAGCTTCAGCAGACGCAGCGCGTTGGCCACGGTGGCGCGGCCCTTGCCTACCTTCACGCTGACCTCCTCCTGGCCGAGCTGGAATTGTTCGATGAGCTGAGCGTAGCCGTGAGCTTCCTCGATGGGATTGAGGTTCTCGCGCTGGAGATTTTCAATGAGCGCCAGTTCCAGCACCGTGCGGTCATCGGCTTCGCGCACGATGACCGGCACCTCCGCGAGCTTGAGCAACTGCGCCGCGCGCCAGCGGCGTTCGCCGGCGATCAATTCGTAGTGATCGCCCTTGTCCCGCACGATGAGCGGCTGGACGATGCCCTGTTCCTTGATCGAGTCGGCGAGTTCCTGGAGTGCGGCGGGCGTAAAATCCTTGCGCGGTTGAAACGGGCAGGGGTGGATGCGGCCCAGCGCGATGCGCTGCACTTGTTCGCCCGCGTCCACAGTGGCTTCGAGCGAGGGAGGCCGGTTGGGTGGGGGGGTGATCGGCGCCGGCGCCCCGGGCGTTCCGGGCGCGACTCCGCCCAGCAGCGCGCCTAGTCCGCGACCTAAAGCTGTCTTTGGCATACGGCCAGAGTGTCGCATCTTTTGAGAAGTGACAAGTGGCAAGTGACGGCGGCATGTGACAGGTGGCAAGAGACGAGTGCGGGGAATGGCGTTGCGGCTCACCTGTCACCTGTCACTTGTCACCTGCCACTTGTCACTTGTATTGTTTCGTCGTGAGCAAGAAGAGCGCGAAGATTGCGGCGTTGATTGAAGGCTGCCGGGGGCGCGGCCACGACGCGCATTACCTGGGTTACTTTGAGTGCTTCAACCGCGGGCTTTTCTATGAAGCGCACGATGTGCTGGAGGAACTCTGGCTCGCGGACCGGCACGGATCGAACGGCGGTTTCTACAAAGGACTCATCCAACTGGCCGGCGCTTTCGTGCACCTGCAAAAGAATCGCCTCCGGCCCGCCGCCGCGCTATTCAAACTCGCTCGCGCCAATCTGCAGAAATATCCCGCCATTTACGAACAGCTTGATGTCAAAACGGTGCTGGGTCTGGTCGAAGACTGGCTGAAGGAATTGGAAACGGCGGGCCACACAGTGAACCCACTGATGCCCGACAACGCGCCCACGCTCGGCCTGCTGGGTAGCTGAGTCCGCGACTCGCGGCCGGGCCGGTTGCCCGCCCACACGTTGTCGGTCCTGCCGCCGCTGCTGACCGCGGCCAGTCAGGGCGCCACGATCCGGTAGTAGCGTTTGGGATACTGGGCGGCGTTGACGTCCTCGAAGTCAAACGCGCCTTTCTCGATGTGTCGCGCGGTGCCGATGGTCTCCCAGTTCTGCAGGTTGGTCGAGGCCTGGATCAAATAGATGTGCCCCAGCCGGCCCGGGAAATGCAGGCGCACCCGTCCGTTGGGCTCCTGCAATACTGCGGTGAAGTCCATGCGCGTGGCCGGTGCCAGCACTCCGCCGCCACCACCGCGTGGCGCCATCACGGCGTCGATGATCACTTGCGCCATGCTGATCAGCATGTCGGCCAGGACCGGATCCTCCGGCCCGACCTGCGCGCGCACTTTGTGTTGAAAGGCCTCCAACTGGTTGACGCCCGGGATGAAGTCGCCACGCTCGAAGGAGGCGATTGCGGCCTCCAGCGTGGCCAGCAGCGGCTGGGTATTCTGCTTCAACCCCGCCGCGTTAATCTTGTCGATGAGTCCCTGCACCGCCTGTGCCGCGGTGATAACACGCACCGTGAAGTGGTTGGTGCCCGCGTTCTGGCCGTCACTGACGACGAGCTTCAACGCATTAGCGCCGACGGGCCGCATGTTGGTGGCGACGACACCGGTCGCCAGCAGGCCGCTCGTGCTCTCGACGTACCAGGAGTACTGCAACGGATCGCCTTCGATGTCGTAAGAGCGTGAGCCATCGAAGATCACCACGGCGTTGGTGTTATTCGGCGAAATGACCTCCGGCGCCGTGGCGCTGGCGTCGGCCACCGGCGCATCGTTGACCGACAGGACGTTCAGGCTCACGACGGCGACGGCTGATGTGGCCTGGCTGTCGCTGGCCGTAAACGTGAAGCTGTCGGGGCCATGGTAATTGGCGACGGGCGTGTAAGTCAGGTTCGGTGGCGCGCCGCTCAAGGCGCCGTGCCCCGGCACCGAAATGCTGTACGTCAACGGATCACTCTCGACATCGGTCGCGACAAGCATGAGGGCCGTCGGCGTGTCTTCGTTGACTGTGACGGTCTGCGACTGCGCCACGGGCGGGTCGTTGACCGGCTGCACCGTGATGACGAACATCTGCGGCGCGGACGTGTCCTGGCCGCCGTTGGCCGTGCCGCCGTCATCTTTGAGGACTACCGTGACCGTCGCGCCGCCGTTGGCGTCAGGTGCCGGTGTGAATGTCAGCGTGCCGGTCGGAGTGATGGCGGGCTGCGCCGCGAAGAGCGCCGGGTTTTCGTTCGCAACGATGAAGTTCAGCAACTGACCGGCTTCTTCGGGTGGGCCAGCGCGCAGGTTGGTCGCCCAGTTCAGCACCGTTTGCGGACCACTGTCCTCCTGCACCATTGGGTCGGGGCCTTTTGTGAAGCTGGGCGGATCGTTCACTGACAGTACGATGATGTCGCGCGTCGCTGGCGCGCTGGTGGCGGTGCCATCGCTCGCGGTGAACTCCACCGTGCGCGTGGCCGTGGCCGGGTTCTCGCTCGTGTTCCGGTAAGTGACCGAGCGCAGCGTCGCCTGGTAAGCTGCCACCGGGGCGGTGCCGCTCAATTGCAGCGCGCCGGTCGCCGGTTGGAATATGCCGCTGATCCCGGCCTGCGGCGTGAATGACAACACGTCCTCGCCCGTGGCATAGTTGGTGGCGATCCGCACCGTGGCGGACACCAGCGTGGACTGGTTGAGGTCCGCGACCGTGACTCCCGCGTCAACCACCGTGGGCGCATCATTCTCGATGAACGTGACCGCGCCGCCACTGGTGGTCACGACCGGCGGCGAGTTTGCTTCGAACACGGCGAAGCCCTGGCGCGACTCGCGGCCGATGGCGTTGAACTGGCCGCCGACGTACACGCGGCCGTTGCTGACGAGGATGGTGGCCACGTTGGCCTGCGCGTCGGGGTTCCACGCTGACGCCTGCGAAGTGTTCAACACGGTGTTGAGTTCGGCCAAACGACTGCGCGACTGGCCGCCGATGGTGGTGGTGAAGGATCCGCCGGCATAAACGTTGGTCCCCATCGGTGCCGCGGCGAAGACGGTGGAACTGGCATTGGGGTTCCAAGCCGTCACGTTGCCGGTGGCGCTGTTGATGGCGGCGATGCGGTTCCTGTTCGAGACCGAGCCACTGGTGTTGGTGATGGTCGTGAACGCGCCGGCGACATAGACGTTGGTGCCACTGACCGCAATGGACAGCACATTGCTGTTGGCGCGTGGGTTCCAACTCATGAGCGCGCCGGTGTTGGTGTTGACGACGGCGAGCCGGCTGCGCGCCTGGCTGGCAATGTTGTTAAACGTGCCGCCGATATAAAGGTTGGTGCCGCTGACGGCCAGCGTCAGGACGTTGCTGCTGTTGCCGGAACTTGGGATGGCGGTGGCGCTGAAAGCAGTGTTAATCGCCGAAATCACGCTGTTGGTGATCTTCAGCGCGGCGACTCCTCGCCGGACGAGGGTGGTGCTTAAGGTGACATTCGTAAAGTCGCCTCCGACGAACAAGTTGTTCCCACTGACTGCAAAAGCGCGCACCGTGGAATCGAAGGTCGGATTGAGCACCGCCGATCCCACCACTTGACCCGTGTCCGCAGTCAGCGTCGCGAACCGGGTCCGGCTTTGTCCGCCCACGTTCGTGAACGTTCCGCCCGCGAAGATGTTGGTGCCGCTGGCGGCCAGGGTGAGGGCGGTATTGTTGGCGTTCGGGTCCCACACCGTCGGCACGCCGGTGGCGGCATCCAGTGCAGCCAGACGATTCCGGATGATGCCGCGCGTGAAACTGAACGAGCCGCCAGCGTAAACCAGGTTGTTGTTGGCGGCGATGGCCAGCACAGCACCGCTGACATCCGGGTCAAAGCCAGTCGCCAGGCCGGTCGTCTTGTCAATGGCGGCCAGGCGGCGACGGTCGCTTTGCCCGCCAATCGAAGTGAAATCACCACCTGCGATCAGGTCATTACCGCGAACCGCCAGCGCGCGGACGGTGTTGTTCGCATTCGGGTTCCAAGTCGTCGGCATGCCCGTCGTCGCATCCAGCGCCACGATTCGGTTCCGCGTGAAGGTGCTCCCCCCATTCGTGACCGCGGTGAAGAAGCCAGCGGCGTAAACGGTGTTTCCCTCCAGCGCCAGAGTTAGGACGGTGTTGTTGCAACCGGGGTTCCAGGCGACCGGTGTGCCCGTCTCGGCGTTCACTGCGGCAAGTCGCGCGCGGGGCTGGCCGGCGACGCTTCCGAAGACGCCACCGATGTAGAGCGTGTTGTCGCTCAGGGCGAGCGTGTTCACGGTCGAGTCTGCGCCGGCCTGGAACGGGGTAACCAAGCCGGTCGTGATGTCCAAAGCGGCCACCCGGAGACGGCTCACCGAGCCGCTGGCGTCAGTCACATTGGTGAAAGATCCGCCCACATACAGTGTGTTCTCTTTGCGAGCCAGGGCGAACACGGTGTTGTTAAATCCCGGCTCGATTCCAAACGAGCGCGGCGCGCCGGTCAGCGGGTCCAGCACCGCGAAGAACAATCGGCTTACGCTGACGCCGGCATTGGTGATGGCAGTGAAAGTGCCACCGGCATAAAGGTTGGTTCCATCAAGCAGCAGCGAAAAGACCGTGCTGTTGAGCCGGGGCACAAAATTCGGGTCCAGCGTGCGGTCGCTCAGAATATGCGCCAGGCGGTAACGCGGCACGCCGTCCACCGCGGTGATTTCGCCGCCGAGGAACCAGCCGCCCTGGCCATCATCAATGACCGCGTTGACGGTGCGATCCACGATCGGGAAGCCGGCCAGCTTGTCGCCGGTGAGCGGGTCGAACGGAATGAACTTGCCCGAGTTGGTGCCCAGTTCGGTGAAGCTGCCGCCGAGGTAAATGACGCCGTTGGTTTCGAGGATCGCGTTGACAGTGCCGTTGGGCATCCAGAAGTCCACCCGCGGCGAGTCGCTCGGCGTCAGGTCGTCGTCGAGGATCATGGCCGTGGCGACGGCGTTGGAAATTACGGCGCCGACCGGACCGCTGAGCGTCACGAAGAACGTCTCGTTGGCCTCCGCGACTTTGTCGCCGAACACGGGGACTGTGATTGTCCGCGTCGCTTCGCCCGCGAGGAACGTCAGCGTGCCGTTGGTAGGCTGGTAATCGGCGCCGGCGAACGCCGTGTCGTTGGCGGTTGCAAAATTCACTGTGACAGCGCCAAGAGCCGCCGGCGCCAGCGTTACGGTCAACAGCGCGTTGGTGCTGCCGACGTTGCCTTCAACAACCGTCGTGCCGGCAATCGTGAGCGCAGGCGTGCGCACCGCCGTCACCGCGCTGGCCAAGTTGTTGGCGGCGACCGGGTCCGGTTCGCCGCGGCTGATGGAGACGCGGTTGGTGATGTCGCCAGTGGCGCCGGGTGTGACAACGATCGTCACCGTCGCGGCGCTGGCGCCAGGCAGGGTACCGAGGTCGCAGACGACTGTCCCGCCGAGGTTGGCGCACATGCCTTGCGACGGTGTGGCGGAAACGAATGTCACCGACGCCGGCAACAGGTTGGTGACGGTGACCATCGTGGCCGCCGCAGGACCGCCATTGGTCACGGTGACGGTGTAGGTGAGATTGGCGCCCACAGCCACCGGGTCGGGCGCATCGGTCAGGGTCACGCCGAGGTCGTCTTGCAAGAGCACTTCGAACGGATTGCTCGAGCCGGTGTGCCCGTTGGCGTCATCCGCGCGCACGACCGCATTTGAGGCCGCTTGCAGCACCGTGAGATTGGCACTCCAGACGCCATTGGAGAAATTCCCCGAAACCGTCGGGCTGATCGGCACCGCAACGAACGAACCGACCACGTAGCGAAGGTCCACCAGCCACCACCGGGCCGAATCCGTGTTCACCGGGAACGCGTCCCCGGAACTGTTATACGACGCGTCAATCGTTCCATTGCTGAATGTGCCGGGGCCATCGGTTCGCCAGTAGTATTGCCCGCCAGCGGTGTAGGCCGCCACCCGATAGCGCATCCCGGCCGTCAGTGTCAACGGACTGGCCAGTTGTGTCGTGACCCACGTGCCGGGCACACTCGTCACGTTCGCCGTGGCGAGCAAAGTGCCGGCGTCCGTCCAGATGGAAACCTTGGTGCCGAAATAATGCCGGACGTGTGTCACGGTGATGTTCGTGTTCGGAGTGAAGGCGTAGCCGAGGGTCCAGTTGCCTGTTGACGTTGATTGGTAAGACACGTCACCAAGAATGACGTTCGTGATTGTGCCGCCGCCGGCCACAGCGCTCAAATTCACCGTCCCGGTGAAATTGCTCACCGTGTTGCCCATATCATCCTTGGCCGCGACCGCGGCCGCGAACGGCTGGGCGACCACTTGCGGCGAGGCGATGGCGCTCCACTCGAAATGGTCCACGCCCCGCGTCGTGAACTGCCAGACCGGCCCGGCCGTCTGCCCCAGCCGGCGCGCCACAATCTGCCAGTAGTACGTGGTCAGCGGCGCCAGCGTCGGCAGGTCCCAGCTGGTGTTGGTTGTGCTGCCCTGAAACTCGGCCGGGCCAGGTGTCGGGTTGGTGCCAAAGTAAACATCAAAAGTGGTCGGAGTCGGCGCGCCAAGAGTAACGCTGACCTTGTCAATGTGGACGTTGAAGTAGAACAGCGCGTCCTGTTCAACAAACGCGACGCGGATGGTTTGGCCCTTGAACGCCGAGAGGTCGAAGCTCCGTTGCACCCAGTCGTTGAGCGCCGGGTCTCCCGGTTGCGTGCTGTAGGCGACGACCAGAACGACGTTGTTAGTATCGCGCACTTCGACGCGGAACACCTGGTTGTCGGCAAAAGTGCCGGCGTGGTTGCGGATGCGGTCGGCCCACCGGAGCAACGGCCCCGTGGCGTTGGTTGGGATCGTAAGCTGTTGGTAAATGACGTGAGCGCCGGGACCGCTCTGGTCGGTCACGGTGTTGAAGTTGCCTTCAAAAGGCGGCAGCGGTCCGTCTCCGCTGAGCGGAATTAAAACCCCGTCGTTGATCACGAAGTCGCCGGAGCCGGAAGTCTCCTTCGTCCAGCCGGTGAAGTCGCCCGTTTCAAAACCGCCGTTGACGATCAACTCCGGCCCCTCGGGCAGTCCCAGGCTCCAGGACAGGTCCGTGGTGGCAGCGATGTTCGTGGCCAGGTGCGGCGGGTTCGGGTCAGCGGGCGTGGGCGGAGTTTCATCGTCGAGCACCGTCATCATGGCGCTGCCGTCCACCCAACCGGCCGCCTGCGCGGTGACGGTGACCGCCTGGTTGCCATCGATTATCGCGTCGTCAACCAAGGTGAGATTGAACCGGCCGAGGGTCTGGCCGGCGAGGATCGTGGCCGTGGCCGGCACGAGCAATTCCGACAGGTCGCTGGAAGAAAGCGATACCACCAGGTTGCTCGTCAGTATGCCGGAGATCTGTACCGAGCCGGCGTTGGCCAGGGTGCCATTGCCTTCGCTGGCCTGGACCGGCAGCGAGACGGTCAGCAAACGGTTTTCGTTGTCGGTCACGTTCACCGTGGTCGTGCCGTCGGTCCAGTTTTGCACGTGAGCGGTGATGGTCGCCGTCTGCGTGCCGTCAATCTCGGTGTCGTCCACGACCGCGACATTGAAGGACGCCATCACCTGCCCGGCTGGGATGGTGACGGAAGGCGGCACTTGGATTTCCGACGTGTCCGACGAACTGAGCATGACCGTCACGCTCTTGGCGGGCGCGGCGCTGACGCTGACGACGGCGGAATAGCTGCCGATGCCCTCGGCCACGGGGCCGGGCGGCGGGGAAAGCGACAGCGTCGCGGTTTCGTTGTCGTGGACGACGATAACCCCGATGCCGGTTGCGAAGCTGGGCACCGTGGCGCTGATGGTGACGGATTGCGAACCGTCGAGCACGGTGTCGTCGAGGATGGTGAGGTTGAAGAGCGCGGCGTTGGTGCCGGCGGGAATCACGACGCTGGCGGGCACCGTGACCTCGGTCGGATCGCTCGACCCGAGTGTGACGGTGACGCTGCTCGACACGTTGCCCGGGAGACTGACCCGGCCCACGAGCGGGCTGGGTCCGCCCTCCGTGGCGGAGGCCGGGATGCTGACGAACACCGGCGTGTCAAACGCCTCGACGACGCCAATGGTGGTCGAACTGGACGGGGACGTGGCGCTGAAGCCCATACCGCGTTTGGCGAAGGCGCTCCAGAGTTCGCCGAGGTTGGCGCCGCCGTTGTTGACCTGGTCCGCTTGCAGGATGGCGTCGCGTGCCTGGAGAAAATTCGGATCGGCGGGCGAGAGGTTCATCCCATCGGTGACGAGACGAAGGATCAGTTGGTTGCCGACCGCGAAGCCGTGTTTCTTGATCAGGTTGACGCGGGCGTCCCAGAGCGTGACGCACCACACTTCACCCTGGTTATGCACTTCGTCGGCGGTATTGACGATGATCGGGCTGCGGGGGATGCCCGTGTGTGTGCTGGCCTGGTTGGGGTCAATGTCCTTGAACGTGAGCGGATTCTTGTTGGTGTCCGTGCAATAGGGATAGCGCCGGATGCCGAAATAATAATTCTGCGTCAGGCCGGAGAGTTGGAACGTGGCGTAGCCACCAGCCGCATACACCGCGTCCACGTCGTCGCCCGGCTCGCTCAGGAGCGACAAGCCGTAGAAGTCCGACCAGCCCTCGCCCATGCCGCCGGTCTGCAGTTCGCTGATGCCCACGCCGCCGCCCACGCGCCGGTTGCTCAAGCCATGCGTGTATTCGTGCAGGACAATTTCCGCATCGAGGTCGCCATCGCGGTCGGGCGTGGGGCCGTTGAAGAGGAACATCTGCATCCGGCCTGGAGAGCCGTCCTGCGGCGTGGAGAAATTGGCGTTGTTGAAGCCGGAACCGTCTTGCGCGTCGGCCTGCACGGCGTCGCTGCCCAGGCCGCCGCGGCCGAAGTTGTTGCTCTGAAAATTGCCCGCCGCCTCGGTGAATCCGAGTTCATAAAGTTTGTCGTGCATGAAGTTGTTCCAGTAGAAAAGCTGCACGACGGCGGCGTTCGTGTAGGTGCCCGGCTCCTGGCTGAGGTCGAGCGGGAAATCGAATACGCGTTGGGGTGAACCTTGCGGGCGCGGCAGGTCGGCGATGTCATTCGCGTCCCGGTCGGTGTGGGCGTCCACATTGTTGCCGAGCGTCTCGTTGGCACCGTCGTTGATCCAACCGTTGGGCGAAGCGGTCGTGTTGATCGCGCCGAGCGTGAGCAACTGGCGCGGCACCACGGGCGGTTGATTGGTCAAAGGCGTCGGATGCCCCGGTGAAAACGGCGACGGGCTGTCGCTGGTATAAACTCGGTAACTGGCGTCGCTGATGTAGCTGGTCAGGCCATGCCGCACCATGGCTTCCCCGACTTCGGCGTCCACCAGCACACGGAACATTTCGCTGCGGCTGCGGCCGGTCAGGATGACTTCCCAGCACAGCCGCGCTTCGACGACCGTGATGGGCAGCCAGACCAGGTGCGCGTCGGCTTCGCCCAACAGCGGTGGCGCGGTGAAGCGCTGGCGTTGGTCCGCGCCCGCCGGCTGCAACTCCACGGCTGTGACGGCAGCGGCGCTCAGGGATTCGCCCACGTTTTCGGCCGCGATGGCCACTGCTTGAGCGGCGGAAATCGGCGGCGCTGCCAGGATGGCTGCGCGGTTGGGCATGGCCGCGTCCGCGGCGGCGGCCACGTCCGGCACGAACCGGCTGGAGATATTGACCAGCTCGTTCTTGGGTGTCGTGTGCGAAATCAGCAGTCCCTGAAAGACCTGCACGCCGTCCAACTGTTGCTCCCAGACGACGGTTTTCAACCCGTTGTGCGGCGTAATGAACTCGCGCTTGATCCGTGCCCCGTTCAATGTGTCCGCGCCGAAGCCGAAGAGCGGCGCGTGCTCGGTCAGAAAAGCTTTGGTCGCCAGGTAGGGATCGTCCGGGGCCAGGAACTGCGTCGTCTGCGGTGAAATCGCACCGCCCTGCGCGTCAGGCCCGCACAGCAGTGCGCCTGGCGAACAGATGAACGCCGGCGCGGCGAGGATTTCGTCGCGGTCCACGCGCAGGCCCGGCACGCGCTGGCAGAGTTGCAGCGCCGCCGCCTGACTGTCGGGGCTGGCTTCCGCGGGCGTGCGGCCTTCCTTGCGTTTGTCGAAATTAGGCAAGGCCGGACTCGACGATTCGATGAACGCGGACAGTCGAAGGGGAAAACAACAGTTGAGGACCATCCACCCTGCCACCAGCACCGTGCCGGCCGGCTGCCAAAGTCGCCGCGACTTGCAAGACGGCGGCCCGCCCAAGCGAAGCGGCAGGACAGTGTCCGCGCGCGCCATGAAGGTCTGCGACAGTGGTGAAGATTCAATCTTGCGCATACTCTTCTTTTGATTCGAGAGTTAAGACCCTATTCTTTCGCCTTACTGGCGATTACTCTTCGCGATCCCCGATAAATCTGCTGGCAGTCTTGCTCTGCGAGTGTTCGAACGACGAACGACGGGACACTGACTGTGCCGCGCGAATTGTCAAGGCAATAACCGTGGCTATGACCGCGAACAACCGTGAAAATGACCGCGATTGGCGGGCGACAAGGATTGTTTGCGCTGGCGGTGATGGCGGTTTGTAGATCCCGTGCTCCTCAGTCGCGGAAACGTCCAAGCTCCTGCAGCGCGCTCACGGCAGCAAGCGGACCCGATACGCCCGGCTTCCCAACGCCGGGTTGACCGAATCATTCACCTGCACCGGCGCATCGGTGCCGGGAATGTTGTTGGTCACCGTGGTCCAGAGGTCGCCGGTCAAATCGTCGGCGCGCTCGACACGGTACAATTTGCCGCCCACTGAGGGGAAAGTCAGTTGCACCGTGTTGCCGACGTAGTCAATGGTCAGCACGCGCAGAAAATTGCGCGAATCACGCGGGTCGGTGCCGGCCAGGTATTCCTGCAAGTTGGTCAGGCCGTCGCCGTCGGCATCCTTCGCGGCGTCGGTTGGATCGTTCGGATTGAGTCCGTTCGCAACTTCCCAAACATCCGGGATGCCATCGCCGTCGTTGTCCACCGGCACGGTGGTGACGAGGGTGACGGTGTTGTTTGCGTCGTCGGGATCCATTTCGTTGGCGCTGAGGGTGGCGACGTTTGTCAACAAGCCGCTCACGGTCGGTTTGACTACGAGTGTGATGGTGGCGTTGCTGCCGCTGTCGAGGGTGCCGAGTGTGCACACCACGATCGAACCCGTGTTCGTGCAACTGCCCTGGCTGTTCGTGGCCGAAACATAGTTCACGCCGACAGGGAGTTGGTTTGTCACGATGACGGCGGTGGCCGCGCTGGGGCCGGCATTGGAGACGAGGAGCGTGTAGGTCAAATTGCTGCCCACAATCACGGGGTCCGGAGAATCCGTGCCGCTGAGGGCCAGGTCGGCGCTGGGGATGACGCTGGTGACGGTCAGGATCCCGGTCGAACTCACCACCGTTTGGCCGTCCGGATTCGTCACGGTGATGGTCCGTGCGCCCAGGGTGGCCCCCGGTGCAACCGAAACATTCAGTGTGATGTGCGCGGGGTCGGTGTAAGTGACGCCATTGACGGTCACGTCGCCGCCGTTGACGGCAGCGGAAATGTGATTGGAATAGCCGGTGCCAGGATCAAAAAATCCCGAGCCATTGGTGGACAAGCCCGTCACCACCATGTCCACGTTGCTGGCCCCGGTCCCGATCGAAGCCGGGCTGCAATTGGCCGGCGTGGCCGGCGGCGGCGCTTTCAACTGGATGACGCGCACGGCCCAGGAATTGTTGGCGTTGCAATATTCCTGGACGGTCCATAACGTCATGTCGTCGTTCGGGTCAACGCTGACCGCCGAATAATCCCCCCAACGGTGCGGGCTTGCGCCGTCATTGACATTGTAAGTAAAAGCGCTGGTCTGGGCGACAGCCGGCGCTTGCAGCGTGCCCAGCGGATCATTCGCAAAGCGACCGGCCACGGCGATCTCCGCATGCTCGTTGACTCCGGCCACGCTGCATCCCAGCGCCATGTGACCCTGGCCTGAAATCGCGCAGGTGGGAATCCAAAAACTGGCGGGGTTCGCGACGCTTGAGTCAAACAACGTTCCCGATTGCCTGAGCACGGGTGTCGCGGTCACATTTGTAATCTCATACCAGCGCGAGCCGTCTCGTCCGCCGGAAGTGCTGGCGACGCCGCTGGTATTGACTTCAATGTTGTGCGCTGTCCAAAGACTGCCGTGATGAATGCGTGCCTGGAAGAGCCGGTCGTCCAAATCATCCAGCGGCGTGCTGACACCTTGAGCCACCACGCCGCCCATCGGGTTTTCTGTTGCCGGCACCGTGAGGTTGAGGTTCCCAGAAATGGACGGTGTGCCTCCCGGATTCGAGACCCGCCGCAGTGCCAGCCGTCCTTTGGTTGCGTTGTCCACGCCAATGAAATACCCCTCCGTAGCGGACGGATCGTCGTTGTCCACACCTTGGGGCGTGTAAGGGCCGGCCCCGCCGCTGCCCACCGCCAGCCCGCTGAAACCCGTGACGCTCAGAGAGCCGCTCAACAGGGTCGCCTTTCGGACGACGTAACCCGACGTTCTGTTAAAAGTCTGGAAAGGCGGCGGATTGAACATGTTCATCCCGATGTAGAGCGCGCTGGTGTCAACACCGAGCGTCGGGTAATCCGCAAAGAGACTGTTATCGCCAGCAGACACGACGCCGGGCTTGAAAGCAAAAAACGTAAAGCTCGAACTCCCGGTGATTGTCGGGCCGGAACTGACGGCAACCAAAACCTGGTTGTTTTTCTTGTTACGCGGCACGTCAATCATCACTACAAACCATCGCTGCGAAAGGCGGTCGTAGCGGACGTGCGGATCACTGGTTCCGTTCCCTGTCACTGAGCTGAAGAAACTATCCGTCGTCGTGTCCAGCGGCCCCAAGTTTCCGCTCCGGTCGAAGACGCGGATGCGGCCGTTGACGCAAATCAGGAATTGCGTGGGGCCGATATCCCCCATGCTGTCGGGCGGAACGAACCCGGAATCGCCTAGCTGCGCGCCCAGAAAGCTCGTCCCGGCGGTCTGCGGAATGAACGGAGCGGACTCGCGGACGAACGGCACCACTCGTGTATGATCGGACTCCGGCCAGCGATAGCCCGGCGGCGCCTGTGGATGCTGGGGAAGATTTCTGGCGTCGCGGACAAATCGGGGTTTGCGTTCTTGAACTGACGCAGGCGCCTGCGGGCCGCGCGCGGCTTCGCGGGCCATGATGACAGCCACGCTCTCACTCACACCCGCCGCACCCGTCCAAGGCTGCCCGACAGTGGCGTCTTCGGGGACCGTTTGGCCGGTCGCGAGAGTTGCAAAGCGAAGAACAAACGCGCCCGCGACGATCCAAACAAGAAGAAAGCACGCGCGAAAGCGATTTGCCGGAACACGCTGCTTCATGGGGTGACGCTGGATTGGTGGCCAGCAGGATTGACCTTAGGCGGATACGACGTTTCGCCGCCGGCTGGAGCCGATTCCGGCTCGCGGACATGCCAACTTTCCCCTTCGAGCCGTTGAAAGATGCCAATCAATCATGTAACCATAACATTTAATGGCGCGAAAATCACGAACAAACTCAACGACGCCCGGAACGAAAGCGCTTACGGCAGCAAGCCAACCCGATAATTCCGGCTCCCCACGGCGGGGTTGACCAAATCATTCACCCGCACCGGCGCGCCCGTGCCGGGAACGTTGTTGGTCACTGTGGTCCAGAGGTTGCCCGTCAACTCGTCGGCGCGCTCGACGCGATACCACTTGCCGCTCACCGAGGAGAAGGTCAGTTGAACGGTGTCGCCGACGTAATCAATCGTCAGCACGCGCAGGAAATTGCGCGAATCGCGCGGGTCGGTGCCCGCCAGGTATTCCTGCAGGTTGGTCAGGCCGTCGCCGTCGAGGTCCTTCGCGGCGTCGGCCGGGTCGTTCGGGTTGAGGCCGTGCGCGAATTCCCAGGCGTCGGCGATGCCGTCGGCGTCGCTGTCAAAGGGCACGGTGAGTAACAGCGCGAGCGAATTGTTGGTGGGTGTCGGATCAAGCTGGGCGCCGGCGACCGCGGCGACGTTGGCCAGTGTGCCGTTGTTGGTGATTCGCGCGGTGATCGTGACGAGCGCGTTGCCGCCGCTGGCGAGCGTGGCGACCGAAGCTGTCACGAGGTTACCCGCGCTGCTGACCGTTCCCTGGCTGTTGGTGGCCGAAAGGAACAAGACACCGGGCGGGAGTTGATTTGACACAACAATGGCCGATGCGGAATCGGGTCCTGCGTTCGTCACGCTCAGCTCGAGCGTGACGCTGCTGCCGACCACGACCGGGTTCGGAACGGCGTTGCCACTGATGCGCAGGTCCGTGAGCGCCGGGCCGGTGCAGCAGATGAGGTTCGTCGTGGTGATCGAGAGCGACCAGCCTTGCAGGGAGCCGATGTCGCCGTTTGCATCGTCCATCACGAAAAGCGACCAGGTGCCGTTGGGGTTGACGCCAGTGAAGACGGTCAAACCCGCGCCGTAGGGGCCGGCGGGTGCGGGCACGTTCATTGAGTCGCTACTGCCGATGTTGGTGGGCAGATAGGTGCCGGAACTGATCGCGCTGGAATCAGGCAGACTGGCGCCAGCGGCATCGTCGAAGGTAAGTGTCACGTTGACCAGATCTTTGCCGCCGCCAGTGTCGGACATGAGCATCACGTTCTGGTCAAACGGGCCGACGAGCAGAATGTCGAGTTCGTCCGGGGATGTGTGGCTCAGGCCGTTGAGCGTCACGGTGACCTTGGTGACGATGCCGCTGAGGTTCGACACCGCGAGGGTCGAGGGATAAACCGACGCCTGGCCTTTGGTGCCGCTGACCGGGATGGCGAGCGTCGTGCTGTTCGTGCGGCCCATCGTCACGGTGGTGAACTGGCCGAGGCCGAACGTGTGGCTGACGCTGCCGAGATTGTTGGTGCCATCCTGCAAGTCGAGCACGCAGGTAATCACACCGCCGCACGCGCCGGTGGCGGCCAAGCTGAACGGCTGGGTGACGCCCGCGCCGCCGCCGGTGAGCGCGCCGTAGGTTTGCGGCCCGCTGGGCGCGTTGACGCCGTTGGTGGCGCGCAGCGTGGCGACGAGGTTGGCCGTGTCGGCGCTGCCGATGTTCCGCAGGGCAAAGTTTACCGTGACGCCTTCGCCCGGATCAATGACGCCGTTGGCCGAGCAGCTTTCGTTCGTGATGGTCGCGTCGGTGAGCGTAATCAGCGGCGTCGGCACGCCGGGCGTGATGGTGAAGTTGGCGTCGGAGAGGTCGAAGAAAATGTTGCCGGCGGCCTCGACCTTGATTCGCGCGGTGGTGGTGGTGATGTTCGGCAGCAAGACGGCCTCGCTGCCGTCGTTGGGCGTGTTGGCGGCGAGTGTGACCGGGAAGGTCTGGCCGCCGTCGGTGGAAAGCAGGATGTTCACGCTGGCGGCATTCACCGGGGCGCCGGCCGTGCCGGCGATGTTCCAGGTGACGGTTTGGAGGCCCGACCAGTTGGTGGCGGTGTTGGGCGAGGTGACGACGAACGGCCCGGCGGTCGAGACCACGGTGACCAGCATGTCGCCGGTGTTCACGCCGCCGCCGCCGGCGCGGTTGTCGCGCGCAGTAACACGGAAATTCATCGTGCGGCTGGTCGTCGGCAATTGTTCTCCCAGCGTGGTCGTGTTGTTCACGATATCCGACAGCTTGGGGAACGTGCGCGACGGGCTGGTCGTCGGGTTGAATGGGCGGAAGAGCGGGCTGGTGCCATTGTCCGGTTCAGTGAGCGCCTGCGCCGCGCCCAGGTCGCGTTCCTCCCAGCAGAAGGTCAGCGGGTCACCGTCGGGGTCGCTGCCGGTGGCGGTGAGCGTGAAGGGCGTGCTTCGGGGGATCGTGAAGTTCAGCCCGGCGCTCACCGTCGGCGCGGTGTTGCCGGTGCCGGTCGTGACCGGGCAACCGTTGCCCGAGCCGGTCGTGCTGTAGGTGAGGATTTCGTCAAAACTGATCGAGTGAAAGTAAGGGTCACTGTGAGGCTGGAGATCGTCACTGCCGCAGATGCCGGCGTAAGCCATGATGGTCGAGCCGCTGCCGGCTTCGTAGGCGGTGGAGGCGTTGCGATTGCCGCTGCCGCAACTGCCGGTGATGCTGTTGAAAGTGTGGTTGGCGCCGAGTTGGTGCCCCATCTCGTGCGCGACGTAGTCAATGTAGAACGCGTCGCCGATCGGTGACGAAGTGCCGGTCTCGCCCCGCGCTTTGTTGCCTGAAATACAAACCACGCCCAGGCCCGCCAGGCCGCCGCCCGCCGTGCTGAACACATGGCCGATGTCGTAATTCGCGGTGCGGATGACCGAGTCAAGGTTCGCCTGGTTTTCCGTGAGCAGCGAGGAGGGGCTGTTGTTCAAGTAGGGGTCGGTGCCGGCGTTGGTATACACCAGCAGGTCGTTGTTGGCGACGAGCTCCAGGCGAATGGCCACTTCGATTTCATAAACGCCAGTGACGCGGTTGACTGCCGTGACGATGGCCGCCATGCCCGCTGAAACGGTGCCGCCGTGGAAGCCGGTGTATTCACCCGTCGCCGCGCACGCCAGCCGGTAGGTGCGCAACGAAGCGCCGGAACGCAACAGGTCGCGCGGCGCGAGCGGCGTCGCGGCTTGCTCTTGCGGCGTGAGGCAGATCCAGTCGTCCACCGCGCGCCGGTGATCGCGCTTGTAGTAACAGGCGTAAATCTCGGTGTCGCCACGCGAATAAGGATCAATATAAACCGCGCCCTGCGGCGAAAGAATCTGCGCGTGAAAGCCGGCGGGCGTCAGGTCCAGCCGCACGGTGGCTTGCGGATCCTCAATGCCCTGACCGAGGTAGGTTTTGATTTCGGGAAACTTCGCGGCCAGTTCGGGCGCCATCACGGGCGACTCGACGATGTGGAAGCGGGCGAAGCTGCCGTCCGGCATCGGCAGGGTCAGCTCGGCGGGTTGCGCGGCGGCGGGTGTGGCCTCGCGCGGCGCGCGGTTCAACACGCCGGCGAGCGATGCCCGGCGCAGCGTGACGGGGCGGAATTTTTGCGGGCGCACCCACGCTTCCAGCGCTGCCTTTTCCGCGGGAATATTTTCCAGCACTTGCCAGACGCCATCGGTGGAAACCTGCCCCGAAACAGAGTGTCCAAAAATGCCGGTGAGCAGTGAGGCTGCGAAAAGCAGGGCAACAGTTCGTCGAAAAGAACGTTTCGCTGCATGCCGCAGGTTGCGACGGTAAATCACAAGCGATTTAACGCCAAAAAAGAAGAATTTTCAATCCAAAAATCGCGGCTTGTGCGGGAAACCGGCGGCGAGCCGATCGAAATCAAATGTGCTTGGAATCCTGCTCGTCTTTGACGGCGTAGCCGGTGTCCTGGCGCTGGAGGTTCACGGCATTCTTCGTCACGTCGGCGGCGTACACATCGTCGGCGCTCATGCCCAGCACCTGGGCGAGGCTGATGAGGAAGTGAAACCGGTCCACGACGTCCACGCGCGCGTTCTGTTCGTCGAATTTCTGGTGCTTGGCCCGCCATTTCCACGGCACGCTGTCGGTCAACCCGGCGATCTTCTGCGTCATGGCGCGGCAGTAGTTGGGCACCCACCGGGTCTTTTCCTCTTCACCCATGCCGTCGGTGCGCACGCCGATGCGTTCATTGAGCGATTTCTGCATCCGAAAAAGTTCACGGAACTGATCTGGTGTTTCCATGCGCCGGGGATTTCCAGAGCGGGCAGGGGAAGCAAGCGGAAACGCGGTGGGCGGCGCGTCGAGCCGATGCCAGAGTGCTCTCGTTTCTTGACGCGCCACACATCATGCACCACGGCTCCAAACTTTGAACTTTGAACTTTGACCGTTGGACCCGTATAACAGGCCCATGTTGCCGATGTTGTTGACCAAGGGCGGGCCGGTAATCTGGGTGTTGCTGGCCGTCAGCGCGGTGGGGATCACCGTGTTCATCGAGCGCCTGCTCTATTATCACCGGGCGCAGATCAATTCCACCGAGTTCCTCAACGGCGTGCGCACCGTGCTCAAGCGCGAAAACATCGTCGAGGCGATCTCCATCTGTGAAGCCACCCCCGGCCCGGTGGCGCGGCTGGTCAAGGCCGCCATTTTGAGCCGCGAGCGGGGCCGCGACGGGATGCGCGAGGCGCTGGAGGACGCCGGCTTGACCGAAGTACCGCGGCTGGAGGAGAAATTGAGCCTGCTGGCGACCATCGCCCAGATCGCGCCGCTCCTCGGCCTGCTGGGAACGGTGCTGGGGTTCATCCGCCTTTTCGCCCAGTTGCAGCGCGAGGGAAAATTTGCGGCGATGGAATTACTTTCCGGCGGGGTGTGGGAGGCGCTTCTCTGCACGGCGGCCGGCCTGGCCGTGGCCATCCCGGCCTACGCCGGTTACAATTATCTCGTCAGCCGCGTCAACGCCATCGTGCTCGACATGGAAAAATCCTCGACGGAAATCCTCAACATCGCCAGCGAGCCGCCGGGGAAGCCTTTATGATTTACGATTTGCGATTTACGATTTACGCCGTGGATGACGTGCGGGACGGGATTTGCCGGACGCGCGTTCGCCGCCTTCCAGTGGTTGCCTGCGCGGGAATGAATGCGACCGTTCGCACCCGAAGCGTCGCGTCTATCGTAACCCGTCAATCGTAAATTCCTTATGAAATATCCGCGCAACGCCAAAATTTTCCGGGGGTCGTTTGACGCAGCGCCCATTGCGGGAGTGTTATTTTTACTGGTGATGTTTCTGTTGCTTCATTCGTCGCTGGTGTTCACGCCGGGCGTGAAAATCCAGTTGGTGGCCAGCGCGGGCTTGTCCGGCACAGCCAATCCCACGGTGACGGTGGCCGTGGACAAGGCGGGCCAGCTTTACTACGAAAACCAGGCGATCAACGAGGCCGATCTGCGCGCCCGGCTGCGCGAAGCCGTCAAGAATTCCGACGCCGCGCTTACGCTGGTCATTCAGGCCGATGAGGGTGTCGGGTATCGCACCATCGTCGGTCTCAGCCAACTGGCGAGGGAAGCCGGCATCCGCGAAGCTCTGTTGGGCACCCGGCCCAAAGTGTTTTCTGAATCCGGCCCGACCGCGCCGTGACCATGAACGCTGCGGATGTTCAACCCAGACCCTGGACCGGACGGCAATGGTTGGCGGCGGTCGGCTGGCTGGTGGTCCTGCAGATTTTCCTCCTCGCGTTGTTTTCCAATCACGAGAAGGTTCGCCCGCGTCCGGAGCCCGTGGAGACGAGGGTGCAACTGGTTGTTCCCTCCACCGGGGAGAGCGCTCTGACCGGCGGCCTGGGACTGAGCGATCCCACGCTGTTCGCGCTGATGAATCCTAACGGCTTCTCCGGCCGCGCCTGGCTGGATTTCTCCTTGCGGCAGCATCGCTTGAACGATTGGGAGGAACCGCCGCGCTGGCTGTCGCCGGACGTTTTTCGCTTCGGCGCGGCGCTGACCGAGCTGGTCCGGACCGGGCGCACGGATCAATTGCGCATCAACGACAAGCCGGCGCCGCAAATGCCGCGCGTGCTGGTTGTTGATCCAATTCCCACTGCAAAATCCACGTTGACCATCGAAGGCGAACTGGCCAGCCGCGCGCTGGTGTCACCCATCGAGGTGCCGGTCTGGACGAACACTGATCTGTTGAGCAACACGGTCGTCCAGGCCGCGATCAACGCGGCGGGGGAAATGCTTTCCGCCAGACTCTTGAGCGGTTGCGGCTCCAAAGCGGCCGACCAGCGCGCCCTCGAATTGGCGCAGCAGGCCCGCTTCCAGGCCGTTCCTCAAACCGGACCGTCCCAGGACCGCTCCGCTGCCGCGCTGACCTGGGGCAGACTGATTTTTCAATGGTCCACCGGCGAAGTGTCCACTGCCAACCCGCCGCCGCCCGTCCGCCCGCCATGACGCCCGATCTGTTATTCGCCGCCTACGTGGTTTCTTTGCTTGCGGCGCTGGGCGCCGTGGCCTCATACTATGAACTTCGACGCAAGCGTTTCGAGCCGACGCCGACCGAAGACCACATTTTCCAGTGCGGCAAGTGTGCTTTGGTTTACACCGACGACCCGGACGTGGACCGCTCGCGTTGTCCGCATTGCGGCACGTTGAACGAGGAAATAAAATTTTGACGGCCGGCGGCGGGCTTGAAACGTTTAACGGGCAAACCGAAACTTTGAATTATGGGCATGTGGATCGGCCGCAATCGAAAAGCGCGCGTCACCTTCGGGTTTGACGAAATCGCCCTCGTGCCGGGTGAAGTCACCCTCAACCCGAACGAAACGGACACCAGCTTCGCCATCCCGTGCAAGGACGGCAGCAGCATCAAACTCAAAATCCCCATCATCGCCAGCGCGATGGACGGCGTGACCGACGTGCGCTTCTGCATCGAGATGAACAAGCACGGCGGCCTGGGCGTGATCAACCTTGAAGGCGTCCAGACCCGTTACCACAATCCCGCCGAGATCCTCGACCAGGTCGTCCGCGCTGACCGGGATGCCGTCACCGCGCTGATCCAGAAACTTTACACCGAGCCGATCAAGGAGGAACTGATCACCCAGCGGGTCAAGGAACTCAAACAAGCCGGCGCGCTGGCCGCCGTCAGTTCCATCCCGCAAAAGGCCGAACGCTTCGGCCGCATCGCCCAGGACGCCGGCGCGGACCTGTTCGTTGTCCAGTCCACCGTCTCGACCGTGCGCCATCTCTCGACCGAATACAAATCGCTCGACCTCGGCGCCTTCTGCCGGGAAATGAAAATCCCCGTCATCATCGGCAACGCGGTGACCTACAACGTCACGCTCGATCTGATGGGCTGCGGGGTGGCGGGCGTGCTCATCGGCGTCGGGCCGGGCGCAGCCTGCACCAGCCGCGGCGTGCTCGGCCTGGGCGTGCCGCAGGTGACCGCCACGGTGGATTGCGCCGCCGCGCGCGACATGCATTTCAAGAAGACCGGCCGCTACATTCCGATCATCACCGACGGCGGGATGAGCAAGGGCGGCGACGTTTGCAAGGCGCTGGCCTGCGGTTCGGACGCGGTCATGGTGGGCAGCGCGTTCGCGCGCGCCGAGGAGGCGCCGGGCAAGGGCAACCACTGGGGCATGGCCACGCCCCACGCCAACCTCCCGCGCGGCACCCGCATCAAGGTCGGCGTCACGGGTTCGCTCAAGCAAATCCTCTACGGCCCGGCCACCGTGGATGACGGCTCGCAAAACCTCGTCGGCGCCATCACCACGTGCATGGGCAACGTTGGCGCCCGGACCATCCGCGAGTTTCAGGAAACCGAAATCATCATCGCGCCGAGCATCAAAACCGAGGGTAAACTCTTCCAGACCGTCCAGAGCGTGGGGATGGGGGCGCGGTAAAGGGGTCAGTTCTTGATATTGATACATGAAGCGGCGCGGGCGACGCTGGAATGCGGCATGACCCAAGCGCCGCAGCAGGCGGAGCCGCACGTGACCGCCAAAAACGCAGGGCAGGCGTCCGGCCTGTTCTTTTGCGTTGCCAATCTCGCCCTGGCGCTGGCCGCAGACGCGCAAAGTCCCACCGTTGATTTGTCCGGCTACTCGACACGCTGCGAGGTCAGCGTCCGGTACCAGGGCCAACAGTTGCTCGCGCGCTGGCCGATGGCCGCCGGCGAGTGGGGGCAACTGACACTCGATCTGCGCGCGGCCAGACCATTGATCGAAAGCCTCGGCATCGCGAGCAGCGCCACGGGCGCGGCCACGCCATTGCTGCAAGGCGTCGAACCGGTCACATCTCTTACCGTCGGCACGCGCAGCGCGCCCGCAGAACGCCCGCCGGAAATGAGCATCTGGAACACCTTCTTCGACAAGGTGCCCAGCCGTCCTTATCACACCGACCGGGCGCGACTGGATTTGAAGCACGTCCGGGTGGCGAGCCAGGGCCGGCGCGCCTCAGTAGCTCTGGGCCCAGTGACCACCGGACGTTTCAGTGGCGAACTCGTGTTCACGTTTTACGCGGGCAGCCGGTTGATCCACATGGAAACCGTCGTGGCGACCGATGAGGACCGGCGCGCCATCCTCTACGAGGCCGGTCTGGTGGGAGGCGAAGGCTGGAAGAACATCGCGTGGGTGGACACTGACGGAAAATTCCAACGCGAGTCCGCTGAGTCGCCTCCGAACGCGCGGCCGGTAGCCGTTCGGCATCGCACGATCATCGCCCAGACCGCGGCCGGCTCCATGGCGTGTTTCCCGCCGCCGCACCAGTTTTTCTCTCCGCGCGATTTCACCGACAACCTGCGCACCGTCTGGTTCGGCCAGGGCGGGAGCGTCGGGAACGACCGTTTCGGTTTTGGCATTCGCCAATCGCCCGACGGCGGCGGCAGCTGGATTCCCTGGATCAACGCGCCGCCGGGCACGCGGCAACGGCTCGGCTTGTTCCTCCTGCTGACGCGCGGCGATGCGGACGAGGCTTTGCGTGAGACGCTGCGCTACACGCACGGCGACCGCTTCCCCGCCTTGCCCGGCCACGTGACCTACACGAGCCATTTTCATCTCGCGCATGCCGCCGGTGTAATGCAGGCGCGCATGGAGGGCAAAACGCCGCCCGTCGTGCCGGAGTTCGTGCAACAGTTCAAGCGCATGGGCGTCAACGCCGTTCACCTCGCCGAGTTTCACGGAGACGGCCACCAGAAAGACGCCGGCCCGCTGCGCTTGCCGGAACTGGAAACCATGTTCGCCGAATGCCGGCGGCTGTCCGGCGAAAACCTCCTGCTGATTCCCGGCGAGGACGTGAGCGGCATACTGGGCGCCAACGAGCCAGGCAAGCATCCGGGCCATTGGATGGGCCTGTTTCCCAAGCCGGTCCATTGGACGCAGGTGCGCCAGCCCGATGAGCCGTTCGCTGAAACGCATCCGAAGTATGGAACAGTCTATCACGTCGGCACCGCGGCGGACATGTCCGATTTATTGCGCCGGGAACATGGGCTGGGCTGGACGGTCCATCCGCGCATCAAGGCGTCAAGCTGGACGCCCGACATTTTCCGGAACGAGGATTTCTTCAAGACCGACCTCTGGCTGGGCGGCGCGTGGAAGGCGATGCCCGCCGACCTCTCGCGCGAGCGCCTCGGCGAGCGCGTGCTCGATCTGCTCGACGACATGGCCAACTGGGGCGTCCGCAAATACACGCCCGGCGAGGTGGACACGTTCAAGCTCTTCAACGACCATGAAATTTACGGGCACATGAACATCAACTGCCTCCAACTTGACCGCCTGCCACACTTCGACGACGGCTGGCAGCCGGTGCTCGACACGTTGCGCGCCGGGAAGTTTTTCACGACGACCGGCGAGGTGTTGATCCACGAGTTCACCGTCGGCGGCAAACACAGCGGCGAGTCATTGAAGGGCGCATCGAAACCGGAACTGCGCGCCCAAATCGAGTGGACCTTTCCGTTGAAGATCGCCGAAGTGATTTCCGGCGACGGCGCGAAGGTTTACCGGGAACGGATCGAGCTTGCCGATACAAGCGCGTTCGGCCAACGGAAGCTCTCGCTGCGACCGGACCTGCGCGGTCGGAAATGGGTGCGCTTCGAGGTTTGGGACGTTGCCGCGAACGGCGCTTTCACTCAGCCGGTTTGGATAAGCGAGTAATGGTTCGACTGGTTTCATGCAAAACGACTCCTTTCCACGCATGATGACCGTGCGGCAGAAATTTCCGGCGTCGCCGCCGCTGGACATTCATGGCGCGGTGCAAAGCCAGTTCACAGCAGTGGCCGGCCAGATCAAACCGGGCGCGCGCATCGCTGTCGCGGTGGGCAGCCGTGGCATCACGAACCTGCAAACCATCGTGGCGGGCGTGCTTGAAGTGCTCAAGGCCGCCGGCGCGAAACCGTTCATCGTCCCGGCGATGGGCAGCCACGGCGGGGCTACGCCGGAAGGCCAGAAAGGAGTGCTCGCGGAATACGGCGTTACCGAAGCGCAACTCCAGACGCCGATCCACGCGGCAATGGAGGCCGAACGCATCGGTGTCACGGAGGATGGCGTGGACGTTTTCTTCAGCGTGGAGGCATTGCAAGCGGACGGGATCGTGGTGGTCAACCGCATCAAGCCGCACACCGACTTCAGCGGTTCCATCGGCAGCGGCGTGATGAAGATGATGGTGGTGGGACTGGGCAAGCGCACCGGGGCGGCGAATTTTCATCGCGCCGTCAGCCGGCTCGGTTATGAGCGCGTGATCCGTTCGGCCGCGCCCATCATCTTGCGCACGGCGCCGGTTCTTTGCGGCGTCGCCATCGTCGAGAACCAGGCGCACGACACCGCCAGCGTGACCGTTTTGAAACCGGACGAAATCGAGCGGCGCGAGGAAGAGTTGTTTGCGGAAGCCAAACGCTTGATGCCGCGGCTGCCTTTTGACGAAATTGATCTGCTGATCGTGGACCGCATCGGCAAGAACATCAGCGGTTCGGGCATGGACCCCAACGTGACCGGTCGCGGCAATCACGGCTATTCCTCCCGGTTGAGCGATACGCCGGCGACCAGGCCGGTCGTCCGCCGTATTTTTGTGCGCGGCCTCACGCCGGAAACGAACGGCAACGCCGTTGGCATCGGCACGGCGGACTTCACGACCACGCGATTGGTGCGCGCCATTGACTCGCGGATCACGGCCATCAACGCCCTCACGGCGTTGACCGTGCAGAGCGCCAAGGTTCCCATTCACTTCGAGACCGACCGCGAGATCATTGCCACCGCGCTGAATTCATTGGCGTTGCGGGACAACGCCCAGGCGAAAATCGTGCGCATCGCCGACACGCTGTCGCTGGAGCGATTGGAAGTGTCCGAGGCTTGTGCCGGGATGGTTCGCGGGCGGGCCGACCTGGAGGCGCTTCGTCCGGTGGAAGAAATGAAATTCGATGGGTCGGGCAATTTGTTGCCGCTTTAATCATTACCGCGCGCTTCCCTTCCATCCCGGGCCGCGCACGACCCGGCCGGGCTTCGCCCCGGTGTGCTCGCCGTCCTGCAACACTTGCGCGCCATTGACAAACACATGGACCACGCCGGTTGAATACTGGTGCGGTTGCTCGAAGGTCGCGTGGTCCTGGATTTTCACCGGGTCAAACACCACCACGTCGGCAAAGTAACCGGGCTTGAGCCAGCCGCGCTGTTTGATTTTCAAATTCCCCGCCGGCAACGAGGTCAGCCGCCGGACGGCATCGGCGAGCGGAATTAGTTTTTCGTCGCGCACGTATTTGCCCAGCAGTCGCGCAAAGTTTCCGTAGGCGCGCGGGTGCGGATTGGATTTCAAAAATGGTCCTTCCGGCGCGGCGGATTCCGCGTCCGAACCGAAGCTCACCCACGGCACCTTGATCTGCCGGCGAACGTTGTCCTCGGACATCAGGAAATAAACGGTGCCGACGCGGCTGCCGTCCTCGATGACCATGTCCATCGCGGTTTCTTCAGGCGATTGGCCGCGCAGCTTCGCCACTTCGGCCAGCGTTTTGCCGGTGAACGGCTTGAGCTTTTCGTTCTTGAAGCTCACGAGGAGGACTTTGTCCGGGGAGCCGGCGGCGAGATAAAGGCTTTCCCATTTGTCGGTCGGCGTGATCATTTCCTGGCGGACGCGCTCCCGAATCTTCGGGTCCTTGAGCCGTTCGGCCCACGCCTTGTAGCCGCCTTCCTGCACCCACGGCGGCATGGAAGCGTCGAGACCGGTCGCGCCGGCGGTGTAGTTGTACATGTCGGCGGTGATGAGCAAGCCCCGGGCGCGTGCCGCGTCGATGTTTTTGATGGCGGCCTCCATCTTGGGCCAGTTGGCCTGGCCGGCGGCCTTGAGGTGATAAACTTCCGCCGGAATATTTGCCGTGCGCGAAATCGTGATCAATTCGTCCAGTGCTTCGAGGAACGTGTTCCCTTCGCTGCGCAGGTGCGAGATGTAAAGCCCGCCGTACGGCGCCGCGACCTTGCACAGCTCAATCAACTCGTCCGTCTTCGCGTAAAACGCCGGCGCGTAAATCAACGACGAACCGATGCCGAGAGCGCCTTCCTCCATCGCCTGGCGTACGAGCTTCTTCATCCGCTCCAATTCCGCAGGCGTCGGCGGCCGGTCGGCGTAGCCGATTTCGTGGATGCGCACGGTCGTCGCGCCGACGAACGAGGCGACGTTGCACGAGATGCCGCGCTTGACCAGATGGTCCAGATATTCGCCGAGTGTCGTCCACTGGACGGCAAACTTGATGTCGCCCTGTGATTCGGTCATGTCCTTTTTCATGGCGGCATTGAGCGGCCCCATGGATTCGCCTTCGCCCATGACTTCGAGCGTGACGCCCTGGCGGAGGTCGCCTTGCGAGCAACCATCCTGGATGAGCGATTCGGTCGCCCAACTGAGCATGTTGATGAAGCCGGGCGCGACGGCCAGGCCGTGGGCGTCGAGTTCCTTGCGGCCGCGGGCGTCGGAGAGTTTTCCGACGGCGGCAATGGTGTCGCCCTTGATGGCCACGTCCCCGGCGAACGGCGCCTGGCCACTGCCGTCGTAAATCATGCCGTTGCGGATGATGACGTCATATTGCGCGATCGGAAAACGGTCGTCGACGCTCACACAGCCTGCGAGCAAAACGACCAACAGAGCGACAAGGAAGGAGGGCCTTTGCATGGGTTCATTTCCTCAAACTGAGCAGCGCGAGCAAGCCAAATCCGGCGATGATCAGGCCGGAAATTCGGTTGACCCAGCGCAAGCGCGGCGCGTCAAACTTCTCCCGGAACAGACCGACGCCCCCGCTCAACAACAGCCACCAAAGAGCGGACCCGATGAAAACACCGAGCACAAGCCAGGCGGCCGCGAAATAATTCCCGGCCCCGGTCGCCAATCCCAGGCCGGCGAAAACGGCCGCGAAGGAAAGAATCGTCATCGGATTGGTCAGCGTGAGGAGGAGCGTCGAAACATAGGCGCCCACCAGGTCGGCGCCAATGACAGAAACGGTTTGCTCTGCTGGAGGGGCCAGGAATATTTTCACACCGAGATAACCGAGAAACAGGCCCCCCACAAGTTGCAGCCAGTGCTGCTGGCTGACGAGCAGATTTGAAATCGCGGTCAAGCCGGACGCGGCGGCCGCGCCGTAAAAAGCGTCCGCGGTCGCCGCGCCGAGGCCCGAGACAAAACCCACGGCCTTGCCTTCGGCCAGCGTGCGGCGGATGCACAGAACACCGATTGGGCCCACCGGCGCGGCGATGGAAAAGCCGACAACCAGCCCGCGCAGAAAAAAGTCGTGTCCGCTCAAAGTCTCTCGCGCACCTTCAAAAACTCCTCCACCCCGAGCAACTTCTTCACCTCGTCGAAACTCATCGCCTGCGTGGCGAGCTTGTCCACGCGGCCCGTCGTTTTCCACGCGTCGCACAGGTCGCGCATCGCGCGGGCGCAGACCATCAGCGATTCGATGGGGCAGACCACGATCTTGTAGCCGAGTTGTTCGAGGTCCTTGACCGGCAGGATGGGTGTCACGCCGCCGGAGAGCATGTTGACGAACAGCGGGTGCTTCACGCGCTTCGGGATTTCTTCAAGTTCCTTGAGCGATTGTGGCGCTTCGATGAAGGCAATGTCCGCGCCGGCGTCGCAGCAGCGGTTGACGCGATCAATGGCGTCGTCCAAGCCGTTCATCTGGCGCGCATCCGTGCGGGCGAAGATGAGGAAGTCCGGATCGCTCCGGGCGCGGACGGCGGCCTTGATCTTGAGGACCATTTCGTCGGTGGGGACGACCTGCTTGTTCGCGAAATGGCCGCAGCGTTTCGGCATCACCTGGTCTTCCAGCAGGATGCCCGAGGCGCCGGCTGACTCGAACGCGGCGATGGTCCGCTGGACGTTGTGCAAATCGCCGTGGCCGGTGTCGCCGTCGGCAATCACCGGAATCGAGACGCGCGCGGCCATGCGGCGCACGGCGTCGGCCATCTCGCTCATCGTGAGAAAATTCAAGTCCGGCAGGCCGAGCATTGACGCGCTGGTGCCGAAACCGCCGATGAAAACAGTCTCGAAACCCGCCTGTTCGACAATGAGCGCGGTGAAGACATCATGAGCGCCCAGGCTGCGGATGATGCCGGGCTTTTTCAGTAATTCCCGGAGGCGCTTCGGGCCATTGGTATTGTTCATGATTGTTGATGGCAGCACGCCGCTTTCAGTCCGGCAATCTAAAACCCGCGGCCGGCCAGCATCCACCCACCCCAGAGGACGAGGACGATCCCGACGCCCCGCTCCAGCCACAATCCGCGCGGGACCAGCCGCTCGACGAGCGTGAACGCCGTGAGAAGCGCGATCCAGAGAATGTTCATCACGCCGGTGACAAACAGCAGACACATCAGAAACCAGCAGCACACCGTGCAGAACGCGCCGTGCCTGAGGCCCATCACGAACGCGCCGCCGGCCCCTTCGCGCCATTCGGTGGAGATGAAATCGAGCGGCGAACGGCAATGCTTCAGGCAGGCGTGCTTGACCGGCGTCCATTGAAAGAGGCCGGCCGCGATGAGCACGCCGCCGCCGAGCGCGGAACTCGAACTCACCATCATCGGCGACAGCAACGCCGCCTTGTGCAAATACCATTGCGCGACGGCGACGACGGCACTGAAACCGGCCCACACCGCCAGGTAACCAAGCAGGAAAATCACCGTTGGCACGTACGGCCGCTCCTGCTCGCGGCGCCGGCGGTTGACGAGCGCGAACGTGAGCACCATCGGCGCGACGGTCGGAATCATCATCGCCACCATCATCTCGCCCCACATCAGGAACAACGGCAGGATGGTGGCCGCCGGCCATTCCTGTGTGTCCGGGCCGGACATTTTCATGCCTGCGCACTGGCAGACGCCCGTCAGGCTCATCGCGTGCGCCTCGTGTATCATGTAACCCCACGCGATCATCGCGACGCCGATCAGACCGGCCAGCACGATGAGCCGGTCGCGTCTGAGCAATGTTTCGAGCGGAAGGGCAGCGTTCATATCTGAAAGGTTCGCAGTGCCGGCTGCGGAGTAATGGCATTTCTCAGTAATAATCGGTACAAACGATAAAGCGGTTCCTCACCCCCGCCCTCTCCCGACGCGAGAGAATTCATGAACTGCGGTTCACGAATTGTGCCCCTGAACCGGGCCACGGCGTTTGGTGTCCACGCTTTAGCGTGTCCCGGATCGCCGAGCACCCTAAAGGGTGGACACCGAACGCCCGGTTCATGGGCAGGGCCGGGGTGAGGGGATTTCCTGTGCGTCCCGCATTGCGGGATGCCGATTTTCATTCCCACTGGGTGTTGCAGCCAGGACGGGCCTAATCATTGCAGGAAACCGCGCTGTTCAGCCAGTCCGGCGGGTTGCGTTCAGTTGCCGTATTGCACGCGGCTGAAAAATCCGGCCTGGTTCGGCCAGGAGAACTTCAACTCGGCCACGTTGCTCACGCATTCTTTGGCCGACACGGCCTCGGCCGTTTTGAAAATGAACCCGGTGGCGTGCTCGACACGGATGCTCTCGGGCGCACCGTTGATGGGGTTCTTGATCGGCTCCAGCCCGATACGGACCTGATCGCCCACGACGGCACGGCTGTTGCGGCCGTCGAGGTGAAACTTTATCGGCACGAACTGCGGCGGGAGAAACTTCGTCGTGATGGCCACGAAAATCTCGAACGGCATCCCGCCGTCCCTGGCAGTCGCGATGTTCAGCAGCGCCTCGCGCTGCGCGGGCGTGGCCCGCTCGTCAATGAACAGCGCGGTAGTGGCGTTGCCCAGGTGCATCGCCTTGGGCGTGTGGACGGAGAACGCCATGCCCAGACCGTCGAGTTTCACGTCGCTGTACCGGCCTTTGACGATGTGCCACGCGCCGACGCCTTCGCAGTAGCCCTTGGTCGGCGGCGCCTCGAATTCGCACGGGCAGCCGTAGTTGCAGTTGCAGGCCTGCAGATAGTCGGCTTGGATCGTCCATTTCACTTTTTTCACCGCAGTTGTCGTCTTGGCCATAAACTTCTCCTTTTATTGCATGGTTAATGTTTGGCGATGCCCCAAAGGCTAAACGGACGCCGTCCGTCGGGCAATACCGAAAAGAGCGGGTGAAAATGATCCGACGCTCCCACTTTTGGGACTTGGACGGCGCGCGCGTCCGCCAGTCCCGTAGGGACGACCGACAATAGCCCGGCGATTTATCGCTGGGATCGGAGCGGAAAAGGCCAAAGTCCCGGAGGGACGCCAGAGCACCCTGGCCAGCGTCAGGTGCTTTCTTTCGTCCCTGCGGGACTCGGGCTTGCGCCGGCACGGCCCCAAGCGATCAATCGCCGGGCTATTCTCTTTCGCCCTCCGGGCTGAACGAATGACTCAGCATGTTACCAAAAATTGAGATGGGTCCAAAATATTCCGACGACAACTGGCATGGCGCCGGCCTGCGCCGATTCGATGCGGACGACTGCCGGCGCCACACAGGCCGATGCCGGGGACTAGAAGCGGTTTCGTAAGGTGGGGTTGGACTTATGAAACCGCCTTTAGAAATGGCGATTTTCAAAGCTTTTGCCTTTCTGATGAATTCTGACATCATCAACCCATGAAAGCCAAAACTCTTAGAGCCTGTTTGAAAATTTGCTTTGGTTGCGGTGCCAGCCCCGGACGGAGTGCGCCTGTCCCCGGGCGCAGCCACCTTGGCAGGCCGATGGGCGTGGGCTTTTTGAGCGCGCCCGGTAAATCCACACGGCTGCGCCCGAGGACGGGCGCACTCCGACGAGGACTTTTCAAACAGGCTCCAAGCCTCTTGATGGGATCGTTGCTTGCCCTGACCGCACTCGGCCAGCAAGGCAAACTGGAACCGCGCACACCCGCAGCCGAGGCGAAAAAGAAAATCGGCCAACTGGCCGTCATGACCGGCAAGGTGGCCGACGTTCACAAGAGCGAAAAAGTCATTCAGATCAATATCGGTCCGAAATATCCGAAGCAGGACTTCACCGCCGTTATTTTTGCCAGCGACTTTGCGACGTTCCCGGACGTGGACAAATTAAAAGGCCAGACCGTCGAGATTTCTGGCAAGGTCGAGGGTTACAAAGGCAAACCGCAGATCGTGCTCAAGAGCAAAGGGCAATTGACCGTCTTGCAAGCCGCTGAGAAAAAATAGTCGTTCGTGCGATTCAATCGCTGTTCGCCAACCGGAAAATGGCCATTGTTAACGGAAAAGCCCGTTTTTTTTTGACAGAAAACCGGGTCGTCTAGTTGTGCTTTGTTGCTGGTGTAAATGAGCAAAAACATTGAGGTTGAACTGTGCCGGGTCGTCGAAGCCGCCGGCTGGCTTGGCTGAGGCGCGTCCGTTGCAGCGGACGGGCGGGCGGGGCGCCGGAGAGAATCCACGGAAAAATCACTCGGGCAGGTGGTTCGTTCTCAGTCGGAGAGGACGCTTTCGAAATCGGGCATGGGGTCCACGTCGTCGCAGGGTTCGCGTCATTCAAGTGTCATACCATTTCTCAGTTTTAATCGGTACAAACGATAAAGCGGATCCCTCACCCCAACCCTTTCCCGGGGGGCACTGCCATTTAGTTAAGCGATGAAATATTTGCAGAACCCCCTCACCTTGATCCTCTCCCCGCATCGGATGAGGGGAGAGGAAATCCGGCGGGGTCCGTCAAGCGCATCCCGGTTTGCGTCTGTGAACGCAGCGCGCGCATTCCTCTCCCCTTCGGAAGGGGAGAGGATCAAGGTGAGGGGTTGCTCCGGAAATTTTTTTGTCTTCTTAACTAAATGGAAGTGCTGAAAGGACTCGCGAGGGTGGGGCGCGACTCCGTCGAGCCG
>CAZIFU010000042.1:0-14454 GCA_964539075.1 uncultured Verrucomicrobiota bacterium | reverse complement strand
TTCCGTCGCGCCCATGCTGCGCACAGCGCCGTGCGTGAGCAACAGTTGCGGCAGACGATTGACTCCCTGGGCGCGCAAAAAGGGGTTGACGACAAACGCCGCCGCCGACTCGTTCCCGCAATCAATGAGCAGATCATTGCGACGGCCGGGCGCATCAACCCAGACGGCTTCACCGCCGTTGAGCGGAAGGACGGCCAGCTGCGCCTGGCTGCGCTCGCGCTGCCAGTAGAACACCGCGATGCAGACAGCGAAAATCCCGACGCCGGCCACCGCCCAACGCCGGCGCGACGGTGCGAACAGCCAGCCGTTGAGCGACATCAGGAGCAGCGCATAAAAAATGATGAATCCCGCCAGACCCGGCGCGCGGATGTAAAAATAAGCGCCAGGCCAGCGCTCGGCCCATTGGCTGGCACCAATCATGGCGCGCATCCAGAACCAGCCGGCGTGATTGAACAGCCCGGTCAGCCACGGCAGCCAGTCGCCGCACAGCAGGCTGGCGAGATTGCACATCAACGCCGCGCTGCTCATCGGCACGATCACGAGATTGGCGAGCAGGCTCACGGGCGTGAACAGGTGAAAATAATATGCAATGAGCGGCAACGACCCCAGCCAGGCGGCGAGCGACGTGGCCAGGCTGAGCGCGACGAAACGCACGGGCGCGTCGAGCCAGCGTTGCCGGCGGGGGCGCAATTCGGGCGGCAACAACGGGTCGGTCGCCAGCCAGCGCCGGAGGATTTTTTCAATCGGCGGCAGCAACAACGCGATGCTCAAAACGACGAAGAAGGAAAGTTGAAAGCTGGCTTGAAAGAGTTGCTCCGGTTGCCAGACCAGAATGATGAAGCCGGCCGCGCCCAGTGAATTCAACAAGTCGCCCGGCCGGTTGAGCGACCAGCCCGCGATGACCACGCTCATCATCACCGTCGAGCGGATCGCCGAGGACTGCCAGCCGGTGGCCGCGGTGTAAAACCAGATGAGCGGTATCACCACCAGCGCGCAGGCGGCCCGCGGCACTTGCAGGACGCGCAGCAGGTTGACGAGAATGCCGGCAATGAGCGCGATGTGCAGGCCGCTGATGGCGAAGATGTGCATCGTGCCGGTGCGCATGAACGGCGCGGAGACTTCGCTGGTCAACGCGGTCTTCCAGCCCAGCGCCATCGCCCAGGTCAGGCGCAGCGGTTCGTCTTCCACCGGGAGGCCGCGTTGCAACGTGCGGTGCGCCCAGTTGGAAAAACGGTCGGCCAACGGCGGATGCCGCGGGGAACGTTCCTCCATCAAGAGGCGCCAGTCGTTGCCGCCATCGGCCCGAAGCTCGTAATAAATTCTCTGCCGGTTCAGATAAGTGCGGTAATCGAATTGCCCGTCGGCGATTGGTCCTTTGGGCGGCCGCAGGACGCCGTTGATTTCCACCTGCTGCCCGGCGAAAAATTCGGCGCCGAGCACACCGGGCGTCGTGACCGCCACGGTGCCTCCGGCCGGCTGCCAGCGGTCGTCGCGGCGCAGGGCTTCCACTTGCACGACGGCGTGGGTGCGCCAGGATTCTTCCTCCTCGCGCTCGTAGACCCGCTGCCAGGGCGTTTCAAGCAGCCGGCCCCGCACGGCCGCCAGTTCGGTCCGCTCGCCGGCCAGCACACGCAAGTCGTCGGGCGAAAGGATGGCCGTGCGCCAGGCGAGATTGGTGCAGCCGAGCAGGAGCGCCAGGGGCCAGACCAGCGCGGGCCGCGCCCGTGGCCAAAGCAGCGTGAGCAGGGCAACGGCGGTCGAGAGCAACAACAATCCGCCAGGCGGGACGTTCACCCTGTCCGCCAACAAAAGCCCGGCCACATAAAACAAGGCCACTCGCAGCAGTGGTCGTTTCATAGTACGTCACCATTTTTTCCGAAAACGGCCGATCACCCAGACAAAGCCCAGGCCCAACGACGCCCCCACCGAATCAATCATCACATCCCACGGTGAACTGAGCCGGGTATCCCAGAACGATTGGAAATATTCATCCGCGGTCGCCGCGATCACACACAGCCAAAGGGCGCGAACCGCCGCCGGGCGGTGCCAGGGCCGCGTGTCTTCGCGGGTCGTGTGTTGCAGCGCCCGCCGCAGCAGCAGCGCCAGCACGGCGTATTCGGTCACGTGGGCGCATTTGCGGACGGCCACATGCACCAGGGCGAGCGTCTCGTTCGTGATGCCCGGGAAAAGCCAGCGCAGCAAGGGACCGATGAATCGCGACGTGTGCTCAGCCGAGCCCACACTGGTCGAAGCGGAAAAAATGAAGAAAAACCAGACCACAACGGGCAGCCAGTATTTGATGAAGAGTCGCCCGGAACGCATCGACGGATGAAAGCAGGGCGTTTTTGGTTTAGGCAAATCAAATCCCAGGCTGACAAGCGAAAAATTTTCTGTCAGTCAATGGCCGGACGATGCGAAACCTCTTTGCCCTTTTAGCGTTGAGCGGTGTGCTGGCCGGTTGCCGGAAGAGCACGCCGCCCCCGCCGCCGGCGGAATTGCTCGCCCGCTGGCACTTCATCGGCACCGCCGCGCTGTCAAGCGACACGAACGCCACCCAACTCAGGGAAATCGAAGCGTTGCCCGAATCGCGCAAACTGCGCGAGCCATTGCTGCGAAAACTGGCCGGCGCCGCGCTCACCCTTTTTTCGCCGCCGACCACTGCCGCCCCCGCCGACCCGGCCGCGCTGCTCCGGCCTTTGCTGGAGGATTGCCTGCGCGTGGAGACGGTCTTTGAATCTTACGGCCAAAAACGGCAACCCGTTTCGTGGCGGCTGGCAGCGCGGCTGGCGGTGGAGCGGGAAAAACTTTGGCGGACGAATCTGGCACAGTTGCTTTCGGCAGGGAAACCTGGCGGGTTGAGCGACGCCAGCCCGCCAGGTTCTCACGTCTGGCAGATCGCGCTGCCACCGGGCCGGGGGGCTTTTGTTTTTTTCCGCGCCGGCGATTGGGTCGTCCTGGGAATCACAAGCGGAAAAGATTCACTGACGAAAGATTGGGCCAGCCAAATCCTCCACACCGGCCGCCCGGCCACGGCTGCGGGCAATTACTGGCTGGCGGCGGAATTCAATTTCCCCCGCCTCGTCCCGCGGCTCGACTGGCCGTCCGCCATCCGCTGGCCGCACGCGCATCTGACCGTGAGCGGCAAGGGGGACAACCTGCACGCCAACGCGCGCCTGCTTTACGCGGAGCCGCTCCAGGTGACCTTCGAGCCGTGGCGCGTGCCCACCAACTCGGTGTTCGATCCGCTGATCAGCTTCACCGCTGCGCGCGGATTTTCCAACTGGCTGGGAGGGCAAGCCGTGCTCAAACAACTCGGCTGGCAGCCCGCGCCCAACCAGGCCTTCGTGTGGGCGCAATCGCAGATTCCCTTTCAGACTTTCGCGGCCGCGCCCGTCGCCGCCGCCGGCCAGCTGTTGCCGCGCCTCGCCACCCGCCTGCCCTCCGTTCTCGCCAGCAACCTCCAACAACAACTGGTCGGCGAAATCCGCTGGGCC
This sequence comes from uncultured Verrucomicrobiota bacterium, assembly GCA_964539075.1. GTDB lineage: Bacteria > Verrucomicrobiota > Verrucomicrobiia > Limisphaerales > CAZIFU01 > CAZIFU01. The sequence continues at coordinate 10,960 of CAZIFU010000042.1, read as the reverse complement.
AGCAATCGCACCGAATTGATCTGGCAGGGACTGCCGATCATCGTTCCCTTCCTGCGCCCGGAAACCGGGACCGACGGAGAATTTTTATACGGCGGACTGTTCCCCAATGCGCCCGGCCAGCCGCCCCCGGCGGAATTGTTCACCCAACTCGACCGCCCCGGCCTGCTTTACTACGATTGGGAAATCACCCAGGAACGGCTCATGCAATGGCGGCAATTATTCCAACTCTGCCAACTCGTCGTCGCCAGCCCGGTGGGCGCCAAAAATTCCACCGCCCAAGAATGGCTGGTCGCGGTGGCGCCGCATCTGGGAAACTCGGTGACGGAAATTTCCTCCGTGTCGCCGCGCGAACTTTCCCTCGTCCGCAAGGCACACCTCGGCTTGACCGGCTTCGAACTGGTCTGGCTGGCGCGCCAGTTCGACGCCTCGGAGCCGCCCGAGCCGGGGCCGGCCGGCCTGCCTGCAACCAATCCGCCCGCCGGCCCGCCACCGGCCAAACCTTAACCATGCAGTGGAAAACCACGAATGAACACGAATGGACACGAATCCGATTGGCTGATGGATGGTTTTGACTTTCCCCGCGCCGCTCAGCGTTCGGTGAGTCTAACCCACTCAAGCAAAAAATCCGGGTGGGCCTGTTTTTATTCGTGTTTATTCGTGTGGTTGTATTAAACCGTTCCGGCTTAGACTCCCCTCATGCTCAAGCTCGGTGTGAACATTGATCACGTGGCGACGTTCCGCGAGGCGCGCTATCGCGGCCTCGAACGCGGCGAGCCCGATCCCGTCCAGGCGGCGATGATCTGCGAATCCGCCGGCGCTCATGGCATCACCGCCCACCTGCGCGAAGACCGCCGGCACATCCAGGACCGCGACGTGTGGAAATTGCGCGAGGTGGTCACGACGCGGCTCAACCTGGAGATGGCCAACTCGCCGGAAATCCTTGGCATCGCGCTTAAACTCAAGCCGGACATCGTCTGCTTGGTGCCCGAGCGCCGCCAGGAGGTCACCACCGAAGGCGGACTCGACGCGGCAGGCCACTGGCTGGCGCTGGCGGACACGCGGAAAAAACTCAACGACGCGGGCATCGAGGTCAGCCTGTTCATCGTGCCTGACGCGGCGCAAGTCGAGGCGGCGGCCAAGGTGGGCAGCCAGTTCATTGAACTGCACACCGGCGCCTTTGCCGAAAGTTTCAACCGGAAAAAGGAGCGGCAGGAGCAGTTGCAGCGCCTGGTCGCGGCGGCCCGGCAGGCGCACGCGCTCGGCCTGAAGGTCAACGCCGGGCACGGCTTGAACTACCTCAACGTCCGTGCGCTGGACGCCGTGCCGCACCTGGTGGAGTTGAACATCGGTCACAGCATCGTCAGCCGCGCTGTCGCCGTCGGCTTGTCCGCCGCAGTGAAGGAAATGCTGCAGCTGATGCAGGACTACAACGCTTGAAGCCAATGGCCCATTCGAGTTCTCCCGGCCGCACGCGACCCTAAACTCAACACTCAACACTTAAAACTCAATACTCACTTTTGTGGTTTTAGGCACCGGCATTGATATCATCGAGGTCGCGCGCGTCAAGGCGTCGCACGAAAAATTCGGCGAACGCTTTTTGCAGCGGATCTTGCGGCCCGCGGAAATTGCCTACTGCCTGTCACACAGAAATCCCGCGCCGTTTCTGGCCGGGCGCTTCGCCGCCAAGGAGGCGGTCTCCAAGGCCTTTGGCACGGGCATCGGCAAACATCTCGGCTGGCAGGACATCGAAGTGGGGCGCAAGGAGTCGGGCGAGCCGTTTGTGATTTTACACGACAAGGGGCAGACACTCCTGGCCGCTCGCGGCGCCCGCCGCGTCCACCTCTCCCTCAGTCACACGGAGAATTACGCGACGGCAGTAGCGATCCTGGAAACCTGATGAGAACTGCGGAAGCAACTCCCCTTCATGAGCCTGCCTGGGTTTGGAGTTCCGCCTTCAGGCGGTCCATTGCTGTTCGCCGCGCTAACCGCCTGAAGGTGGAACTCCAAACTGAATCGCCCGGTCCGGTTCGTGAGTGTCCAGAGGCGTCGGTTAATTTTCCATTGTCAATTTTCCGTTGCCAGTCCGCCGGGAACCACTAGCATCGCCACTCCCGCTCCCACCCAGGCGGGCCGGACACATTAAATCCATGAAAAGTTACAACATCGCAGTCATCGGCGGCGATGGCACCGGGCCGGAAGTCATCCGTGAAGCCGTCAAGGTTCTCGACGCCGCAGCGCAGAAATTCAACCTCAAGCTCAATTACACCCCCTACGACCTCGGCGGCGAGCGCTACCTCCGCACGAAGGAAGCCCTGCCCGACAGCGTCGTGGGCGAGTTGCGAAAATTCCCCGCGATCCTGCTCGGCGCCATCGGCCATCCCGACGTGAAGCCGGGCATTTTGGAAAAGGGCATCCTGCTGCGCCTGCGCTTCGAGCTGGAGCAATACATCAACCTGCGGCCCGTGAAGCTTTACGACGAGCGTTTTTGCCCGCTCAAGGACAAAGGCCCGAAGGAGATTGATTTCGTGGTCGTGCGCGAAAACAACGAGGGCCTTTACGCCGGCGCCGGCGGCTTCGTGTTCAAGGGCACGCCGCACGAAATCGCCGTGCAGGAAAGCATCAACACCCGGCGCGGCGTCGAGCGCTGTCTGCGTTTCGCCTTCGAGTTCACGCGCAAACGGAACAAGGAGAAAAAACTCACGCTCTGCGGCAAGACCAACGTGCTCACCTACGCCTTCGACCTGTGGGAGCGCGCCTTCCACGAGGTCGGCCAGAAGGATTTCCCCGACATCAAGCGCGACTACGCGCACGTGGACGCCACGACGATGTGGTTCGTGAAAAACCCGGAGTGGTTCGACGTGATCGTGACGGACAACATGTTCGGCGACATCATCACCGATCTGGGCGCGATGGTGCAGGGCGGCATGGGCATCGCGGCGGGCGGCAACATCAATCCGCAAGGGGCGAGCATGTTCGAGCCGATCGGCGGCAGTGCGCCCAAATACACCGGCCAGGGCGTGATCAACCCGCTGGCGGCGATTTGCGCCGGCCAGATGCTGCTCGATTTCCTCGGCGAAACTGAGGCCGCCAAAGCCATCGAAACCGCGGTCATCAAAATCACGCGCGAAAAAATCAAGAGCCTCGCCGCCGGCAAAATGGGCTACAGCACGAGTCAGGTGGGCGACCTGGTGGCGGCGGCGGTCTGACCCTCAACGGGTCGCCATCAATGGGTGAACCGGGTGGTTGAAATCGCGAGACTTGAATTTCGCTCAGCGAGAACCCATCCTCGTGATTCGCGATTAGACCATGACCTGCCAAGGCATCAGAGATTCGCTGCGCCAGCTTTACCTGGACGACCCGCGCCCGTGGCTCGTCGGCTTCAGCGGCGGCTGGGCAGCACCAGCGACCCGCCGAACACATTCAAACGACAAAATTTTAACCACGGATGGACACCGATGGACACGGATTCAATCGCCACCAAAGAGCGCAAAGTGCGCAAGGAACTTCTCCCTCTCCGCCTCGAACGGGGAGAGGGTCAGGGTGAGGTGTCGAGTCTCCACTTTGGGTTGAGTTGTTCGGTAGCACACGCGACTCGCGTGTCGCGCCCGGCGACCCGCCGGGCGCAATCGAAATTGCCGCGTTGCATTTCCGACTCAACCGGTTAATCTGTCATCATGACAACGAAATCGGCAACGGCCAACGGGATGACCGGTCGGGATGCGAAATATCTCGCCGACATTGACGAGTGCGCCGCCGAGATGGCGACCATTCGGCGCGAAATGAAAAAGACCGACGCTGAGATTCGCCGTCTGGAGGCATCCACCCGCCGCAAGCTCGACCACATTCGCGCCCATCTCCATGTGGAAAAAGCTGCTTGAACTGTTTCGCGCCCAGGTTTTCCTGGCCAGAGACGTTCAGGAGAACAAGGAGAAGATCGCGCGCCTGCGTCAGGAATTCGATGACCTGAGCGGACTCGTCGTTCGGTTGCAATTTGAAATCCAACTCATCCGCGAAGAAGAACGGCACGAGCGCGAGAAGCTCCTGCTGAAAATGGAAAACGTCCTGCTTCGCTTTGAAAAGTTGCTCCCGCCGCCTGCTGACACCAGGAAGCGGAAGTGACTCGCCGAACAAACCGCTGGCAACCGCCAACCACATCAAACACAAACACGCGAACGAGAAAATTCAACCAAGCCAGCCTTCAGGAGCATCACAAATCTTTCTGCTTCCACCAAGGCGGTTGTGGATTTGTTGACATGGTTTTCTCCTATTGCAAATCCGCGAGACTTGAATTCCGTTCAGCGAGGACCCATCCTCGCGATCAGACCATGACCTGCCAAGGCATCAGAGATTCGTTGCGCCAGCTTTACCTGGACGACCCGCGCCCGTGGCCGGTCGGCTTCAGCGGCGGCTGGGTAGCACCGGCGACTCGCCGGTTTCCCTCGCCCATCGGATGGGAGAGGGTGGCCGCAGGCCGGGTGAGGGCACCCTCAACCCTCAACCACGAACTCTCAACTGATTTTGCAACCACGGATAGACACCGATGGACACGGATTCAATCGCCACCAAAGAGCGCAAAGGACGCAAGGAACTTCTCCCTCTCCGCCTCGATCGGGGAGAGGGTCAGGGTGAGGTGTCGAGTCTCCGCTTCGGGTTGAGTTTTCATTAGCACACGTAACCCGCGTGTCGTGCCCGGCGACCCGCCGGGCGCAACCAACTTAGGGCAGCGCGTCCCGCCGGTCTCAAGAAACCGCTAATCCACGCTGTTGACGCTGATTAGCTTTCCGCAATGCTGAGAACGGGCGGCAGAGTCACCCGCGCATCTTCCAAATCCGGCACAATCCATTTGCCCAATCACCAAGCGCTGTTTTCGCCATCGCCGGGTCGGTCAATTCCTTCTTCTGGTGCGCCACGTAGGTATTGCGGAACGAGTTAATGCGACTCACCAGTGTGTAAGTTTCCTCTGAATCCGTCTGGAAGGCTTTGCTGACGCAATCAAACACCGGCCCGACGGAGGTTTTCGAGTCCCGCGCAAATTGCAAACACTCGCGCAGAAGCCCGATCGGACTCATGCCGTTGTGATCAACCAAAGTTCGTTTGAGATTGCTGCTTCTGCGCTTGAAATCCTCGGCGTCGCTTACCGTCAGACCACCGACATTCACTTCAAAAAATCTTCTTTGCGCCTCGCGTTCGGCTGGAATTTCAGGGCCGAGCCGCTTCAGCATGACCGCCTTCGACGCTTCATCCAATGGGCCGAGCAAAGGCGTGAACACGGGAGCGAGTGATTGTCCGGTCTTTTTCTCGAGGAACTGAAACAGACCAATCGCCTGTTGGACCATTTTCCGATGAGCCGGCGGCAATGCCGCAAAGTCTGCTTTGCTGATAAACGCTTCGGTTTCATCTTCACGCACTTCGCCAAACGCGAGCGTCAGTTGAGGCACTTGCGCTTCTTCGATCAAATCTTGCAACGCCGGTTCACAAGAGCGAATCAAAACTTCCAGCCGGTTGTCGCCAAACGCCTCGAATGTCTGCTGCGGAACATAAAGATAAGTCCATTTCGTTTTTCCTTTCGACGCCGCCTTGCACCACGCCGCCGCCGCCCGCGCTTTCAACGGCACGTCTTTGTCCACGCGCCCCTTTGTTTCCGCGAGGACATAATTGTCATCGCTCAACCGCACCAAAAAGTCCGGCGTGTAAAATGCGAGCTGTCCGTTGCCGGTCAAATAATCCACGCGCAACGACTGCGGTCCGGCGTTCTTGCAGAATGCGGCGACGTCCGGCGCGCGGTCGAGGAACTGGCTCATCGCTACCTCCAAGTCACGGTTGCATGGAGCGAGATTGAACAAAGTCCGTTTCGCGGGAACGGCTGGACGATGCGCCGAGTGCGTCACTTGAAACGGCTTCCACAAAGAAACGGACTGGCTCGCGCTGCTGGCCTTGCGCTCTTCCTTGATGGTCGTGCGTTTGAGAATCAACGGCACAAACGTGGCGCGCACATTCTCGCGCACGTCCGCATCGCTAATCCGGCTCAAGAGACGTTGGTCGAAGAGCGCCAGCCTTTCCGTGAACAAAATTTCCGCGATGAATGTCTCCAGCAGCGGCGCGAGCACTTGATGCGTGCCGCGCAATCCGCAAATGCGTTCCAACTCCTCGCGGTAAAACGACACCGCTCCCATTCCGTTTTCCAGCAACGGCAGACGAATCTTCATCTGCTCAACCAGTTCGTCTGTGATGAGATGCCGTCCCTCGTAATGAATTTCCTCCGAACGCACTTCGCCCACTGGCAAAGGCCGGTAACGCGCAAATTGTTTGCGAACATCTTCCAGCGTCAACCCTCCGAGCGACGCGGTTCGGCTGAATCCACCGCTGACTTCCGGCAGGACGATGTCCAGTGCGGCAAAGTCTTTGTGTTCTTTGTCTGGAAAAATCGTGACGGTCGTTTTCGGGACGTTCTCAACGTCAATCGTCTCGATGAACAAACCCTCTTGTTCCAACTCCTGCGCATAAAGGCTGACGAACGCCGGATGCTCGACCACCGTGACCAGCTCCGCCGCCTCTCCCGGCAGTGTCATTCTTCGCAGACCGCGACCAAGTGTTTGTTCCGGCAGGATATTTGCCTTCGACGTGTAAGGCCGCAGCGGAACAATGGTCGTCACGTTCCGCACGTCCCAGCCTTCGCGCAACATCAGCACCGACACGATGCACGCGTAAGGATTCTGGTCGGAATCAATCTGCCGCGACAATTCACGCAACGCCTTCAAATCGTCGTCGCTGATTTCACTCTCGCTTTCCTCAAAGACAGGATAACCGTTCTTGCGCCCGCCAACCCACTTCACCTTGCCCTTGAGATTCGTGTGCAGGTTTGTCGTCTTCCCGTTCAACTCCTTAAACACCGGGTCGGTATCCAGCCGCCGCGCGATCTGATTTGCATCTGCCGTGTCCTCGGTCATCACAAACAGCAGCGGCTTCTTACCGCTCTTTTCCCATTCTTCCTTCGATTTGAGCCAGCGCGCGTAGCCAACCCTTAACTGTTCCTCAAATCTTTCCGACGCATCGGTGCTGGTGCGTTCCACCCAACCTTTGCCACGTCCGATGATTGGCGTTTTTACGATGCCGCCGTCCACGGCCTCGCCCAGCGGCGTGTCGCAAACGACGTGCTGAAAAATTTGCCCGCGATTGTCCTTGGGCGTTGCCGAGAAATCCAGTTGCGCCACCAGTCCCGCGCCTGTTCGACTCGCAATCGTCTCGTGCAAATATGAAATTGCCTCGTTCGCCGCCGAGCCTGGGTCCCACAAGTGATGTGCTTCATCGTTCAAAACCATCACCCGCTCGTGTCCAGTGATGCGCTTGCGCAACTCCGCGCCCGTGTCCAGCGCCTTCGCGCGCGACACTGCCGGGCCGACCCAATCGTAAGTCTCCGCTTCCTTCTTCCGCCGTTCGTTGTCGTAAAGCCGGTGAATGTTCGTCAGGTAAAGCGTTCCGCCCGTCGCCGCGCCGCTCGCTTCGTCCTGCAATACAACGGTCAAATTCCAATCTCCGCGCCACGCGACCGGAATCAGCGGATCCTTGTCAAAAATGTCCGCGCCGCCTTCCGCTGGCTTGAAATCCGTTTTCAACCGCTCGAATACTGTAAGATTCGGCGCGGTGATGACGAAATGTTTTGCCATCGGCGAATCGCTCTCGCGGAGTGCGTGAAAGTAACTCCAGACGATGGCGAGGCTCATCACTTTGGTTTTGCCCGCGCCCGTCGCCAGCTTGAACGCATACTTTGCCCAGCGGTCGTCGTCTGGATTCACGCCCAGGGCCGCCGTCTCCGCGCTCGGCCCGGCGAACTCAGCCATGAGCGGAGTCAGCGAACGGATGCCGCGCACTTCGTAGAGATAAACCAGCGTCTCCATCGCCTCGCGCTGGCAGAAGTAATAACGGAACGGCACGCGTGTCCCGTCGGGCAACTCAATCAAATGATCGCGCCCGAACCAATGATGGAGCAACTCCCGCGTCGTGTCCGACGCGCCCGGATAATCCGTCTCGCGCCATTGCTTCACGTGCGAGCGCAGCGATTGCGCGATGGCAATTTTGGAAGGACGCCGGCCTTTTTTGACCTGCGACGGTTGATCGCCTTGCGCCCGCGCCCGATGTTGGTTCGGCTCTTCTTGCGGAGCGAACAGCGGTTCAAGGGCGGCGAGATTTATAACGGGTTCAGGCATGGTCGTTGGCGAAAGGAGCGCGGGCTTCAGCCCGCTTCGATGTGCGAACGCGTGTAGCTTGGGTAAATACGACGTGTGCCGGTTGTCGGACGGTGAAGCGGGCTGAAGCCCGCGCTCCTGGGTTTGCGCTCGCCCTCACACCTCCACCTCCACCGTGATGCTCGTGTCGCAACCGAACACGTCCACGACTTTCACACACGCCGTGTATTTGCCGGGCTTGGGATATTTGTCGAAGCCCGCGTCACTGACGGTTTTCAACGAGCGGTCTTTGCGCGTGCGATAATCCTGCCAGTGGTGTTCAAACGGCTTTCCGTCATGCCAGTTGAAATCCACCGCCCAAAAATCAATGAAGTCGAATCCGCTTTTGACCGCGCGTTCTTTCAATGCTTCCAATTCCTTGCTCGGCACTTCGGCCAGCGAGGGAAGGAATTTCGTGAGCTTGATGTCGAAAGCGCCAGAGGACTGGCGCACTCCAAAAGCTGGCGCACCTCCTGGCGCTCCGGCTGGCGCGGTAGCGTCTTGGACTGCGGTAGTCCTCTGCCGCTTTTCCGGGCCGCGTCTCACCACCTCTGCTTCCAACACCGCCACTTCCAGAAACGGCGGCGGGCTGGTGCGGTTCTTCTCCATGATTTCGCGCGGGATGGGAATGAGTTTGATCAGCACGCCTTCGCTCGCCTCCAGTTCGTGGCAGACGAGCCTCAAATCCATCTCAAATTCCCACGCCAGACAATGCACTTCCTTCGCGCCCGCTTCGCGCGCCGCTTTCGCAACGGCGCGCACTTCGTCGCGCGTGAGGATGCTGTCAATGCCATCCACGTAAATGAACGCCCGGCCTTTGCGACCGTGGAGATACGCGCCCGCGTGCGGCAACACTTCCGCCTTGTAAAAGCCGAGGACCACTTTGCGATGCTCCTCGTCCGCGCCCTTGAGCCGTTCCTTCTGCCACCACTGGCGCTCGTAACGGCCGAGATTATAAACGTCGAACGCGCGATACGGCTTGCCCTCGTCGTGCAACGTGCGCTGCAACTCAATCAAACGCTTGCGGCTGGTGTGAATGGCGAACCGGCCCAGGTCTGACATAATCCAACGCCGACCCAACCGCTCCGCCACCGCGCCCGTCGTTCCGCTGCCGCCGAACACGTCAGCCACAAGATCGCCTTCATTGCTGCTGCCTTTGATGATGCGTTCGAGAAGTGCTTCGGGTTTTTGGGTGGCATATTGGGTATCCTCCAATGCTTGCGAATTTACTGGGAAAATATCTGTCCAAAGGTCGTCAATGAACCGGCCTTCGGATTCGTCCAGATACTGTTTTTTCCGTGGCATCCCTCCTGACGTGAATTCAATCAGTCCTCCTTCGAGGGCCTTGTTGATGCGTTCCTGTGACCATATCCAATGGCGACCAGAACCCGGAGAAAGAACTTTATTTCCAAAACATTTGGCCTGTCCTGCGCCAGCCTGTAACAAACTAACAAGTTGGTAGCGACGGCCTGTTGATGATTCTACTTTGTCGAATTTCTTTTCGTAGTCCTCGTCTTGTTCACCCTTCTGCTGATTAAAAGTAGATTGTTCGCCGCGAGAATACACCAAGATCGAATCATGCACGTTTCCGAAGCTGGAACTCTGCGCTTTTACCACACGGATTTTTTGCCAGACGATTTCATTCCTGAATCCCGCTTTTCCGAAGACATCGTCCATTACCCCGCGAAGAAAGTAGTTCACTCGCGAATCACAATGCACATAGATGCTTCCCTTTTCCGAAAGCAGTACCTTCATCAAGGAAAGCCGCTCGAACATCATGTGGAGGTAGGAATCCATTTTTTTGCCCCACATATCTTTGAAAGCCACCATTTCGAGACATGATTGGTCTTTGAAGATGGTTTCTTTCTCGTCACCAATTGGAACGTCCATCGTGAAGTCAGTTCCCACGTCGAACGGCGGGTCAATGTAGAAGAGATCAACCTTGCCCTTGAACTCGGCCAGCAGGCTGGCCATCACCAGCTTGTTATCGCCCCAGATGAGCCGATTGCGAAAATCGTCGCGGCGTTTTTTCTCCTTCTCAAACAATTCCAGATTGCCGCCGGCGGCGGCGCGACTGCGCGGCTCGTCAATGGTCTCAATCTTTTGCAGCGGCATCGCGCACCCGGCAATGTCCACCGCGCGGCGACTGCCATACTCGTCGTATTTCCCATCCCACACCAACTCCGTCTTGATCTGCGAAAGCGGATGCGGATTGTCGAGTCCGTAGCGTGTCTTGGAAGTAGCAGCCGACGTGAGGAGGCTCTGACTTTTCGGGGAATCAGTTTGAGCCTCGTTACCTCGGCTGCTACGGGATTGGTTGGATGCAGACATTGCGCTTGGCGCAACCGCAACCACGGGAATTTCCTTAACAGAAGGGGCGCGAACTCAACGCGCCCCGCATCGAGGCACCGCTAAGCGCCTAGCACAGAAGACACGCCAAGCCGCGCCCGATGGGGCGCGTGCTCGGTCGAGTTCTGTGCGGCCTGGAAAATTAGCGGTTTTCGATGCGGCCCGTAGCCGAAGCTACGCAGAATTGTTTTGTAAAAAGTTTCTGGTCGTTTTGTTTTTTCTAACGCGGCGAGTGTGCGCGGGAAAATTATCAGCGTCAATCAGCGTTCATCAGCATCAATCAGCGGTTGAAAGGATTTTCGACACCTCACCCCAACCCTCTCCCCGATCGAGGCGGAGAGGGAGGGCGCGTTGGAATGTGTTCGGCGAGTCGCCGAACACGAAAGGCG